>DASPKC010000035.1:0-12704 GCA_035628295.1 Baekduia sp.
GCAGCGGTCGCGCAGCCACACCAGCGGCTCGGGGAGCGGGGCGGTCTCGACGAGCTCCCCCGACTCGTACGCGTAGTCCAGCCCGAAGTGCTGGACCGTCCGGCGGGCGGTCTGGCCGCGCATCGTGACCGTCCGGTAGTCGAGCCGCTCCACGACTGCCAGCAGCTCGCGCTCCTCCTCGCGGCTGACGAAGTCCTCCTGGTAGACGAGCCCCTCCGGCAGCTCGGGATCGGACGCCATGGGGCGGGGGTGCCCGGCTTGTGTGACCGGTTCACGGTGCCCCGCGGCGGTTCCGGGTACGTCTCGCGGCGCATGACCGATTCCATCGTCATCGCCCCGACGGGGGAGCTCGACGTCGCCGCCGCCCGGGACCTGCGCCCCGAGCTCAACGAGGCGGCCGGCCAGGTCGACGCCCCTGTCGTCGTCGACCTGACGGGCGTCACGTTCATCGACTCCACCGCGCTCGGGGCCATCGTCCAGGCCGACGGCCGTCTGCGGCGCAACGGCCGCCGGCTCTGCGTCGTCGCGCCGCCGGGCAGCGCCGCGGCGGTCGTCATCGAGCTGACGAACCTCGATCGCCACCTGGAGATCCACCGCTCACGCGACGCAGCGCTCAGCGCGGCCACGGCCTGACGCGCGCCACGACGCAGATCTCCCGTCCTGACGCCTGCGTCAGGTACGGTCGGCGCATGAGCGCTCAGCCGACCGATCTCCCTCTCGACCAGCTGCGCATGGCCGACCGCGAGCTCTGGGAGGACGGCCCGCCGCACGAGGCGTTCCGCCGGCTGCGCCGCGAGTGCCCGGTGCACTGGAGCAGCGGCATCAGCCAGTTCCCCGAGGACGATGGCTTCTGGTCGGTCACGACCGCCGACGACATCCACGCCGTCAGCCGCGACTGGCAGACCTGGTCGTCGGAGCGCAACGGGTTCACCGCGTCCGTCACGGTCTTCCCGGTGGAGATGCAGCGGGCGATGTTCATCGGGATGGACCCGCCCAAGCACGACCGGCTGAAGGCGCTCTTCCAGCAGGGCTTCACCCCGCGGCGCATCGCCCAGCACGAGCCGGCCATCCGCGAGATCGTCACCGAGGTCCTCGACCGCCTGGCCGACCGGGAGACATGCGACCTCGTCGACGACGTCGCCCAGCCTGCCGTCGCGCGCGTCATCGGGTCGTTCATGGGGCTCGCGCCCGAGGACGACGCGATCTGGGCGCGGCTCATGAACGGCATCCTCGGAGCGGGCGACCCCGACCTGAATCCCGAGGGCCCGCAGACGGTGATGGAGCGCGACGTGCCCGAGGTCTTCCAGCGCTGCGGCAAGCTCATCGCCGCGCGCCGCGAGCATCCGACCGACGACCTCACCAGCGTCCTCGTGCACGCGGAGGTCGACGGCGAGCGCCTCGAGGAGCACGAGATCGTCATGGGCTTCATGCTGCTGATGGCCGCGGGCAACGACAGCACGAAGGCCACGTTCTGCAGCGGCATGCGCGCGCTGCTCGAGGATCGCGCGCAGATGGAGAAGGTGCTCACCGACCCGTCGCTGATCCCCAGCGCGGTCGAGGAGTCGCTGCGCATGTTCCCCGCCTTCGGCCACTTCGCCCGCACGGCGACGCGGGACACCGAGCTCCACGGCCAGCAGATCCGCGAGGGCGAGAAGGTCGTCCTCTGGTACCCGTCGGCCAACCGCGACGAGACGCGCTACGAGGACCCGGACGTCTTCGACGTCGAGCGCAACCCCGAGCACCAGGCGTTCGGCGCCGGCGGGCGGCACTTCTGCCTGGGCACCGCGCTCGCCCGCCTGGAGCTGCGCATCCTGTTCGAGGAGACGCTGCGCCGCTTCCCGGACATGCAGCTCGCGGGCCGGCCGGCGTACGCGACCAGCCCGTTCGCCAATCAGCTCAAGAGGCTGCCGGTACGGCTGCGCCCCTAGCCGCGTAGACGGCGCCCTCGAAGGTGAGAGCGGCGTTGACGATCGGCTCGTCGAAGAAGGGCAGCACCTGCGTCAGCCAGGCGCCGGCCACGCCGCTGGCGCGGTCGACCCAGAAGTAGCAGTTGGCCAGTCCCGCCCAGCTGCCACTGCCGGCGCGGCGCAGGTCCGGGATGTCGGCCAGCACCAGCTGGAAGCCCAGACCCCACGTCGACGGCACCGGCAGCGCCGGGATGTCGTTGGTGAGGTCGGGCCGCGCCGAGCGGATGAGCTCCGGCAGCTGGATGTCGCCGATCGACGGCGAGAAGGCCAGGTCGACCGTCTCCTCCTTGAGAACGCGCGCGCCGTCGAGCTCGCCGCCGCGCAGCAGCATCCGCAGGAAGCGCCCGTAGTCGCCGGCCGTCGAGTACGCCCCGTGGCCGCCAGGCTCGAACTCGGGCTCGTCGGGGTACTCGATCCCGTTGGCCACGAGGCCGCCGTCGTCGGTGCGCGAGTGCAGCGGCATGGTGCGCTGCACCTGCTCGGGGCTGCGGCGGAACGAGGTCTCGCGCATGCCCAGCGGCTCGAAGAGGTGCTCGCGCAGGTACGCGCCGAGGGTCTGGCCGCTGACGGCCTCGACGACCAGCCCCGCCCAGTCGGTGTTCGTCCCGTACTCCCAGCGGGTGCCGGGGTCGGCCACCAGCGGCGCCTTGAGATAGGCCTTGGAGAAGCTGAAGACGTCGGGCGTCTGCGTGATGTCGTGCCAGCGCAGGAGGTCGGCGTTGGTGAACCAGTAGCTGCAGCCGGCGGTGTGGTTGAGCAGCTGGCGGACGGTGGCCTGCGTCGCGGGCGGGCGCAGCCGCGGCGTGTCGCCGTCGAAGCCCTCGAGCACCTGCAGCTCGCCGAACTCCGGCAGGATCGAGCGGACCTCGGCGTCCAGGTCGAGGCGGCCCTGCTCGGCGAGCTGGAGCACGGCCACCGTGGCGAGCGCCTTGGTCATGGAGGCGATGCGGAAGACCGTGTCGGCCTGCACCGGCGTCTGGCCGCCCACCTCCAGCGCCCCGGCCGCCGCGTGGGCGACCACGCCGTCGCGGTCGACGGCGATCGCCACCGCCCCCGGGACCGCGCCGCCGGCCACCGCCTGCTCGAGGATCTGCTCCACCTGCTCCTGGCCCATGGGCCGACCGTACCCCCGTGGCTTGACAGGCGTCAATGCCGCCGGGCGCTAGCGGACCGGGTCGCGCTCGGTGTGCGGGAACTGGCGCCGCTCGTCGCCGGTGACCGAGAACGGCTCCTGCTCCAGGCACGGCGGCGCGCCGGTGCCCAGCGGCGGGACCGCGTTCGGGTTTCCGGCGTCCTGGCACTCGAAGGCCCGCAGCGGCCGGCCCTGCACCAGGTCCTCCATCCCGCCCGGGCGCAGGTAGCCGTTCTCGCGGTGCGTGCCGTGGCGCCGGGCGACGCCGTAGAGCGACTCGTTGTTGAACTGGAGCAGCACCCGCAGGTACTTGTCGCGCGTGCCGTCGGCGCGTGGCGTGACGGCGTTCGTCGCGGCGGCGCCGTTGGCCAGGGAGGCCATCGCGTCGGACCGGTAGGCCTCGATGGTCTGCACGACCGGCACGAGCTCGCGCGCGGCGGGCACCAGGACGTCGAGCAGGGGCCCGGCGGCCTTGACGATGCTGGTCGCCGCGGGCAGGCCGGGGCGGGCCGCGGTGATCGTCCGGTCCAGCGCGCGGGCCACGGACGTCAGTTCGGGCGCCAGGCGCTCGAGCTCCACCAGGCCGGGGCGCACGAGCGGCGCGACGGGGCGCAGGGTCCGCAGCGTCGGGGCCGCCTCGGCGGAGAGCTCCACCACGTCGTCGCTGAAGCGCCGCAGCGCCCCGAGCACGGGCGGCAGCTCCTTGACGGTGGCCGTGAGCTGCCGGTCGCGCGCGGCGGTGGCCCGCAGCACGGCCGCCCCCTCCGTGGCGATGGCCCGGGCGTCGGCGCCGCGGTCGGCCACCGTCCGCAGGACGGTGCCCGTGTCGCGGACCAGCTCGCGCACGGCGCCGCGCTGGCGGTCCAGCGCGTCCACGAGGCGGCGCAGGTCGGCGACCGCCAGCGGCGCGTTGCCCAGGGCGGCGTTGACGTCGTCGCCGCGCCCCTCGAACGCGTCGCCGACGCCCTCCAGGAAGCGCCGGAAGTCGCGGCGGGTGCGCTCGTCGAACGCCGACAGCGCGTCGTCGAGACCCTGCGCCTCCTGCACGTTGGCCGCCGAGAGCCGCTCGCCCTCGCCGAGCTTGCGGGCCGTCCTGGACCCGGGCGTCAGCTCGACGTAGGCCTCGCCCAGCAGCGTCTTGGACCGCACGATGGCGCGGGCGTCCGACGGCAGCGGCGTGGAGCGCGGCTCGAGCTCGAGCTCGGCGTCGATGCGCCCGCCGACGGTGTCGACCCCCGCCACCTCGCCGACCGTCACGCCCGAGATCCGCACGTCGGCGTTGGGGAACAGGTTCGACGCCTCCGGCCCGAACTGCACGCTCACGCGGTAGCCCTTGGCGCCGAACGGCACGGACCCGCCGAACGACACCCACACGAACAGCGTGAACGCGAACACCGACAGCGCGAAGACGACGGCCGCCAGCAGCGAGGCGCGGGAGGTCGACCGCGTGCCCATCAGCCGCCGTCCTGGCAGATCGGGAGCAGGCCGGTCAGCGCATCCGCGAGCGTCTCGAGGCCGGGCTGCCCGGAGATCGAGTCGCACGACAGCAGGAGCAGGCCCCGCCACGACGGCCCGTGCGCGTCCTGCGTCGACAGAAACGACGCCGAGTTGTTCGTGAACCAGGCCAGCCAGTACAGGTAGCCCTCGTCGTCGCCCGGCGGGTTGAACGCCAGCTCGTTGACGACGTAGTTCAGGGCCAGGAACGACGTGACGAGGTCCGGCGTCACGGCCGACAGGTCCCGGGCCGCGGGTGTGAGCTCCTTGGCCAGCGGACCCGCCTCGCGGACGAACGGCCGCAGCTGGGTGCGCACGATGCCCGGCCCCGCCTGCGCCAGCGGCGCGAGGCCGTCGAGCGCCGGGGCCAGGCGCCGGGCGGCGGGCCGCAGCTCCTCGAGCGCGGGCCGGACCTCCGCGGTGAACGTGCGCAGGCGCGCCAGCGTGCGCCGCGTCGCGCGCAGGGTCGCCGGCAGGTCGCGCACCGAGGTGCGCAGCGCCCGCTCCTCGGCCGCCAGCGCGCCGAGCGTGGCGTTGCCCGTCTCGACCAGGCGCCCGAGGCGCTGGTCGCTGCGGCCCGCGGCGTGCGCCAGGAGCGACAGCTCGTGGACGAGCCCGCGCAGCGCGCCGCGCCGGCGCTTGAGCGCCCCCGTGAGCGACGCGATCTGCTCTGCCGTGGGCTCGAGGGTGCGCAGCAGCGCCCGGAGATCGCCGCCGCGTCCTCGCATGCCCCGGGCGCCCTCGCCGACGAGCACGCTGAACAGGTCGCGGGTGTCGGCGTCCAGGGCGCGGGTGAGCTCGTCGGAGTCCAGCGGCGGGCTGGTGCGCGCGACGGGGATGCGGCCGCCCTCGGCCAGCGGCTTGTCGCGGCGGCGCCCCGGGTCGAGCTCGACCTGCAGGTCCTTGAGGGGGGTGCGCGGGACCAGCCGGGCGTGCGCGTCGGAGAAGACCTGCGGCAGCTCCTCGGGGTCCATCTCGAGCGCGACGACGGCGCGGCCGTTCTCGAGCTCCACGCCGGCGACCTGGCCGACCTTGACCCCGGCCACGTTGACCGGCTGGCCGAGGCCCGGGACGAGGCCGACGGACGCGGCGAACTCCGCCTGCACGGTGTAGCGCTCGTCCAGCGGGGAGCGCAGGCGCTGCTGGCTGAGGATGTAGCCGCCCGAGCCGAGCGCGACGATCACCAGGAAGCCGATGGCGACCAGCAGGCGGGCGTTCTGGCGCAGCTGGCGGCGCATCAGCGGCTGTCCTCGCCGGCCAGGCCCCGGAGGGTGCGCCGCAGCGCCTTCGGGGCGATCAGCCGCTGCAGACGGGCTGCGGACGGCCGTGGCCGGCGGCGCTCGGTCGTCGCGCGCGTGCGCATCGGCGTGCCGCCGCCCGTGCGCGCCCGGAGATCCGGCGCCGGCTGGTCGGTGCAGCGCGCGTCGGGGCGGAAGGCCGGCAGCCGGCCGGCCGGCAGCGGCGTGGGGCGCGAGCCGAGCACCGGGCGGTCGGCGCCGCCCGTCAGCGCGCCGAGCCCCGGCACGACGCCCGTGGAGACGGTCTGCTCGCCGAGGCCGACGAGGTAGCGGACCCAGAACCCGTTGGCGTCGAACGACGCACCCGAGCCGGTCAGCCCGGTGGCCGCGCTCACGAGGTTCTGCCACACCGGGCGCCCCGTCGACAGGTCGCCGTCGTCGAGCTTGGCCTCGAGCACCGGCAGCGCCCGGTCACGGACGCAGTCGGTGACCGGCGTGACGAGCGGGAACAGCGCCGTGAGCCGCTCGGCGAGCGACGGCAGCTCGGCGACGAGCGGCCGCGCCGCGGTGAGGAGCGCGGGCAGCTCACGCGCGCCGGAGGCGGCCTGCAGCTGGGCCAGCAGCCGCTCGGTGCCGCGCAGCACCTGCGGGGCGCGCCGCAGCCCGGGCCGCAGCTCGTCGAGCAGCGCCTCGGTGGCCGGCAGCGCGCGATCGATGGCGCGCAGGGACGCCGGGGCGGTCCGCACCACGCCGGCGAGCTCGCGCAGGCCCTCGCCGAGCGCCGAGGACTCGGCGGCCAGCGCGCCGGTGGTGGCGGCCAGCCCGGAGACGAGCCCCGACAGCTCCTCGCGGCGGTCCCCCAGGGCCTTCGTCGCCTTCGCGGCGCCGGTCACGAGCCGCGAGACGTCCTCGTCCTCGGTGCCGCGCGCGGCCTCCGTCAGGACGGCCGTGTCGCGCAGCGCCGGCGCCAGCGGTCCGGCGGCGCGCACCGCGGCCTGCGCCCCGCCCTCGTCGAGCGCCGCGTCGAGCTCGGTGACGAGCGTCTTCAGGCTCTGGCGGGTGGGCAGCGTGAACGTGCCCAGGATCTGGTCGAACTGCACCGGCGTGGCGGTGGCGCCGAGCGGGATCGTCGCCCCGTCGTCGAGCTCGGGCGCCTGCGGGCTGCCCGGCGAGAGCTCCACGTAGAAGCCGCCCTCGAGGAACAGCCGCGGGCGGATCCGCAGCGTGGCGCCCTCGTGCACCGGCCGGCCCCGGTCGGAGAGCTCCATCTCCACGATCCGGGTCGACCCAGGCCCGGGCTCCATGGCGACGACCTTGCCGACCTCGACGCCGGCGATCCGCACCGGCGAGCCGGCGCGCAGCCCGTTCGAGCTCTGGAAGACCGCCTGGATCCGGTAGCCCTCGACGAACGGCAGCCGCTTGGCGAAGATGAAGTACGACCCGACGAGGAGCACGACGGCCCCGATCACGCCGAGCGCCACCGGCGGCTTGGCCAGCCGGCTCGGGGCCTTCGGTCCGCGGCGGCCCGGCAGCCTCATCGCCCGGCCTCCAGCAGCCCGGCGGCCCGCGCGCGCGCCGTCGCCTGCGCCGGCGCACGGGTGAGCTCCGTCGTGGTGCCCTGGCTGGCCCCGGGGCTGCCGATCCGCTGCCCCGGCAGGTAGGGCTCGTTGCCGGTCTCGCACTCCGACGCGTCGTTGGTGGGCCGGGGGTTGGCGTGCAGGTTGGCCGCCGGCCGCGCCTGCTGGAAGCTCTGCGACGGCTCGAGCACCGGCACGAAGGTCAGCCAGTTGCCCTGCGGGTCGCCGGTGTCGATGACGCCGCCGAGGTTGCGCACGAACAGGGCGCCCGCGTTGCAGGTCACCTGCGCCGGCAGCAGGACGTCGAGCGTGCGGTCCAGGGACGTGACGGTCTGGGTGAGCTTGATCACCGCCGGGATGGCCGAGTCCCTGCGCGCGAGCGCGCCGAGCGCCTGCAGGGTGTCGTCCAGCGCCCCCGAGAACCCGGGCACGCGCCCGAGCACCGGCGTGGTGACCCGCACGGCCCGGTCCAGCGCTCGCAGGGCAGGGCGCAGCCGGCCGGTCGCCGGGCGCAGCTCGCGCGCGATCGCGGCGGCGTCGGCCAGCACCGGCGCCGACGCGCGGGCCGCCCGCGTCCCGGCGGCGAACGTCGCGGGCGCGGCGGCCACGGCCGCCTCCAGCTCGGGGCCGGCGGCGGCCACCGCCCGCATCGTCGTCGCCCCGTCGTCGACGACGGCCGCGAGCTCACCGGCCACCGGCGCCAGCGCGGCGCTCGCGCCCGCCGCCGCCGACAGCAGCGCGTCGAGCTCGGTGTCCGGCCGCACCAGCACCCGCAGCGTGCGCTGCAGCGGCGCGATGAGCCGCCCGGCGTCCGCGACGGTGTCGTTGAGCGCGCTGCCGCGGCCGGCGAGCGCGTCGCCGAGGTTGGTCACGGCCCGCTGCACGGCACGCCGGGTGCGCGGCTCGAACACGCCGAAGGCCTCGTCGAGCTGGACGCCGGCGATCGCCTGGCGGATGGGCAGCACGCCGCCGTTGGGCAGCTCGCGCGCGGCGGTCCCCAGGCGCAGGTCCACGAACTTGGCGCCGAGGATCGACCGTGGGGCGACCTGCACGGTGCTGTCGGTGGGGATCCCCTCCTGGTCGGCGTCGAGCGCGAGGCGCAGCACGGCGTAGGCGCGGCGGCCGTTGCCGGGCGCCACCGCCTCGACCTCCTTGACGATGCCGACGCGCGAGCCGCCGACGCGGACCTCGCTGGAGCCCTCGATGAGCTCGGCGGCGTCCAGCACCTCGGCGCGGACCTCGTAGGTCGGGACGAACGGCAGCCCCCGGTTGGCCGTGTAGCTGAGGACGATCCCGACGATCGCCGCCATCAGGATGATCGAGCCGACGACGATCGGGTTCGCGGCCGTGGCGGCGACTCCGCCGGTGCGCCTCGCCCGGGTGCTCATGGGCCGAGGAGGAGGTCGAGGAGGCGGTCGGTGCCGCGGCCGTCGCGCCGCGGGCCGGTCAGCGCGCCGACGAGCCGGTCGACGAGCTCGGTCACCGGCCTGGTCACCTGCGGCAGGCCGGGCGCCGTGCCCGGCCGGGGCGCCGGCCGCGGCGCGGGCGTCGGGAGGGCGGCGGGCGGCTGCTCGGGCCGCGGGCGCCGCGCCGACGGGGCGCGGCGCTGCCCGTGGCGTGCGGCCGGCGCCGTGCGCGTGTAGTTGGCGTCGCAGCCCGCCGCCGGCGCGGTCGCGTACAGCGAGCAGGTGCTGAGCACCATGTGGGCCGGCAGGATGTGCGAGACCGCGTCGTAGCGCGACGTCGCCCGGGTGACGTTGAAGACGAACCGCAGCAGGCTCTCGACGAACCCGCGCTCGCGCAGGTTCACCAGGAGCGTCGCGAGCTCCTTGCCGGTCGGCCGCGCCGCCCCGGCGAACGTCGCCAGGCGGCGCACGACCGGCCGGGCGCTGCGGATCGTCGGCCGCGCGCGGTGCCCCGTGGTGCCGAGCGCGCGCAGGGCGGGCAGCCCCTCGCGCCCGGCGGCGGGCAGGCGGCGCAACAGCCGCTCGAGGTCCGGCGACGCGGCGCGCAGGTCGCGCACCACCGGCGTGCTGTCGTCAGCGAAGCGCTCGAGGCGCTGCAGGGCCGGACGGGTGGCCTGCAGCAGGCCGGGCAGCCGCCGGACGCCCTCCTGCAGCTTGCTGCGCCGGCGGGCGGTGCGCTCGGTGACGTCGGCGGTCGCGTCGATGAACGCCTCGACGCGGTCTGGCCGGCGCGCCAGCTCGGCGGTCACGCGATGCGCGTCGCGCAGCGTCGCGGCGACCTCGTCGCGCTGGGCGTCGACGATCCCCACGGCCTCGCGGACCAGACCGAGCGTCGGGTTGGCGCGGCGCAGCAGTGCGTTGAGGTCCTCCCCGCGCGCGGCCACGCCCGCGCCGAGCGCCGTGAGGACGATCTGCAGCCGGTCGCGCACCGGCGCCTTCCAGATCTCGAAGAGGTCGGTGAGGTTGACGGGGACCCGGGTGCGGTCCAGCGGCACGGTCGGCGTCCCCTCGCCGCCGGCCTGCAGCGGTGGCGCGTCGGGCGAGCCAGGGTCGCACTGCACGAAGTTCTCGCTGATGAGGCCCTCGGGCTGGATCTCGCAGCGGGCGTCGGCGCGGAAGGGGGCGAAGCGCCCGTCGACGGCGAGCTCGAGCCGCGCCGTGTACTGCGGCGTGAGCTGCACGTCGGCGACCTCGCCGACCCGGGCCCCGGCGATCTTGACGAGCTGGCCCGGGACGATGCCCTTGGCGGTGTCGAACACCGCGTCGACGCGGTACTCGCCCGAGGACGGCCCGTCCTGCGTGTCCTGCTGGGCGCCGCCGGTGGCGGCCAGGCCCAGGCCACCGGCCGCCGCCAGCACCGCGCCGAGGGCGAGCGCGCGCCTCACCGCCGGCCCCGCTGTCCGTCACAGGGCGCCTCGTCGGTGACCCAGGGGTTCGAGCCGTCGCCGGCGGGCTGCGCGGCCATGCCGGGGCACCGCGCCAGGAGGTTGGTCTCGGCCTGCAGCGAGCCGAACGACGTCCCCAGCAACGACGCGAGCCCGTTCTGGGACCCCGAACCGGCCTCGACGGCGATGCGGCCGAGGTGCCCGTTGGCGTCGTACACATTGCCGGCGGTGCCGCCGAGCCCGTTGAACAGGCCGCCCACCAGGTCGAGGCTGTACGGGCGCAGGCCGGCGAACACCGGTGTGGCTTCGCCCACCGCCGACGTGGCTGACGTGACAGCCGGCACCGCGACCCGGGCCAGCGGAGCGAGCCGGCCGAGCGTGGTGTCCAACCCGGGCAGCAGCCCCCGGAGGTCGGTCACGACGGGCCGCAGGGCGCGCGAAGCCGGCGGCGTGCGCCGCAGCAGCGCCGCGACCGACGGCGAGGCGCGGCGCAGGTCGCGCAGCGCAGGGCGGATCGCGTCGAACGTCGTCCCCACGCGCGCCAGGGAGCCGCGGATCTGGCGCGAGGCGCCGGGCGCGCCGGCGAGCACCGCCGCCAGCGCGCGCTGCTCGGCGGCGACGGTGCGCAGCGTCGTGGCGGTCGAGGCCAGGCCGCGCTCGAGGTCGGCGTCGCGGTCGGCCAGCGCGCCGACCGTCCTGGCGGACCCGGCTACGAGCATCTCGAACGCGTCGCGGTCGCGGGTCAGCTCCTCGGCCAGCGCGCGGGTCTGGGCCAGGGCAGGATTGAGATAGCGCAGCGCCCGGTTGACGCGCTTGCCGCCGTCGTCGTCGGCCAGCGTGCCGCCGTTGCGGATCAGCGACTGCAGGCGCGTGCGCGTGCGCGGGTCGAGGGAGCTCAGCAGCGCGTCGAGGTCGACGATGCCCCGCGTCTCGGTCAGGCCGAGCTCCCCGCCGTCCTCGATCTCCTGCGCCGCCTGCGGCCCGGGGTCGAGGTCGACGAAGCGATTGGCCAGGCCCGACAGCCCGACCGTGCGGATCGTGGCGCGGGTGCCGCGGCGCAGCGGGACGACGTCGTCGTCGTCGATGTCGAGCACCACCTCGGCCAGCCCGTCCGGGCTGAGGCGGATGTCCTCGATCGTGCCGACCGGGCGCCCCCCCACCTGCACGAGCCCGCCGGTCACGAGCTGGCCGGCATCTCGGAACGTGGCGGTCACCTTGTACCCGCCGCCGCCCGCCACAGACCCGAGCGCCACCGCCAGGGCGATCACGATGGCGGCGATCGCGACGACCCGCAGGACCGCGGTGCGGCGCACGTCGGTCATCCGCCGATGGGGGCCCTCGCGTTGCCGCCCCAGAAGAGCTGCGTCCCGAGCAGCCCGATCAGGTGGATGCCCAGGATGTTCGTCACCATCGACTTCGCGGTGGCCGTGCCGACCCCGACGGGCCCGCCGCCTGCGTTGTAGCCGTAGAAGCAGCCGACGAGCACCACGAAGGTGGCCATGACCATGCCCTTGACCGCCGAGTACACGAGGTCGACGGGGTCCTGGAACTGCCAGAAGATCTGGAAGTAGCCGCCGGCGCTGACCTCGCCGATCTGCTGCACCACGGCGATGTAGGAGCCGATGAAGCCGACCGCCACCGCGGCGATGTAGACGAACGGGAGCACCATCCACATGCCCAGCAGGCGGGTGGCGCACAGGAAGAGGATCGAGTCGAAGCCCATGACCTCCAGGGCGTCGATCTCGTCGGAGATCCGCATCGAGCCCAACTCGGCCACCATGCCGGTGCCGACCTTCGCGGCCATCATGTAGCCGAAGGCGTAGGGCGTGACCTCGCGCAGGTCGCACAGCGCGGTGAACGCGCCGGAGACCGACGGTGAGCCGACGGCGCGCGAGCTGTAGGCGCCCTCGATCCCGCACTGCAGGCCCAGGATGAAGACGAGCGCCAGCACGATGAGCACCGAGCCGGCCACGAGGATGCCCGCCTGCCGCAGCGCCTCGCCGAAGAACCGCAGCACGCGGCCCGAGTACACCCCTGCCATGACGCGCCCGCTGAAGCGCAGCAGCTCGCCGAAGGAGGCGAACGCGTCCTGGATGCGGCCGAGGCCGATCACCGCACCGCCGACAGCTCGGGGTGGGTGGCCAGCAGCGTCTGGGTGAAGACGTAGTTGAACGCCCCGATGCCCAAGAAGGCGATGACGACCGCCTGGTTGACCGCCCGGCCGACGCCGGCCGCCCCGCCGGACGCCGTGAGGCCCTTGTAGCAGCAGACGATCGCGATGATGCCGCCGAACAGCGTCGTCTTCAGCAGCGACCCCCAGAGCTCCGTGGTCGTCGCGTTGTTGAAGTACGTCGCCCAGAACGGGCCGAGCGGCGCGTCGTTGGACAGCGTCACCAGGACGCCGCCGAACGTGCCGAACAGCAGCGCGTAGATGTTGAACATGCC
>DASPKC010000036.1:0-4680 GCA_035628295.1 Baekduia sp.
GTGCGGGCGCCGGCGGACGCGCTGGCCGCCGTCGTCGCCCGCGTCCTCGAGCTCCGGCTCCTGGTGCACCGCCCACCAGATCAGCCAGAACAGCGCGATGAGCGGGACCTTGAGCGCGACGAACAGGTAGAGCATCGCCCAGCCCACGCGCGCAGGCTACCCCCGCGGCGCGGCGGCGGGCACGCGGAAGGTCCGACCCCGGACGGCGCGGCACGCCGCCGCGCGGCGCGCCACGGCGCCGGCGGCACACCACCGCGCGTGTGTGCGCTGGGACACATCCGGCTTGACCGGCCGGTCAGCTCGGGTACGCTACCGTTCCTACATGGCCGTAGGAACCGCCGACACCACGCGGGTCGACCTCGCCGCCGCCCGGCTGCTGCCGGCAGGGCGCCACGGGATGAGCCGCGACGAGGTGGCCGCGTCGCAGGTCGCGCGGCTGCTGCGGGCGATGGCCGAGGCCGTGGCGGAGAAGGGCTACGCCGCGACGACGATCGCCGACGTCGTCGGCGGCGCGGGCGTGTCGCGCAAGACCTTCTACGCGTTCTTCGCCGACAAGAAGGCGTGCTTCCTCGCGGCCTACGACGCCTGCGCCGCGGTGTTCGAGCAGCGCCTGATGGCCGCGCCGGGCGACGGCGCCCTGCGCGAGCAGCTCGACGCCGTGGCCGCGTCGTACTTCGCCGGCCTCGCCGAGGAGCCCGCCTTCGCGCGCACCTTCATCGTCGAGGTCCTCGGCGCCGGCCCGGCGGCGCTGGAGCGGCGGGCCGCGATCCACGACCGCTGGGCGCGCCTCCTGCTCGCCCTGCACGACGCGGCCCGCGCGCAGGACCCGGCGCTCCCCGCCGTCTCGCTCGACGTCGCGCGCGCGGCGATCGGCGCCGTCAACGAGCTCGGCAGCGAGGCCCTGCGCCTCGGCGCCACCGACCGCCTGCGCGACCTCGCGCCGCTGGCGGCCTCCATCCACTTCGCCCTCCTGACCCACGACCACGGAGCCACCACCGCATGACCGTCCTGGACCACCCCGCCGCCGCCACGGCCGCGCCCGCGCTGCCCACCGACGTGCAGGTCTGCGTCGTGGGTGCCGGCTTCTCCGGCCTCTCGATGGCCGCCGCGCTGCGCCGCGGCGCCATCTCCGACTTCGTCGTCCTCGAGAAGGCCGCCGACGTCGGCGGCACCTGGCGCGAGAACGACTACCCCGGCTGCGCCTGCGACGTGCCCTCGCAGGTCTACTCGTTCTCGTTCGCACCCAACCCGGACTGGAGCCGCCAGTTCGCGCCGCAGGCCGAGATCCAGGCCTACATCAAGCGCGTCGTGCGCGACGAGGGCCTGCTGCCCCACATCCGCCTGAACACGCTCGTCGAGGGGGCCGACTGGGACGACGCCGACCAGCGCTGGGTCGTGCGCACCGACGCCGGGACCGTCCGGGCGCAGTTCCTCATCGGCGCGCTCGGGCCGCTGCACGTGCCGAAGTTCCCCGATCTCCCGGGCCTCGAGCGCTTCACCGGCACCGCGTTCCACTCCGCCGAGTGGGATCACGCCCACGACCTCGCGGGCCGCAAGGTCGCGGTCGTGGGGACCGGCGCCAGCGCCATCCAGTTCATCCCGGCGATCGCCCCGCACGTCGGGCAGCTGCACGTCTTCCAGCGCACCGCGCCGTGGATCATGCCGCGGCTGCAGCGCCCGTTCAGCGCCTTCGAGCGCAAGCTCTTCCGCCGGGTCCCGCTCGTGCAGCGCACGGTGCGGGCCATCACGTTCGTCATCCTCGAGTCGCTCGTCTTCTGGTTCCTCGACGCCCGCCGGGCGCGCGTGCCGGAGGTCCTCGGCCGCCTGCACCTGCGCCGCCAGGTCAAGGACCCGGAGCTGCGGCGCAAGCTGACGCCGACGTTCCGCCTGGGCTGCAAGCGCATGCTGCTGTCCAACGACTACCTGCCCGCCCTCGCGCGGCCGAACGTCGCGGTCCACACGGAGGGCATCCGCGAGATCCGCGAGCGCTCGATCGTCACGCACGACGGCCAGGAACTCGAGGTCGACACGATCATCTACGGCACCGGCTTCCACGTCACCGACATGCCGGCCGCCCACCTCATCCGCAACGGCCGGGGCGTCAGCCTCGCCGAGGACTTCGAGGGCTCCCCGCACGCCCATCGCGCGACCACGTTCGCCGACTTCCCGAACCTCGCGATGCTGCTCGGGCCCAACTCGGGCCTCGGGCACAACTCGGTCGTGCTGATGGCCGAGGCCCAGGCCGGCTACCTGGTGCAGGGCATCAAGGCCGCGCAGGCCCGCGGCGCCGGCGCGCTGGTGCCGCGCCGCGAGGCCCAGGACGCCTGGACCGCGGCGCTGGACAAGGCCGCCGAGCCGACGGTGTGGATCGCCGGCGGCTGCGAGTCCTGGTACCTGGACAGCAAGGGTCGCGCGTCGACGCTGTGGCCGCACTCGGTCATCCGCTTCCAGCGCCTGATGCGCCGCTTCGACGCCGAGAACTACACGTTCGTGCCCGCCCGCGAGCGCGCCGGGGTGGCGGCATGAGGCGCGCGGCGCTGGGCCTCGCCGCCGGCGTCGCCGCGGCGGGCTGGGAGGCCGCCCGGCGCGCTGACCGGCGCGCGCTCGAGCGCGATCCGCTGCGCGAGCGCCTGGCCGTCCTGCCGCGCGGGCGGGTGCAGCCCGTCGCCGCCCCGGACGGGACGCAGCTGCACGTGGAGGTCCACGGGCCCGACGGCGGCCCGACGATCGTGCTGACCCACGGCTGGACGTGCACCACGGACTTCTGGGCGCTGCAGGTGCAGGACCTCGTCGCGGCGGGGCTGCGCGTCGTGACCTGGGACCTGCGCGGCCACGGGCTCAGCGGCCGCCCCGCCTCGGGCGACTACGCGATGGAGCGCTTCGCCGAGGACCTCGCCGCGGTCCTCGACGCCACGCTGGCCGACCGGCAGCGCGCGGTCGTCGCGGGGCACTCGCTGGGTGCGATGACGATCGTGGCCCTCGCCGCCGAGCACCCCGAGGTCGTCCGCGAGCGCCTCGCCGCCGCCGCGCTGGTCAACACCGGCGTGGGCGACCTGGTCAGCGAGTCGCTCGTGGTCCGGGCGCCGGCGACGGTGACCAACGTCGTGGGCCGGCTGATGCTCGAGGCGCGGGCGCCGATCCCCGGCGTGTCGACGCCCATCAGCCACCGGCTCGTGCGCCACATCGCGCTGTGCCCGGACGCGCCGCCAGCCGCCGTCGCGTTCTCCGAGCGCCTGGTCGGCGACTGCCACCCGCACGTGCGCGCGGGCGTGGGCGCGACGCTCACGCGGCTGGAGCTGCACGAGGGCCTCGAGCACCTGGCCGTCCCCACGACCGTCATCGCCGGCGGCGACGACCGTCTGACTCCGCCGGTCCACGCGGAGCGCATGGCGGCCGAGCTCCCGCAGCTCGTCGAGCTGTGCGTCCTGCCGAAGACGGGGCACATGGCGCCGCTCGAACGCGACGCCGACGTGAGCTCGCGTCTGCGGGCGCTCGTGCACGACCACCTGCAGATGGCCGCCACCGCCGCCTGAACGGGGCCGCGTGGGGGTAGGGTCGCGCCATGGGGACGCTCGGCGGCAGCCACAGCGTCGAGATCGCGGCGTCGATCGAGACCTGCTTCGACATCGCAGCGGACCTCCCGGGCGCACCGCGCTGGCAGGGAGCGATGAAGCGCGTCGAGGTCCACGAGACGGACGCCGACGGGCGCGCGACGCTCATCACGACCATCGCCGACGCGAAGGTCAAGGAGATCAGGACGGTCCTGCGCTTCTCCTACCAGCCGCTCGGCGGGATGCGCTGGGAGCAGGTCAAGGGCGACCTCAAGTGGTTGCGCGGCTCGTGGGACTTCGAGGACGTCGGCGGCCTGACGCGCGCCACCTACACGATGGAGGGCGACCCCGGGCGCATCCTGGGCATGCTCATCCGCGGGCCGGTCGAGCACTCGATCCGCCACCACCTGGTCCACCTGCCCGCCGAGGGCCTGAAGTCCGAGGCGGAGTCGGCCTGATGGCCGGGGAGGCGCTCGTCGAGCTGCGCGGGGTGCGCAAGGTCTTCGGCGACAACGTCGTCCTCGACGGCATCGACCTGTCGATCGCCAAGGGCGAGGCGATCGTGGTGGCCGGCCCGTCGGGCTCGGGCAAGTCGACGATGCTGCGCTGCATCAACGGCCTCGAGACGATCGACGGCGGGACCCTCACCGTCGGGGGCCAGCGCGTGGACGTCACGGGCAAGGAGCTCGCCCGGCTGCGCGCCGACATCGGGATGGTCTTCCAGCAGTTCAACCTCTTCCCGCACATGACCGTCGAGCGCAACATCACGCTCGCGCCGACGAAGGTGAAGGGCATCGCGGAGGCCGACGCGAAGCGCCGCGCGCGCGAGCTGCTCGAGCGCGTCGGCATCCCGGAGAAGGCGGGCGCCTACCCGGCCGACCTCTCCGGCGGCCAGCAGCAGCGCGTCGCCATCGCCCGCGCCCTCGTCCACAACCCCAGGCTGATCGTCTGCGACGAGCCGACGAGCGCCCTGGACGAGAAGACTGGCCACAAGGTGATGGAACTGATGCGCGAGCTGGCATTGCAGGACGGCCGCGCGCTGGTCGTCGTGACCCACGACGCGCGCATCTTCGAGTTCGCCGACCGCATCGCGAAGATGAACGACGGAAGGGTCGAGAAGGTCGTGACG
>DASPKC010000037.1:0-2828 GCA_035628295.1 Baekduia sp.
GCGACTACGCCCGGACGGTCGCGGAGCCGGCGGAGCACCGCATGCAGCTCGCCACCAGGGCGCTGGGTGCCGCCGCCCCGGCCGGCGAGCGCATGCTCGACACCATGGTGTGCTCGTGCTGCCGCACCTCGGCCGCGCGCACGCGCCGCGGGGTGCTCGTCGCCTACCGGGACCGCCTGCCGGGCGAGGTGCGCGACATCGCGGTCGCGCGCTACGAGAGCGGCGCCTGGTCGCCGCCCGTCCGCGTCCACGCGGACGGCTGGGTGTACCCTGGCTGCCCGGTGAACGGCGCGGTCCTCGCGGCGCACGGCGACACCGTCGCGGTCGCGTGGTTCACCGCGCCCGAGGAGAAGGCGCGCGTCAACGTCGCCTTCTCCACGGACGGCGGCCGCACGTTCGGCCCTCCCACGCGCGTGGACGACGGCAGCCCGTCGGGTCGCGCGGCCGTCGTGGTGGACGCGTCGGGCGCGGCCACGGTGACGTGGCTCGAGCGCGTGGCGCCCGCCAGGGCGCGGCTGCCGTGGCAGGACGCCGAGAAGCAGGCGAAGGGCCAGCCGGTCGGCGGGGCGGAGCTGCGCGCCCGGCGCGTGGCGCTCGACGGCGCGCGCGGGCCGTCGCAGACGCTCCTGGCGTCCACCGAGGGGCGCGCGAGCGGCTTTCCGCAGCTCGCCGCGCTCGGCGACACGGTCTACCTGGCGTGGACCGATCCGTCGGCCGACGGCGGGCCGTCGCGGGTGCGCGTGGCGCGCACGACGCTGCGCGGCGCCGGGCCGAGGTAGGGAGAGGCGCCGCTCCCAGCTCCTCGGCGAGGCGGGAGCCAGGTCACCTCATGGTCCGCCACCTTTCGCTGGCGACGCAGCGCGATGGCGACACGCGACGCAGTGCAGTACCGAGCGGCGACCAGCGCCGACGTGCCCGCGATGGCGCGCTGTCGAATCGCGGATCCCGATGCCGGCCCCCCGGACCCGCGCGTGGCGGCCTACCTCGACGGACGGCACCACCCGCAGCAGGCGCTGGCGCCACGCGTCGGCTACGTCGCCCTGGTGGATGGCGTGGTCGTCGGCTACATCGCCGGGCACCGCACCCGCCGGCTCGGCACCGACGGCGAGGTGCAGTATCTCTACGTGGCGCCCCCGCACCGGAGGCGGGGCGTCGGCACCGGTCTGCTGCGGTCGCTCGCCGAGTGGTTCCGGGCGCAGGGTGTGGCGAAGGTCTGCGTCAACGTGAACCCCGACAGTCCACCCGCCGCGCCGTTCTATCTGAGTCGAGGTGCCACGCCTCTCGACGCGCACTGGTACGTGTGGCCCAGCCTCGATGCGCTGCTCGCGGCGCCGGCGCCGAGCGCGCACCGCCCGACCGGTGCGCCCTGACGGCATGCGCCCCATCGGGCTCGTCGACTTCGCGCTGCGCCGCGGGGTCTACTCGGGCAGGTGGGACTCGGTCTCGTACGACGTGGACCATCGCAGCTTCACGCGCGCCATCTGCTGCACGGGCGCCTCGAACCGCGCCTCGTCCCACCCCGCGCAGATCGGGCGCAGGCGCTCGGCCAACCCCGCCGAGATGGCCGCGAGACGCGGGTCCGCTTGGCCCTGGGCCGCCCCATCGGCCGCGGTCGCCATCCGGGGCTGCCGCCGTTCAGGCTGCGGCGCGGGCGTCTGCACGTGCCCGCGAGTCCCGGGTCCCGGGTACCGGGCCCGCCGCGAAGTAGGCGCGGATGCTGAGCGCCACCAGGCGGCTCAGCAGCTCTCCCGCCTCGAGGAGCGGCAGCCGGTGCACCTCCTCCAGCGCAGACCAGGCGCCCTTGATCGCGACGAGCATCCGCTCGGCGGCGAGCCCCCGCTGGCGCGCGTCCGCCGCCATGCGAGCCGCGGCAGCCAGGCGCGTCTCGAGCACCCACCCCTCGCGGTACGCGTGCAGGAACTGTCGCAGCGCCCGCACCGACGAGCGCGAGAGCGTCTCGCCGGCGGTGTGGCGCTCCTCCCAGGACCGGGGACGCGGCTCAGTAGAAGCGTGGGGCATTCCGCAGCGCCGGCTCGTCGAGGTACGCGTCGAGGCTCCACAGGCGTACCTGTCGGGCCAGCAGGCCCGGCTCGACCGAGGGATCCCCGAGACGCACCTCCCGCTCGGCGAGGTCTGCGGTCTCGGCGAGCACGCGCTCGATCGGGGCCCCGTCGGCTCGCCGCCCGCTCGCGTGGTCCCTGATCGTCGAGCGCAGCTGCCCGAATCCTCTCGTCCGCTCGGGTGCCGGCTGCTCCGCGCGCACACGGGCGTGGTCCTTGGCGCGGCGGCGGGCGCGAGACGTCCTGATCCTCGGGCGGGGATCACACATCGGCTTCACTCCAGCGGCACGGGTTCCGTCGAGCATCGGCCTCGGAAGATGACAAATGTTTCGTCAGGATGCAAGTGATTGCACCGCAACAATTTAGTACGGACGCGCACCGAGTTCGTACCAAATCGCACGATGGCCGGTGGCTCCCGGAGGCCCCCGGGGCGGGGGCGCAGGTTAGATTACGGACGTGCACGCAGTTGCGTGCGGCGTCGGCCCCACGGGCCGCCATTCGCTGTCGACATCGAGCCTCGGCCCCGGGCCGGCTCTCCGTGCCGCCTCTGAGTGATCCCACGGCGGCCCCGGGAGGGGACGATGGGCGACAGGACCGAAGCTCCGGGCGCGCGCGCGGCCACGACCCCGGCCCGCGAGGACGTCGCGTCGTCCCCCGGGTCTCACGAGTGGGATGGCTTTGCCGCCGCACACGCGGCGGAGCAGAACCGCCTGCTCGCCGCACTGCCGCTCGAGGAGTACGTCCGGCTCCTCCCGCGGCTCACGCCGG
>DASPKC010000038.1:0-2098 GCA_035628295.1 Baekduia sp.
CTCGCGGCAGTGGGAGTCGACGTCGGCAAGTACTTCTGAACCTGCCCGAAAGGGTGCCCGTTCGCCCTCGGCGCGCGGGCACACCTGGACGTAGACTCGCGCCGTCCCGGGCCTGGAGGAGAGCCGACGGTGAGGGAGCACGACCCCCGCGAGCGCCAGCGTGAATCGTCGCCGCAGACTCCGCCGTCGCGGTGCGCGCCGGCCGGCGGGCTGCTGGCGCTCCAACGCGCCGCGGGCAACGCCGCCGCCCGGCGGGTCGCACGCCGGGCTGCGGGCGAGCGCTGGCTGCAGCGCGTCGTCTACACCGACGTCGTCAGGGCCTACAGCCCCGGCGACCTCCTCTACGGCCTCGCCGGGCCGCGGCACGACACGTGGTCGCGCGTGAAGAACAAGATGGCGCTGTGGCGGTACTGGGAGGAGGCCAACGCGCGCGGCGATGCCGCGACGATGAAGCAGGCACTCGATGCCATGGGCCTCCTCGAGGACCACGACTACCTCGACCCCACCCTGGAGACGGCCCTGGTGTCCAAATGGGACGAGGCGTACACGGCGACGATCGACGAGCTCAACAACCAGTTCCTCGGCACCACCGGCGGGGGCCGATACGGCGAGGCGCGTGCCCACTACCTCGAGGACCCCACCTACGGATCCGCCGGGCGCGGCAAGATCGCCGCCCAGGCCAAGGAGTTCAAGGCGTGGCTGGAGACGCGCGTCGATCCGTCGTCCAAGCGCCGCGGCGTGCAGTTCTCGGCTCCCGAGCGCGTCATGGACCGCATCAAGAAAGCGTGCAAGGTCGGCCTGGACTGGGCCGCCAAGAACGACCACCGGGTCTTCTTCATCATCGACGGCGTCAACATGAGCGACGTCGTCGGCAAGCGCAAGTACAACGTCGCCGACGACAAGAAGAGCGTGCAGAAGTACGAGCCTGCCTTCGGCGACGCCAACCGCGACATCACACCGGCGGAGCTGCGCTCCCTGTACCGGCGCTGGGGCGATCCCAAGATGGCGGCGCAGATCAGCTTCTGGAAGGGCGGCGCGAAGGTCCGACCGCCCTGGGAGGAGGAGCCGTTCCTGTGGGCGGCGTACGGCCAGGCCATGGCCGACAAGAAGGCGCGGGTCGCCGAGGACGACAAGAAGCGCCAAGCGCTCGAGGAGCAGGCGCGCAAGCTCGAGGAGACCGCCAACCTCGAGGCGGAGGTCGCGCGGCGCACCAAGGAGAGCGGCTGGAAGCTGCACGACGGGGTCGCCGACCTGCTCGCGCGCGGCCAGAAGCACAACCTGCTCACCGCGCTCGACGTTCGCCAGATCCAGCATTTCCTGGCGTTCGCGGGCTCTGACGGGGCGTCGGTCAAGGAGCAGGAGCGTCTCTTCGACGTGTCCGGCAAGGAGGCCCTCGAGGCCCGCCGGCTGGCGGTCCTGGTGCGCGTGCGCGACGCGGTTCGCGCCACGAAGCGCACGAAGACCATGGTCACCGACTTCCGCGCGCTGCTGGACAGCGCGAAGGACTGGCGAAAGGCCTACGGCACGGATTCGCGGTCGGCCGTTGCCGCGTGCGGTATCGACGTCGACGCGCTGTGGCCCGCCGCCGCCAAGAAGAAATGACACGGTGCCGCCGACCTGCTCTGCCCCTTCGGGCACCGCGCCCATGACGTTCTCCGTCGACGTCCCGCTCAACACGAGCCTCGCCGACCTCGACGAGTCGCTGCGCGCGCTGCTGCTGCGCGAGCTCGGGCGCCACGGCTTCGACGGCGTCGGTGTGGGGTTCGATGCGCCCACGCGGGATTGGGCGGCCAAGCTGTCCCGGCCGACGGTCGCCTTGTTCCTGTACGACATCCGCGAGGCGGAGACGGAGCGGATCGCCGAGTGGGACGAGCGCAGCGGGCCCGGCGGGAAGCGGTCGGAGCGCCCGCCGCTCGTCGTCGACTGCTCCTACTCCATCACCGCCTGGACCCGGGCTGTCGAGGACGAGCACCGGTTGCTCTCGCAGGTGCTGGGCGTCCTGTGCGCCTACCGGGAGATCCCGCGCGACGCGCTCGCCGGGCAGCTCGCGGACCCCGGCCTGCACCCGCGGCCGGTGCGCGGCCGCGCCGGCCGCTCG
>DASPKC010000039.1:0-2030 GCA_035628295.1 Baekduia sp.
ACTTCATGGCCGAGACGGCGTCGATCCTCTCGCCCGAGAAGACGGTCCTGATCCCGGACCTCGGGGCGGGCTGCTCGCTGGCCGACAGCATCACGCCGGAGCAGCTGCGCGCCTGGCAGGCGAAGTTCGAGGACCCGGTGACGGTCATGTACGTCAACACGACGGCCGAGATCAAGGCGCTGACCGACTACTGCGTGACGTCGGCCAACGCGGTCGAGGTGGTCCGCCACGTGCAGCGCGAGCACCCCGGCCGGCCGATCCTGTTCGGGCCGGACATGTGGCTCGGCGCGTACGTCGAGAAGGAGCTCGGCGCCAAGCTGCACGTCTGGGACGGCGAGTGCCACGTGCACGCCGGCATCCGCCCCCACGACATCGACCGGATGCGCGCCGCGCACCCGGGCGCCGACTTCCTCATCCACCCCGAGTGCGGGTGCTCGACGCAGGTCATGGAGTACGTGGCCTCGGGCGACGTCGACACCGAGGGCGTGCACATGCTCTCGACCGGCGGGATGCTCGACTACGCCAAGCAGCACGCCGGCACCGGCGCGACGGCCATCATGGCCACCGAGACCGGGATGCTGCACCCGCTGCGGATGGCCGCGCCGGACGTCGACTTCGTCGCCGCCAACGAGGCCGCGAGCTGCCGCTACATGAAGATGATCACGCTGCCCAAGCTGCGCGACTGCCTGCGCGACATGACGGGCGAGGTCAAGGTGCCGGCCGACCTGGCCGAGCGCGCGCGCCTGCCCATCGAGCGCATGGTGGCCATCGGCTAGCGCCGGCCGGCGCGTCAGCCGGCCAGCAGGTCCAGGCCGCGCTCGGCCACCCAGCGCACCCGCGGCAGCGTCTCGCGCTTGCGGGCGAACTCGGCGGGCGTGTAGCAGTGCACGTCCGCCGGGGCGCCCATCTCGTGGGCGTCCCACAGCGACGCCGCCACGTGCACGCGCTCCAGCCACGGGACCCCGTCGAAGTGCTCGCTGACGAGGACGACGACGAACTCCGGCCCGCGCTCGCGCTGGGGGAGCACGTGGCGCGCGTCGTCGACGCGCGCGCCGCCCACCAGCGCCGCGTCCAGGGTCCAGCGGTCGGCGACCCGGCGCACGTAGCGCCCGAGCTCGCGCTCGTCGATGCCCTCGGCCACGACCACGGCGCGCAGAGGGTCCCAGAGTGCGGGCGCGGCGTCTAGAACTCCGACGCCTCGTGCGGGCCGACGCACGCGACGGCGGCGTGCTCGGGGTCCACGCGCCGGGCGATGTCCGCGACCTGGTCGAAGGTGACCGCGTCCAGCGCCGCGATGGCGGCGTCCGGGTCGATCGGCTCGCCGAACACGACCGACTGCGTCGCCGCGTGCCGCGCCACGGCGTTGGTGTTCTCGAACGCGAGCACCCGGCGGCCGGCCGCGTACGCCCGGGCGCGCTCGACCTCCTCCTCGCGCGGCCCGTCGGCGTGCAGCTCGCCGACGATCTCCCGCATGCGGGCGTACGCCTCACCGGTCTTCGAGCTCTCCAGCCCGGCGCCGAGCTGCAGGATCGTCCCGTCGGCCAGTGCGTGGTCGACCGCCCACACCGAGTAGCAGAGCCCGCGCTGCTCGCGGATCTCGTCGAACAGCCGGGAGCCCATGGAGCCGCCCAGCAGCGTCGAGTAGATGGTCAGCGCGGCGCGCTGCGCCGGGTCGGTCGCGTCGACCTCCGGCTGGTACATCAGCCGCAGGTGCGACTGGTTGGTGTCGCGCTGCTGCACCTCGCGCTGATCGCGCACGCCGGGCAGGGGGTCGTACCCGTCGGGCGCCGGCAGCTGCGGGAAGCGCCCGAAGAGCTCGGCCACCTCGCCGTTGGCCGCAACGTGGTCGATGTTGCCCACGATGAAGGCGCCGCCGCGCTGCCCGGCCCAGCGGCGCTCGCGGAACGCCACGATGGCGTCGCGCGTGAAGGTGCGCAGGTGCTCCTCGGGGCCGAGGACGGGGCGCCCCAGCGGATGGGCGCCGAACGCCGCGCGGTCGATCAGCTCCTCGGCGACCGCCGAGGGCTGGT
>DASPKC010000040.1:0-5204 GCA_035628295.1 Baekduia sp.
ACCCGCATGGCCGTGAGGTCGTAGATCTCGTTGAACTCGCGGCCCTTCTTGGTCATCTTCGAGTAGATGGAGTAGAAGTGCTTGGCGCGGCCGCTGATCGTGGCCTCGATGCCCAGCGCTTCCAGCTCCCGGGCGAGGTACTCGCCCGCCTTCTCGACGTACGCCTCGCGCTCCTCGCGCTGCTGGTTGACCAGGCCCTTGATGTCCTGGTACTTGCGCGGATGCAGCGCCGCGAACGCGAGGTCCTCGAGCTCCCACTTGATCGCGTGGATGCCCAGGCGGTGCGCGATCGGCGCGTAGATCTCGAGGGTCTCCTTGGCCTTCTCGATCTGCTTCTGCTTGGGCATCGCCTCGATCGTGCGCATGTTGTGCAGCCGATCGGCGAGCTTGATCAGGATGACCCGGATGTCCGAGGCCATCGCGACCATCATCTTGCGGTAGTTCTCGGCCTGCGCCTCGTCGCGCGACGTGAACGTGATGCCCGTGAGCTTCGTGACGCCGTCGACGAGCGCCGAGACCTCCTCGCCGAAGCGCTCGCGCACCTCCTCCAGCGACGCCGACGTGTCCTCGACGGTGTCGTGCAGGAGCGCCGCGACCAGCGTCTCGGTGTCGAGGCGCATCCCCGCGCAGATCTTCGCCACGCCGACCGGGTGGACGATGAAGTCCTCGCCGGACTTGCGGCGCTGGTCGGCGTGCTTGTCGCACGCGAAGTGGAACGCGTCCTCGACGCGGGTGCGGTCGACCTGCATCGCCGAGTCCTCGGCGTGCTCCTCGACGATCGCGAACAGGTCGCTGAGCAGGCGGCGCTCGAAGTCGGTCAGGCGGGCGTCGGCGATCTGCCCGTGGTCCTCGGGGTGCTCGAGGACGTCGACCGGCTGACGTTCGTGCAGGCGCGGCGGCGCGCCGTTGCCGCGGCGTGCGCCGCCGCCGGCGGGCGGCGTCAGGCCGCTGCCACGCGGGGACTCGCGCTGGTCAGCCACGCACGTCCCTCCTCCAGCCGCCGCTGCGCCGCCGCGAAGCACGGCGAGGCGCCGAGCTCCGCCCGCGGAGCGCCCTCGACGACGCCCGCCCGGCCGGCGGCAGGATCGACCTCCACGAGCCCCAGCTCGACGAGCACGCGCAGGGCACGTCCTGCGACGGGCGCGGGCAGCGTGCCGCCGGCGGCGACGAGGCCACCGGCGCCGGCATCCCGGACCGCCCGGTACAGCGTGGTGAGCAGCGGTCGCAGGGCGAGGTCGCGCTCCAGGACATCCTGGGAGAAGCGTAGCTCAGGGTCTCCCCAGCCCAGGACGGTTCGGCCGGCGGGCAGCAGCGCGAGCGCCGCGGCGTGCGGTGGAGGATCGAGCGCCACGACGTGGTGGTCGGCGCCGACGAGGCCGGGATCGGCCGCCAGGCCGTCCCAGGAGCACAGCGAGAAGCCGCCCAGGACGCCACGGACGTGCCCGGCCCGCGCCGGCGCGTCGGCCGCGACGACGAGCACCGGCGCCCCGCTGTGCACGAGCGCCATCACCGTGCCCGCGACGCCGCCGCCCCGCCGGTCGCGGTGGCCGCCCGAGCCCCCCGCGCCGAGCAGCGAGGCGACCGAGGGGCTCGCGGGCGCGGTCGCCGCGCGCAGGACGGCCGGCAGCCAGTCCGGCGTCCCCGGGGCGGGCTCGCCCACCAGCCGCACGGGCCCGGGGTCGGGCGGACAGGCGCAGCGCAGCAGCAGCCGCGGCTCGACCGCGCCGCGGAAGTCGTTGATCTCGAGCTCGAAGACCGCGTCGACCGGGCCGTCGCAGCCGTCGGGCAGCTGGGCGGTGCCGAAGGCGACCGCCCGGGCGCGCACGCCGCCGGACTCCACCGTCAGGCGCAGGTGCTTGCCCTCCCCCATCGGCCGCGGGTCCACGAGGCGGGCCGCGGGGACGAGGAGCGTGACGGACGGGTTGCCCATGCCGAACGGCGCGAGCGCCTCGAGCGCCTCCGCGAGCTCGAGGCCGAGCTCGTCGCCCGCCACGACCGCGTCGACGCGCTGCACCGCCACCAGGTCCTCCGGCGTCAGTACCGACCCGGCGTGGCCGACGAACGCCGACCGGAACGCCTCAAGCTGGTCGCGGCGCACGGTGCACCCCGCTGCGGCGCGATGGCCGCCGTGGCGCAGCAGGTGCGACGCCGCCGCGTCCAGGCCGGCGAGGAGGTCGAACGCCGGGATCGAGCGCCCCGAGCCCGTGCCCTGCTCGCCGTCCAGCGCCACGAGGACGACCGGCCGGTGGTGGCGCTCGGCCAGGCGCGAGGCGACGATGCCGATGACGCCCGGATGCCAGCCGTCGCCAGCCAGCACGTACGCCGGCTGCTCGCCCAGCCGCGCCACCTGCGCCTCGGCCTCGAACAGGATGCGCGTCTCCACGTGGCGGCGCTCGCTGTTGGCCCGGTCGAGCTCCTCGGCGATCTGGCGCGCGCGCTCGTCGTCGCCGGTGAGCAGCAGCTCCAGCGCCGCGTCGGCGCGCGAGACGCGGCCCGCCGCGTTCAGCCGCGGCGCCAGACGGAAGCCGATCGCCGTGGCGTCGACACGTGCGGGGTCGACCTGCGCGACGCCCATGAGCGCCCGCAACCCGGGCTTGGTCGTCCGCCCGAGCGCGGCCAGGCCCTCGCGGACGAGCCGCCGGTTCTCTCCCACGAGCGCCACGCAGTCGGCCACGGTGGCGAGGGCGACCAGGTCGAGGTCCTCGTCGGCGTCCGCGGCGTCGTGGCCCGCCGCCGTCAGCAGGGCGGCGGCCAGCTTGTGCGCCACCCCGGCGGCGCAGAGCTCGGCGCACGGGTAGCCGCGCAGCGCCGGATGCACCAGCGGCGCTGCGGGCAGGACCCCGTCGGCCCGCGGGCTGTGGTGGTCGGTCACGACCACCTCCAGGCCCAGCGCCTGCGCCAGCGCCACCTCCTCCACGGCGGTGACGGCGCAGTCGGCCGTGATCAGCAGGCGGGTCCCGCGTTCGGCGAGGCGCCGGACCGTGGCCTGCGCCAGGCCGTAGCCGTCCTCAGTGCGCGACGGCAGGAACCAGTCGACGTCGGCGCCGAGCCGTCGCAGCGTCCGCACGAGGATCGCGGTGGAGCACACGCCGTCCACGTCGTAGTCGCCGTGCACCGTGACGCGCAAGCCTGCCGCCGCGTGGCGCAGGACGACCTCGACGGCCTCCGAGATCCCGGAGAAGGCGCCCGGCTCGTGGCGGTCGGCGGCCGCCAGCCAGGCGCGCGCGCCCGCCGGATCAGCCAGGCCGCGGCGGACGAGCACCTGCGCCACGGGCCCCGGCACGCCGAGCTCGCGCTCGAGCGCCAGGACGGCCCCGGCGTCGGCCGGCGGGATGTGGAGGCGGCGCTGCACCGCCCGTGACGCTACGGGCGCAGGTGGACGGATCCGGGCGGCCCCCGCCGCCCGGCTCCTACAGGTCGACCGGCTGGTTGCCGCGCTGGACGCCCAGCGCGTAGACCGCCGCGACGCCGAGCACCGCGCCCGGCATGGCGAGGAACGCCTGCGCGAGGTCGGTGTCGTTCTGGCCCGGCACGCTGAAGCCGTTGACGGCCAGGCCGAACAGCATCGCGCCGGCGATGGCGCCCACGAACGCCCCGACGATCCCACCGGCGAACCGGTCGGGGACGAAGATCGTGAAATGCCAGAGCGCGAGGCCGGTCACGACCCAGACGAGCATGGCCATGCCGTCACCTCCCGTGGCGCTTGTTGCGCGGTCGCTTGGGCTTGGGCTTGCGGTCGTCCTTCATGACCAGGTCCTCCGGCCGCGCGTCCGCGCGGCTGTCAGGCTCGGGATCCTTCGTCGCGGTGGCTGCCGGCACCTCGTGCTGGATGTCCTCCACGAGCTGCTGGAACTCCCGCTGGGACACCTTGCGCTCCGGGTCCTCCGGGGCGGTCAGGCGCCCGCGGCGGCTGCGCCGCTCGGCCGGCGTGACGTCGACGAACCTGCCGTCGGCGGCGGTCTGGTAGGCCGGGACCGCGCCGAGCTCGCTCACGATCTTCTGGCGCCGGCGGCGGTACACGGGCTCGGTCTCCTTCCAGTGCGCGAGCACCGGCGAGGCGATGAACACCGACGAGTACGTGCCGGAGATCGTGCCGACGATGAGCGCGAACGCAAAGTCCTGCAGCGTCTCGCCGCCGAACAGGAACAGCGCCAGCACCGGCAGCATCGTGCAGAACGACGTGGCCAGCGAACGGACGATGACCTCGCTCATCGAGCGGTTGACGATCTGGGTGAACGCGGCCCGTGGCATCCGTGGCACGTTCTCGCGGATCCGGTCGAACACGATGATCGTGTCGTAGAGCGAGTAGCCCATGATCGTCAGCAGCGCCGCGACCGTCGACGTCGTCACCTCCCGGTCGACGAGGGCGTACACGCCCGCCGTGATGAGGATGTCGTGCATCACCGCGATGAGCACCGGCACCGCGTACTTCCATTCGAACCGCAGCGCGATGTAGGCGCTGATCACCAGCAGCGAGGCGATGATCGCGATGATCGCGGAGTTCGCCACGGACTCGCCGAAGGTCGGCCCGATGGAGCTCGACTGGAAGGCCTTGGCGTCCCCGAACTCCCGCTCGAGCGCCGGGCGGATCTGGGCCGTCACCTCCCCCGTCTCGCCGGTGGAGATCTGGTAGCCGTCGCCGCCGAGCTCGGAGTCGTTGGAGACCTCCTGCACCTCGGCGTCGCCGAAGCCGGCCTTCGCCAGCGCGTCGCGGACGTCGTCCACCGACGGGTTCTCGGCCAGCGACGTCTTGACCCGGGTGCCCGACTCGAAGTCGATGCCGAAGTTCAGGCCCTTGTCGGCCAGGGCGAAGGCCCCGATCAGGATGATGATGCCCGAGGCGCTGAAGAACCACTTCGACTTGCCCATGAAGTCGAGGCGGATCTTGTGCTTCTGCTCGCTGGCCCCCAGCGCGGTCGGGTGCGAGATGAGCTTCGAGCGCTGCATCGTCCCGAGCACGGCCTGGGTCGCGAGCACCGCGGTGAACAGCGACACCATGGTGCCGACACCCAGCGTCAGGGCGAACCCGCGCACGCCCGCCGTGGCGAGCATGAAGAGGATGAACGCGACCATGATGGTCACGACGTTCGCGTCGATGATCGCGCTGAGGCCGCGCTTGTAGCCCTGGGCGATGCCCTGGATCACGGAGCGGCCGCCGCGGATCTCTTCCTTGACGCGTTCGAAGATGACGATGTTCGCGTCGG
>DASPKC010000041.1:0-18554 GCA_035628295.1 Baekduia sp.
GTCGGGGTGGCCGTTGTACCAGGCCACGAACTCCGTGGCCGCATGCGAGCCCTGCAGATCCTCACCGGCGATCCCCATCCGCCGATCGGTCGCCGTCCCGATCGCATACACCACCGCGTGATAGTGCGAGCGCAGATCCTCACGCGTGATGTCCGACCCCAACTCCACCCCACCGCAGAACCGAAACCGCTCGTGCCGGGCGGTCTTGTCAAACGCCTTCGTCACGGCCTTGATCTTCGGATGATCCGGCGCCACCCCCGCCCGCACCAGCCCAAACGGCGTCGGCAACCGATCAAACAGGTCCACCGAGAACACCGGATCGGCCGACGCCAACAACTGCGTCGCGGCATAAAACCCCGACGGACCCGAACCCACCACCGCCACACGAAAACCGCTCACCCCACAAGCTCAGCACGTCGCGGCCGCCCGTGTCGTCCCCCCAGGGGAGCAACGCCGCCGGTACTCCGGGTGTACTTCAGGGAAGTGACGCCCGGGCACGGCCCCTTCCGACCTCTCCTGGTCCTGCTCGCGGTGCTCGTCGCCGCGCTCGCGGCCGCGGCTCCCGCCGCGGCCGGGCCGCCACGTGCCGTCATCGCGTTCTTCCCCTTGGCCGAGGACCTGCCCGAGGACGCGCCGCCCCAGGTGCCGATCCTCGACCGGTTCGAGGCGGTGCCCGACGTCTCGCTCGGCCTCACGGGCGCCACGCAGGGCCGCTACACCGTCACCCAGGCGCTGCTGGACATGAGCCAGGGCACGCGCACGTCCGCGGGCGCCTACGACCCCGAGCGCGTCCCCGAGCTCGAGCTCGCGGTGTTCGGCCGGGAGGGCATCCACGCCGGCTGGCTCGACGCGCGGGCGCGCGCCGAGACCGCCCCGGCCGACGTGGTCCCCGGCCTGCTCGGCCAGACCGTGCCGGGCGGAGTCGCGTACGCCGGCGTGCGCGACGCGGAGAACGAGAACGCCGAGGCCATCGTGGCCGCCGACCGGCGAGGCCGCATCCAGGACGTCTCCCTCGGGCGCTCCGACGACGTGGCCGCCCGCGCGCTGCGGCTCCTGCGCGACCACCGGCTCGTCGTCGTCGGGTTGCCGGGCGGCTTCGAGGGCGACGCCCAGATGCGGCGCCTGCGCGCCGCGCGCGGGCAGCGCGACCTCCTGCTGGTGCTGCAGACCCCGCCCGGCCGCCGCGCACCCCAGCTGCTGCCGACGATCGCCGACGGCCTGGCCCGCGGCGGCGATCCCGGGATGCTGACCTCGCGCACCACGCGGCTGGAGGGCGTGGTGGCCGGCATCGACGTCGCGCCGACGGTGCTGCACCACCTGGGCGTCGGCATCCCCGACGAGATGACCGGCCAGCGGATCACGGTCCAGGGCTCGCCCGACGCCGAGGCGCTGCGCGACCTCGAGAGCCGCCTGCGCGTCGTCGGCCCGCGGCGGTTCCCGGCGCTGCAGACGCTGCTGGCCGTCTGGCTGGTGACGATGCTCGTCGCGTCCCTGATCGCCGACCGCCGCGGCACACGCTGGGCGATGCGGGCCGGTGCCCTGGCGCTGCTGTGGATGCCCGCGGTGCTGCTGCTGACCGCGGCGCTGCGGCCGTCGCGGACGCTCGAGCTGGCGCTCGTGGCCGGCGTCTCGTTCCTGGCCGGGGCGCTCACCGATCGGTTCGTGCGCTGGCCGCGCGGCCCGTTGGTGCCGTGCGCGGTCTCCGTGCTGGCCTACGTCGCGGATCTCGCGCGGGGCTCGGACCTCATCATCCGCTCGCTCCTGGGCCCGAATCCGCGCTTCGGCTCGCGCTACTACGGGATCGGCAACGAGCTCGAGGCGACGCTGCCGGTCCTGCTGCTGCTCGCCCTCGCCGTGGGCCTCATGGCGCTGGGGCGCTCGCGCCGCGCGGCAGTCATCGCCGGGGTGTGCGGCGGGCTGCTCGGTGCGGCGATCGGCTGGGGCCGGATGGGGGCCGACGTCGGCGGCGCGCCCACGATCGGCGCCGGTGTCGCCGTGACGGTGCTGCTGCTGCTCCCCGGCGAGCTCACCCGGCGCCGCGTGCTCGTCGCCCTGGCGATCCCGGCGCTCGCGCTCGCGGCCCTGGCGGTCCTCGACCTCGTCACCGGCGGCGACGGCCACTTCACGCGCACGGTGCTCGAAGCCGACGACGAGGGCGCGATCTGGGACTCCGTGAGCCGCCGCTACGGGCTGGCCTGGGACCAGCTCATGCGCGGGCTCATGCCGCTGGCCGCGGCCGTCGCGCTGCTGGCGATCTCGTGGGCGGTCAAGTACCGGGAGCGGCTCTACGCCCCGCTGGAGGGCTCGGCCTCCTGGCGCGCCGCGCTGGTGGGCGGGCTGGCCGCCGGGCTCGCCGGGACGCTGTTCAACGACTCCGGCCCGGTGCTGCTGATCTTCTCCACAGCGGTGCTCGCCGTGGCGACGATCTACGTCCGCGGAGACCCCCGGCTCGCGCAATCCGGGTTGCTCGGACCGGGTTCAGGGGCAGAGGCCCGCTAGCATGCCGCGTTCCATGCGCATCGCGCTGGTGTCCCCGTACTCGTGGACGTACCCCGGCGGCGTGACGCGGCACATCGAGGCGCTGGCAGGCCAGTTCCTCGACGCCGGCCACGACGTCCGCGTCCTCGCTCCCGTCGACCCGCCCGACGATCGCTCGGCGCGGCTGCATCGCGGTGCCCGCCCGCAGGAGCGCCAGCTGCCGGAATGGCTGGTGCCGCTGGGGCGCACCGTCGGGTTCCCCGCCAACGGGGCGGTGTCCAACCTCGCGGTCACGCCCGCCTCGGTGGTGGCGCTACGCCGCGCGCTGGAGGACCTGCGCCCCGACGTGGTGCACCTCCACGAGCCGATCGCGCCGGTCGCCGGCTGGGATCCGCTGCTGAGCTGCGCCGCGCCGCTGGTCGGCACCTTCCACTGCTACAGCACCAACCGCCTGACCAACGGCACGGCCTCGGTCATGGGCGCGCGCCGGCGGCTCAACCGGCTCCGGGTCCGCATCGCGGTCTCGGAGGCCGCCGCCTGGACGGGGCAGCGCTTCTTCGGCGGCCGCTACCGGATCATCCCCAACGGCGTAGCCGTCCCCGAGGAGATCCCGCAGCCACGCGCAGACGGCGGCCTGCTGCGCATCGCCTTCGTGGGCCAGGCCGTCGAGCGCAAGGGGCTGCCGGTCCTGCTGCGCGCCTTCGAGGCGCTGCGCGACCACGTCCCGGCGCACCTGACGATCGTCGGCGTCGAGCAGGCCGAGCTCGAGCCGCTGCTGCTCGACGCCCGGGGCGTGACCGCGTTGGGCAAGGTCGACGACGCGACGAAGGAGCGCACGCTGCGCGAGGCCGACGTCCTGGCGGCGCCCTCGCTGGGCGGCGAGTCCTTCGGCATGGTGCTCACCGAGGCCTTCGCGGCCGGTCGCCCGGTGGTCGCGTCGGACATCGCCGGCTACCGCGACGTGGTGCGGGACGGGGTGGACGGCGTCCTGGTCCCCCGGGGGGACCCGCTCGCCCTGGCCGAGGCGCTGCGAGGCCTCGCGCTGGACCCGGCCCGCCGCGTCGCGCTCTCCCGCGCCGCCGCCGAGCACGCACCCCGCTTCGCCTGGCCCCGCGTGGCCGCCGAGGTCCTCGACGCCTACGAGGACGCCGTCGCCGTGCCCGAGCCGGCCGGCGCCGTCCGCCGCCAGGCCGTCCGCCGAGGCTTGGTGCCGGCCGACCTCGGCCCGCGCGAGCCGGCCCGCCGCCTCCCGACCCTCGAGCCGCCGCCCGCGGTGCGCCCCCGGATTCCCGCGGCGGTGCGCCGCGGCGCCGTGCTGGGCGCGGGCGCCGGCGCCGCCGCCCTGGGCCTGCTGGCGCTCGACCGCATCGGGATGGACCGCATCGGCCACTCGCTGCTGAGCTCCAGCCCGCCCTGGGTCCTGCTCGCGCTGGCGCTCATGTGCCTGTCGATGGTCGTCCGTGCCGTCAGCTGGCACGCGATCCTGCAGGCGGCGCTCCCGGCGTCCCGCCCCCGGCTGCGCGACGCGCTGCAGGGCACCATGATCGGCGTCCTGATGAGCGCCACGCTGCCGGCGCGCCTCGGCGAGCCGGCGCGCGCGATGGTGGTGGCCAGACGCCTGGGCGGCGCCAGAGGCCTGTTCCCGGCGGTGCTCGGCACGATCGTCTCCCAGGCGCTGCTCAACGTGGTGGCGCTGCTCATCCTGGGCGCCTTCGTCCTGGGGACCGTCGACTACTTCGACCGCGGGCCCGACGGCTTGTGGGTCTTCACCGCGCTGCCGCTGGCGATCCTCTTCGGCGTCCTGGTGGCGCCGGCGCTCGTGCGCGGCGGCGTGCCGTCGCGCTCCAAGCGCGTCCAGGCGTGGGCACGCAAGGTGCGCTCGGCGCTCGTCCAGGTCCGCGGCGGCCTGGTCGTCTTCCGCCACCCGCGGCTGGGGGCGGTGGCGACGTCGGCGCAGCTGCTCGCCTGGGGGATCCAGTGGCTGTCGTGCTACGTCCTGCTCGTGGCCTTCGGGCTCGACGAGCAGGCGGGCCTGGGCGCCGCCGCAGCGGTGCTGTTCGCCGTCAACGTCAGCGCCATCCTGCCCGCCACGCCGTCCAACCTGGGCGTCTTCCAGGCGGCGTGCGTGTTCGTGCTGCACGCCTACGGCGTCGGCACGGCGGACGCCTTGGGCTACGGGATCATCCTGCAGGCCGTCGAGGTCGCCACGGCCTTCGTGATGGGCCTCCCGGCGCTGGTCGGCGAGGGCGTCAGCTGGAAGGACGTCCGGCTGCGCGCGCTGCACGCCTCGCCGGTCGAGCTCACGCCGGTGCCCGGCCACAGCCGCAGCGCGGACCCGCTCGAGGTCGAGGCGTAGGGGTGCGCCGGCTGCGGGCCGGTGGCCACCTGGCCCGGGCCGCGGCGCTCGCCGCGATCGTCGTCGCGGGCATCCTGGTGGTGGCGCTGTTCGGGCGCGACCGGACGATCGACGCCGCCAGCGCGGCGCAGCGCGTCGCGTCGGCGGTGGAGCGCAGCCTCGGGACGCGCCCGCGGGTCACGTGCCCGGAGGGCGTGGAGGCCCAGCGCGGCGAGCGCTTCACGTGCACGGCCGACAGCGCCGGCCAGCGGCTGCGCGTCCGCGTCGAGCTCGTCGACGGCGACGGCGCGTTCCGGATCGTCGGCTTCGACGCCGCGCCGCGCGGCCGCGGCGCGGCGGGCTGACGCGCCGCGGCGGGCGGTCAGAGCGCGTGCGCGAAGGCGGCCAGCGCGTCGCCGTGGACGTCGAGCATCCGCGCCGCCTCGTCCTCCAGGCGGGCCATGCCGCGCGGCGAGGCGTCGTCGAGCCCGATGTCGTCGCGCAGGCGCAGCTGCACCCGCAGGCGGCGCTCGGCCGGGACGAGGTGGCCGAGCTGGTAGGTCACCGTGTCCCCGACGCCGTCGAAGACCACGTCGAGGACGGGCCGCACCCACTCCAGCAGGCCCCAGTCGGCGGCCTCCCGGTGTGGGATCGGGTCGGAGAGCTCGCCCGTGCCGAGCGACAGGACGGTCACCTCCTCGCCTGGGGCGATGCGCGCCGCCTCGGCGTACGCGCACATGGTGGGGTTGTTGGCGAACACGCCGCCGTCGACGAGGGAGCGGGCGGGGGACCCGTCCGGCGGCTGCCAGAGCAGCGGCTCGAAGTACGTCGGGGCGGCGGCGGTCGCCCGCGCGACGTCGCGCATCCGCGCGTCGCGGCCCGGCTCGTCGGTCCGCCAGCTCTTGAAGAAGAACGGCTCGCGCGCCTGCAGGTCGTACGACGTGACCAGGACGGACGTGAGCGCGTCGCTGAGCAGCGCGTCGCCGAGGTAACGCTCGAGGGCGGACTCGAGGGCGTGCGCGTCGTGCTTCTCGTCCAGGACGCCCTCGCCGCTGCGCACCCGCTGCCACAGCGAGCGCCGGAAGATCGCCGGACCTTCGGTCCGGTACAGCTCGACGAGGTCGGCGGCCCGGTGGCGCGGCGCGCCGCCGGGGCCCGGCGTCGTCAGGGCGCAGGCGAGGATGCCGCCGGTCGACGTTCCGGCGACGAGGTCGAAGAGGTCGGCGACCCGGCGGCCGGTCAGCTGCTCCAGGCTCTCGAGGACCCGGGCGGGGATGAGGCCGCGGATGCCGCCGCCGTCGATGGCGAGGATGCGCACGCCGAGCGACGCTACCGGGTGCGCAGGCGCACCCGGCAGCGTTGCTGCGACGCTCGTCAGATCAGCCCAGGCGGTCCTTCAGGAGCGCCTTGCACTCCTCCGCGCCCTTGCGGCTGTGCTGCTGCATGTTGCGAAACAGCTTGGCCGCGGCGTCGTCGCCCTCGCGCTCGGCGTCCTGGGCGTACTGGTCCAGGCGCCACGTGTGCTCCAGGCAGTACTGCAGCACCGTCACGAGGTCGTAGTCCTTGTCGCGGGTCCCGCTCTCCGGGCGCGTCGCAGTGGCTCCGGCCATGTGGGTCCTCCTCTCCTCGGTGGACTGGACGTACGAGGAAAGGGGTTCCCGGTCGCCGCCGGACGATGCGCGTTCTACGCCGGCGTGCCGGCGGGTGCGTCCTCGGACTCGACCGCCCCGCCCTCGACGTCCTCGTCGTCGGCCGGCGCGTCGAAGCGCGTGGGATCGCGCCGCGAGCCGCGGATGACGTCGTCGGGCGAGCCGTCAGGCAGCAGCCGGCCGTTGCGCATGCCGTAGTAGACGCACTGCGGGTGGTGGACGACCATCGCCAGGGTGGACTGCTCGGGCTCGGGCGACCAGCCGCTGGTGAGCCGCATGCCGATCCGCTCGAGGCCCAGGACGGCGTCGACCTTCTCGTGCTCGGACTGGTCGGGGATGGCGGGGTAGCCCCACGAGAGGCGGCGGCCCTGCGTCTCCGGGATGCCCAGCCACCCGCGGACCTTCCAGTGCAGCCACTCCGACAGGCCCTCGGCGGTCTGCACGCCCAGGCCGTGGACGAAGAGCTGCTCGGCGTACTCGCCCTCGGCCTCCAGCCTGGCCATGAGCTCGGTGACCTCGTGGCCGACGGTCAGGGCCTGGAACGCGATCACGTCGAGCTCGCCGCTGTCCCTCGGGCGGAAGAAGTCGGCGGTGCAGAGCCGGTCGCCCTTGGGCTGGCGCGGGCAGCTGAACCGCTGCAGCACGGTCTCGCGGTCCTCGGGGTCGAGGACGACGATGTCGTTGCCCTCGCTGTAGCAGGGGAAGAACCCGAGCAGCGCGCGGGGGTGCAGGTAGTCCTGCTCGCGCCACATGCGCTCCAGGCGCGGGCGGAAGTCGCCCTCGACCAGCTCCTTCCAGGCCTCGCCCTTCACGCCGCGCCCGCCCCAGTGCAGCTTGAACAGCACGTGGGTGTCGAGATGCGTGTAGAGCTCGTCCATGTCGACCGGGATCTCCTGCACGCCCCAGAAGGGCGGCTCGGGGACCGGGTTGTCCGTGCGCACCGGCGAGCGGACGGTGTCGTCGGACGTGTCGAGCTCCTCGGGCTCCTCGCCCTCGACGCGGAAGCGCTCGGCGGCCTCGCGCAGCTTGGCCCGCAGCGCCTCGCGGGCGTCGTCCTCCACGAGCTGGTCCATGACGTTGAGGCCCTCGAAGGCGTCCTTGCAGTAGAAGACGCCGGGCTCGTACTGCGTGCCGTCGTCGCGGCCGTGGGGCAGGATCGCCCGGTAGGAGAACGCCCGGTTGATGGCGGCGCCGCCGATCAGCACGGGGTACTCGAGGCCCTGGTTGTGCAGCTCCTGCACCGCCAGCGGCATCTGCTTGGAGGTCGAGACGAGCAGCGCGCTGAGGCCGATCGCCGTCGCGTCGTGCTCCTTGGCGGCCTCGAGGATCGTCCCGATCGGGACCTGCTTGCCGAGGTCGACGACGGTGTAGCCGTTGTTGGTCAGGATCGTGTTGACCAGCGACTTGCCGATGTCGTGGACGTCGCCGAACACGGTGGCCAGGACCACGGTGCCCTTCGTGTAGCCCTCGATGCGGTCGAGGTAGTTCTCCAGCTGCGCCACGGCGCGCTTCATGACCTCGGCGCTCTGCAGCACGAAGGGCAGGATCAGCTCGCCGGCGCCGAACTTGTCGCCGACCTCCTTCATCGCCGGCAGCAGGACGTCGTTGAGCGTGGGGACGGCCCCGATCTTGTCGACGGCGCGGTCGATCTGGGCCTCCACGCCGTCCTTCTTGCGCCGCAGGATGTGCCAGTGCAGCGCCTCCTCGGGCTCCATCCCGGCGGTGGGGTCGGCCACCTCGGTCTCGGCCTCGGCCCCCTTGGACTCGAAGTGGGCGATGAAGCGCTCCAGCGCGTCGTCGCGCCGGTTGAAGACCAGGTCGTCGGCCAGCTCGCGCTCCTCGGCGGCGATCTCGCCGTAGGGCGTGATGTGGTTCGGGTTGACCATCGCGAGGTCGAGCCCGGCCTCCACGCAGTGGTGCAGGAAGGCGGAGTTCAGCACCGCGCGGGCAGCCGGCCCGACGCCGAAGGAGACGTTGGAGACGCCCAGCGACGTCTTGACGCCCGGCAGCTCCGCCTTGACGCGGCGGATGCCCTCGATCGTCTCGACGGCGGACGGGCGCCACTCCTCGTCGCCGGTGGTCAGCGTGAAGGTCAGCAGGTCGAAGATGAGCAGCTCGGGGTCGAGCCCGTGCTCGTCGCAGGCCAGCTCCTTGATGCGCGTGGCGATCTCGACCTTGCGGTCGGCCGTCTTGGCCATCCCGACCTCGTCGATGGTCAGCGCGATGAGCGCCGCGCCGTGCGCCATGGCGATCGGCACGACCTGGTCGAGCTTGTCGCGGCCGGCCTCGAGGTTGACCGAGTTGACGATCGCGCGGCCCGGGATCTGCTCCAGGGCGGTCTTGATGACATCCGGCTCGGTGGAGTCGACCTGGATGGGGGAGGGCTGGGACAGCGACACGCGCTTGACGACCTGGCGCATCTGCTCGTCCTCGTCCTGGCGCTCGGTGAGCGCGACGCAGACGTCGAGGACGTGGGCGCCGCCCTCCACCTGGTCCTCGGCCACCTGCACCAGGCCGTCGTAGTCGTCGGCCAGCAGCAGCTCCTTGGCCTTGCGCGAGCCCTGCGAGTTGACGCGCTCGCCGACCATCGTGGGGCGCGGCTCCTGCACCAGCGGCGTGGCCGCGATCATCGAGGAGACATGCGGGGCGCGGGGCTTGGGCCGCGCGAAGTCCGTGCGGGCGGGGACGCACCGCTCGGCGATCGCGCGGATGTGGTCGGGCGTGGTGCCGCAGCAGCCGCCGACGATCGAGACGCCGTAGCGCTCGACGAACTCGCCGAGGACGCTCGCGAGCTGCTCGGGGCCCTCGGGGAAGATCGTCTCGCCGTCGGGGCCCTGGAGCGGCAGGCCCGCGTTGGGGATGCAGTGCACCGGCATGGGCGCGTGCTCGCCGAGGAAGCGGATCGCGTCGCGCATGTCCTCCGGGCCCGTGGAGCAGTTGAGGCCGATGACGTCGACCTCCAGCGCCTCGAGCGTGGTGAGGACCGCGTCGATGTCCGTGCCCAGCAGCATCTTGCCGCCGTTGGGCAGCAGCGAGACCGACGTCTGGATCGGGAGCGTCCGGCCGGTGGCCTTGAACGCCTCGCGGGCGCCGAAGACCGCGGCCTTGACCTCGAGGATGTCCTGCGCGGTCTCGATGATGAGCAGGTCGGCCCCGCCCTGGATGAGCCCGCGGGACTGCTCCTCGAAGATGGTCACGAGCTCGCGGAACGTGATCGAGCCCAGCGTCGGATCGTCGGAGGCGGGCAGGTGGCCGGTCGGGCCGATGGAGCCCGCGACGAAGCGGTCCTCGCCGACGGCCTTGCGCGCGATCTCGGCGGCCTTCTGGTTGATCTCCAGCGTGTGGTCGGCCAGCCCCCACTCCTCGAGCTTGAGCCGGGAGGCCTGGAACGTGTCGGTTTCGACGACGATCGCGCCGGCCTCGACCATGGACTCGTGGACGCCCTGGATCACGTCCGGGCGGTGCAGGATCAGCGCCTCGTGGCACTTGCCTTCGAGCCCGCCGTAGTCGGCCTGCGTCAGTTCGAACTGCTCGAGCGTCGCGCCCATGCCGCCGTCGAAGACGACGACGCGCTCACGGGTGGCAGCCAGGTAGTCACGGGCCATCCGGCCATCCTAGCGTAACCTTGACACAACCGTGTCAACCTTGAGGCCCAACGGGACCCTGGCGACCAGCCGCGTGCCGCCGCCCGGCGGGCTGCGGACCTCGAGCGTGCCGTCCAGGGCGGCGAGGCGGTCCTGCAGGCCGCGCAGCCCGGACCCCGAGCCGGCGTCCGCGCCGCCCAGGCCGTCGTCCTCGACGAGGACCTCGAGCGCCCCGTCGCGCACGCGCGCCGTGACGCGCGCCTGCTGCGCCTGCGCGTACTTGCCGACGTTGGCCAGCGCCTCGGAGACGCTGAAGTAGGCAGCGGCCTCCACCGGGGCCGGCAGGCGGCCCGGCACGTCGACCTCGAGCGTCACCGGGGTCCGGCACCGGGCGGCGAGCGCCTCGAGGGCCGGGCCGAGCCCCTGCTGGGTGAGGATCGCCGGGTGGATGCCGCGCGCGAGCTCGCGCAGCTCCGAGAGCGCCTGCTGCAGGCGCTCGGCGATCTCATCGACCTGCCCGGTGGCCTCGTGGTCACCCAGGCGCGCCTTGAGCAGGCGTAGGTCGAGTGCCAGTGAGACGAGCTGCTGCTGCGCGCCGTCGTGCAGGTCGCGCTCGAGCCGGCGGCGCGACTCGTCGGACGCCTCCACGATGCGCAGGCGCGAGCGCCGCAGCTCCTCCAGCCGTGCGCGCAGATCGGCCTTGAGGCGCTCGTTGTCGATGGCCAGCGCTGCGCCGGCGGCGGCCGCGGTGACGAGCTCCGGCGTGGCGTCGAGGGCGACGTCGTGGATGATCGCCGCGACGCGCCGGCCGTCGCGCTCGACCGCGGTCCAGGCCCGGCCGGAGCGCGGGTCCGGGAGCTCCACCGCCCGGCCCTGCTCGTCGACGTACGCGCCGCGGTCGGGCAGGAAGTAGGCGACCGAGAGCGAGCGGTCACCGAGGCTCTCGGCCAGCAGCTCACGCACGGGGCCGGCGGGCGTCGCGCTCGGCGGCGGCAGGAAGAGCTTGCGCATCAGGCCGCGCAGGAGCCGGTGGCCGCCGTCCAGGAACGCGATGGCCAGCACCGCGGACGGCGCCGTGAGCACCAGGAGCACGGCGCCGGTGACCGGCCCGAGGGTGAGCGGGCCGGCCACCTCGGCGTCACCCGCCCCCGCGACGCCGGCGAGGCCGAGCACGACCAGCCCGCCGATCACCACGGCCGCGGCCGCGGCCACGGCCAGGACGACGACGGCGAGGAGCAGTCGCAGCGCAAGGTGCGCGAGAAGGCGCCAGACGCGCGGCTCGCGCAGCAGGGCCCGGCCGCCGCGCTCGACGTTCGCGGGCCCGAGCAGCGGGACGGGCGGCGGGGGGATGCGCGCGTCGAGCAGCAGGTTGGCCAGGCGCCGATCCGCTCGCCCCAGGACCCGGCCGACCGAGGCGATCCCGCGCAGCGGACCGGCCGGGCCGACGGACGCCACGGCCGCGGCCAGGACCACGAGCGAGGCCTCCAGCAGGCAGACGACGCCCACCGCGGTGCCGAGCGTGGCGTAGGCCAGCACCGCGCCGCAGCGGCGCAGGCGGTCGCGCAGGCCGAGGCCGCCGCGCGCAGCCCAGCCGCCTGGGGGCCCCGGTGGCGCCGGAGCCGGGCGGGAGGCCGCGGGCGCGGCGCTCACTCCTGGCCCTCCACGCGCACGTCGCCCTCGCCGCTGAGGGCCTGCAGCTCGAACGGGGCGTCGCCGGTGACGTCGATGCCGGTGACGCGCGCGGCGCCGCGGTCGGCGTCGGCGTCCAGCCGGTAGCGGCCGGCCGGCACGACGGCGGCCACGTCGCCGCTGCGCGACCGCAGCGACAGGCGCTCCGGCGCGCAGGTGGTGTCGGCCTCCAGCGCGCCGCTGTCGCTGCGGACCTCCAAGGCGAAGCCGCAGAACTCGCGCACGCGGACCGTCCCGCTGCCGGTCGTGACCGTGGCCGAGCCGCGCAGGCCGCGCAACGTCACGGCGCCCGCGCCGGTGCGCACGGTCACCGGGGTGTTGTCCGGGATCGTCACGCGCCAGGCGTTCTCGCAGCCGGTCAGCACGCCCGACGGGCAGCGGCTGCGCAACCGCAGGACGCCGTCGCGGACCTCCCTGTCGATCTCCGGGCGCCGGCCGAAGGCGGTGCGCTCGGTGCGGCGCACCAGGATGTCGGGCCGCTCGCCGCCGCCCACGATCTCCACGGCCCCGTCGCCGGCGTCGACGACGACCGCCTCGACGTCGCCGCGGACCGCCGAGGCGCCCACGCGGTTCTGGCTGGACGCGGCCCAGCTGATGGCCACCACGGCGACGCAGCCACCGACCACCAGCGCGGAGCCGACGACCAGCCGTCCCCACGCCGACAACGCCGACACCCCCCGGCCGACCCCGCGCACCCGCGGAAGCGTATCCCGGTCAGACGGAGCTGCAGAACTCCACGAAACGGTGCGTGTCCGTGACGGGCGGCCCGTGCCCGAGCAGCACCAGCGCCGGCTCCAGCGCGCCGAGGCGGCGGATCGACTCGCGGTTGCGGTCCGGGTCCGGGGTGAAGACCCGCAGCGGCTCGCGCAGGGCGCGCGGGAAGCCGAGCAGCGGATGCTGGCTGTTGAGCACGTCACCGGCGATGAGCGTCCGGTCGCGCTCGCGCCACAGGGCGATGTGCCCGGCCGAGTGCCCCGGGACGTCGAGGACCCGGAAGCCGGCCACCTCGTCGTCCTCGCGCAGGCGCCTGGCCACCGGGTGACCCGGCCCGGCCATCGCGTGGAAGAACAGGGTGTTGATGGGGTGCGACGGCTGGCGCTCCTTGATGAGCCGCGGCTGCTCGGCCGCGTCCGCGTCGCGCTCGCCGACCCACAGCGGCACGCCCAGCCGCTCGCACACGGCGTGGGTGGCGCCCTGGTGGTCGGCGTGCGCGTGGGTGAGCGCGTGCGCGGTCACGGTCCGGCCGCGCAGCGCCTTCAGGATCCGGCCGCGGTCCATCTTGGCCATGGCGTCGACCAGGACGTCCTCGACGAGGTAGCAGTTGATGGCGTACGGCGGGAAGCCGGTGATGAGGTGGACGCCGTCGGCGAGCTGCTTCACGCGGGGAGCCTACGCGCTCGCCGGCCTGCCCGGGCGGGGTCAGCCGTGCAGCGGGCCGGTCATCGCGGCGCGCAGGCTCGCGATCTCCGTCAGCGCGCTGCCGACGTACGCGGCGCGCGTGCCCTCGAGCTCCTCGCGCAGGTCGGCCATGTACGCCGGGTCGTCGCCGAGGCCCTCGAGCGCGGCCATCGCGCGCTCCTGCTCGAGGAGCTGGAGGCGGATGCGCAGGTGGGCGGCGGGCGTGCGGGTCGTGGCGGCGGGCATGGCGTGGTCCTCGGAGGGGGCGGGGACGGTGTGGGCCCTGCATCGTCACCCGGCGGCCGGGCCTTGAGCACCTGTGCGGACCCGCGACCTGTACGGCGCCACGCGCCATGCGTAGGGTCGCCGCGCAAGGACAGAGGGGGACATCCGGAGTGGTACGGCGACTGTTGGACCATCTGCGCTGCCCGGCGTGCGGGGAGCCGCTCGAGCTGCAGGTGCTGGACGGAGCGGGGCCCGACGAGCAGATCGACGTCGGGCTGTTGCGGTGCCCCGCGGGCCACTGCTATCCGATCGTCCGCGGCGTTCCTCGGCTCCTGCCGGACGCGCTGGCACGTCACGCCGGTGAGCTGGAGGCCGCGGCCCGCAGCGCGGGCCCGGATGCTCGCGCCGCGCTGGAGCACGCGACGCGCGGCGCCGCCGGCACGCACCACCCCGTCGACCACCGGACCCGCGAGAGCTTCTCGCTGCAGTGGGCGCACCACGAGCCCGGCGACGCGACCTGGGGCATGGGGGTCGACCACCGGGTGCAGGAGTACTTCGTGGGGCCGCTGCGCGTGGGACAGGGCCTCGAGGGCAAGGTCCTCCTGGACGCCGGGTGCGGCAACGGCAGCCAGTCCGTCGCGTACACGGAACTCGGTCTGGAGGTGATCGCCATGGACCTGAGCGCTGGCCTCGAGCACGGCCAGGCCGCGCGCCACAGCCGCCCCGGTGCACGCCCGGACCGGGTGCACTTCGTGCAGGGCGACCTGCGGGCGCCGCCCCTGGCGCCCGCCAGCGTCGACATCATCCACTCGGCGGGCGTCCTGCACCACACGCCGGACACCTACGAGACGTTCCGCCGGCTGGAGCCGCTGCTCAAGCCGGACGGCGTGTTCTACGTCTGGCTGTACAAGCACGAGCCGCTGGTCACCCCCGTGGTCGATGCGATCCGCGCCGGCACCACGGCGCTGTCGCCCAAGGCCTGCGCGCGGCTGGCGGCCGCCCTGGCCCCCGCCTTCCAGGTGTTCTGCGCGACGACGGACCGCCTGGGCGTCCGCTCTTATCCGAGGATGAGCCGGAGGGAGGCCGCCCTGGCGCTCATGGACATCTTCGCGGCGCCGCACGCCCACCCGCACACCGTCCCGGAGGTCTTCGGCTGGTACCGCCAGGCGGGCTTCGGCGAGATGTGGGCGTGCAACGAGTCGCGCCGCGGCTTCGGGGTCTGCGGCGTGCGCACCGCCGACCCGGGGCAGGTCCCCGCGATGACGGCGGCCACCCGGGCCGCGGGGTCCGGACCGACTTGACGCACCCGGTTGTCCTGACCCCGCGCCTGGAGGCCGCGCTGGGTCGCGTCCGGCCGGTCGTCGCCGCGCTGCCGGGAGCCGTGGAGAAGATCTCGCACGGGTCGCCGACCTTCTTCACCGCCGAGGGTCGCGCCGGCCGCACGTTCGCCTCGCTGCACGACGAGCGCGAGTGGTTCGAGGGCCGCCTCTGCCTGTGGTTCGCCGCGCCGGATGGCCTCCAGGAGGCCCTCGTCTCCGGGGCCCCGGACCGCTTCTTCGTCCCGCCGTACGTCGGCCACCGCGGCTGGGTGGGTCTGCGCCTCGACGTCCCGGACGTCGACTGGGACGAGGTAGCCGGCTGCGTCGAGGACGCGCACGCCTTCGTGGCGGCGCGCCGCGGAGCGGGGGCCCGTGTGGCGCCCGTCAGCCCAGCAGCGCCCCGGAGACGGCCGCCCGCAGGCAGGCGATCTCCGTGACGGCACCACCGACGTAGGCGGCCCGCGTGCTCGCGATCTCGTCGCGCAGGTCGGCCATGTAGTGGGCGTCGGCGGCGAGGCCCTCCAGGCCGGCGAGGGCGCGCTCCTGCTCCAGCAGCTGCAGCTGACCGCGGAGCTCGGCGGGGGAGGTGAGGGTGGTGGCGGCGGGCATGAGATCGTCCTGGGGAGCGGTGCGGTGGTGGCTGCATGCTCGGGCTTCCCGGCGCCGCCGACCGTGACGCTCGACACTCGTCCAGCGTGATCCCGCGCACGCTGGTCGGCGAACGGCGTGCCCGCCTGGTCATGACGATGCGGGCGTTGGCACCCGGCGGCGGTCGCGCCGGACCGCGCCGTCGTCCGCCGGCCGCGCGCGACCGTTGTCGCCGGGCGGGCTCGGGGCTAGCATCGCGCCGTGGTGGGGATCCACGTCCGCTGATCATGAGGCACTTGGTCGTGGACGCCCGGTCGCTGCGCGAGCAGCGCGACGGGTTGGCCACCTACCTGGGTGAGGTCGTTCCGCGCATGGTCGACCGGGCGGTCGACGTCGAGGTGACGATCCTCGCCAATCCCGCCAAGGCGGCGTTCTGGGCGTCGGCCGCGCCGCGCGCCCGGGTGGTCGCGAGCGAGGTCCGGCCGATGTGGCCGGGCCAGCAGTGGCAGGTGCCGCGCGTCGTGCGACCGCTGCGCCCCGACGCCTACTTCTATCCCGTCCACGACCCGCCGGCCATGGTCGGCGTGCCGCTCGTCTTCGTCGTGCAGGACCTCGCCGCCCTCGAGCTGCGGCCGTACCACCAGCGGCTCGATCGGGCCAAGCGCGTCTACAGCCGGGCTGTCACCGCGGTGGCGCTCCGGCGGGCCTCGCGCGTCCTGGTCCCCACGCACGCCACCAAGGCGGCCATCGGGCGGGTGTTCGGCGCGGGCTTCCTCGACAGGGTCGACATCATCCCCTTCGGTCACCGCAGCCACGAGCCGAACGGCCGACCGGCCGCGACGGCCGCGGCGACGTTGCTCTACGTCGGCACCGACCAGCCGCAGAAGAACCTGCCCCGGCTCGTGCTGGCCTACGCCGAGGCGCGCGCGCGGGTGCCGGAGCTGCCCGACCTCGAGGTCGTCGGCCGGCTGCGGCGCGGCGCGGAGCTGCAGCGGGTGATCGACACGACCCCGGCACGGGGCCACGTGCGCCTGCTCGGGCACGTCAGCGACGCCGAGCTCGACCGGGCGTACGAACGGGCCGTCGCCCTCGTGGTCCCGTCCTTGCTGGAGGGGTTCGGCCTGCCGGTCCTCGAAGCCATGGCGCGGTCGGTGCCGGTGGTCACGAGCAACCAGTCGGCCTGCGCCGAGGTGGCGGGCCCGGCCGCCGTGCTCGTCGACCCGCTCGACGTAGCGAGCATCGCCGAGGGGATCGCCGCCGTGGTCTCGCGCCCCGACCTTCGCGACGATCTGGTGGCGCGCGGCCGCGAGCGGCTGCGCCGGTTCTCCTGGGACCGGTGCGCGGCCGACACGCTCGAGGCGCTCACACGGGCGGCGGACCGCTGATGGCCGCGAACTCGCCGGCGCGCCGCGCCGCCAAGCGCCTGCTGATGCGCGCGCTGCCCGAGCGGGCCTACGCCACCGTGCAGGGCTGGGTGATGGCGGCCGACATCCGCAGCGGCCGCCTCTCCGAGCCCGAGCTGGCCCTCGTGCCCCTGGCCGTGCACGACGGGGACACCGCCGTGGACATCGGCGCGAACTACGGCCTGTACACCTACCACCTGTCGCGGGCGGTGGGGCCGGGCGGGCGCGTCCACGCGTTCGAGCCGATCCCCTTCACCTACGCCGCGCTGCGGGTCGCCGCGCGCCTGCTGCGCCTGCGCAACGTCGACCTGCACGCCAAGGGCTGCGCCGACCGTGAGGGCCGCTGCACGTTCGAGGTGCCCGTGCAGCACTCCGGCGCCATCGCCGCCGGGCTGGCGCACCTGCGCGTCGCCGACATGGCGACGGGTCCCGTGCCGGAGGGCTGCTCGGCGACCCGCGAGGTGGCGGGCGAGCTCGTCGCGCTGGACCGGTTCGCGCCGTGGCCGGCCGGGCTGTCGTTCGTCAAGTGCGACATCGAGGGGGCAGAGCTGCTGGCTCTCACCGGCTTCGCCGCCACGATCGACGAGCACCTGCCCACGGTGCTGTGCGAGGTCGAGCAACGGCACCTCTCGCGGTTCGGGCTCCGGCGTGAGGACGTGCTGCGCTTCTTCACCGAGCGGGGGTACGCGGCGTTCGAGGTCCGCGACGGCGCGCTGTGCGAGGTGACCGCCCCGGCGCTGCGCGACGGCAACCTCGTCTTCGTGCACCCGGCCCGCCTGGCGCGGCTGACACCGCTGCTGGCAGCAGAAGGGCCCGCCTGAGCGGGCCCTTCCACGGCGGCGACGCGTCGCCGCTACTTGATGAACAGCATCTCCGAGTACTTCGGCAGCGGCCACAGGTCGTCGGCCACGATCCGCTCGAGCCGGTCGGCCGCGGCGCGGACGGCGTCCATCGCCGGGATGACCGTGTCGCGCATGTAGATCGCCCACCTGTGCGGCTCCTCGTCGGGCTGGTTCTCGGCCAGGTTGGCCTTCTCCAGCACGAAGATCGCCGTCACGAGCTCGCCCGTCAGGTCGGACAGCTCCTCCTTGAGCTGGTCGACGCCGCCCAGGCCGTCGGCCTCGTCGAGCAGCTCGGCCTGGCGCAGCGCGGCCGGGAGGATCATCGTCCGGGCGATGGACGCGGCGGTCTCGGCCTCGATGTTGAGCTTGGTCGCGTACTGCTCGATGGCGACCTCGTAGCGGGCCTCGAGCTCACGCTTGGTGAGGACGTTGTACTTCTCGAACGCCGCGACGGTCTGCTTGTTGGTGAACCACGGCAGCGCGTCCGGCGTGGTGCGGAGGTTCAGCAGGCCGCGCTTCTCGGCCTCGGCGTGCCACTCGTCGGAGTAGTTGTCGCCGCCGAAGACGACCTGCGAGTTGGCCTCCCAGGCCGACTTGACGACGGCCGAAACGGCGGCGGTCAGGTCGCCCTTGGCGGTCTTGAGCTCCTTCTCGAGCTGCGTCGTGAGCTCGTCGATGGCCTCGGCCGCGATGGTGTTGAGCACCGTGTTGGGGAAGCCGAGCGACATGCTCGAGCCGGCCGCCCGGAACTCGAACTTGTTGCCGGTGAAGGCGAACGGCGAGGTCCGGTTGCGGTCGCCGCCGTGCAGCGGCAGCTGGGGCAGGCGGTCGGTGCCCAGGCCCAGGAAGCCCTTCTTCGTCCGGCGGCCCTTGCCCGTGGCGATCTTCTTGAAGACGCCCTCGAGCTCGTCGCCGAGGAAGATCGAGATGATGGCGGGAGGCGCCTCGTTGGCCCCCAGCCGGTGGTCCTGGCCCGCGTTCGCCACCGACGCCCGCAGCAGCTGCTGGTGCTTGTCGACCGCCTGCAGCACGGCCGCGCAGAAG
>DASPKC010000042.1:0-10445 GCA_035628295.1 Baekduia sp.
CGAGGAGCACGAGACCCCCGGCCGTGGAGTCGCCGATCGCCTTGAACGTCATGGTGTCGCCGACGATCCAGAGGCGCTCGCCCTCCCCGGCGCGGAGGCTGTAGCCGGTGTGGGAGATGGTGGTGATCATGGGCATGAGTGTCCGCGTGCGACGAAAGCAGCGCCACTGCATCCGCTGCTGTCAGCATTAGAATCGCTTCATGTTCCACGACGGCCGGCGGCTCCGGGCGCTGACGCTCGTCCTCGAGCTCGGCTCCGTGTCGGCCGCCGCCGACGTCCTCGGCTACACCCAGTCGGCGGTGTCCCAGCAGCTGGCCGCGCTGGAGCGCGAGGCCGGCACGGCGCTGGTCGACCGGTCACAGCGCCCGCTGAGGGCGACCCCGGCGGGCGCGGCCCTGCTCCCGCACGCCAAACGCGTGCTCGCGGCCGTGGCCGAGGCCGACGCCGCCGCGGCTGACGTGCGGGCCGGGACGCCGCGCCTGCGGCTGACGGCGTTCGCGAGCGCGCTGTCGTCCTTCGTCCCCGCGGCCGTGCGCGACCTGCGGCGAGCCGACCCGGACGTCGTGCTGCACATCACCCACCTTGAGACCGGCGATGCCGTCGAGCGCCTGCGCAGAGGCGACGCCGACCTGGCCGTCGTCCATCACATGCCGGGCGCGCCGGTGCCCGAGACGACCGGACTGCGCCGCCGGCCGCTGCTGATCGACCACCTGCACGTGGTGCTCCCCGCCGGCCACCGGCTCGCGCGCCGCGGGGAGGTCGCGCTCGAGGACCTCGCCGACGAGCCGATGATCCTGCCTCGCCGGGATGCCCCCGCCGGGCGGTACCGGTCGGTGATCGAGCACCTCTGCGCCCAGGCGGGATTCACGCCGCGCGTCGCCTACGAGCTCGACGACCTGCCCGCGGTCCAGGCCTTCGCGGCGGCCGGGACCGCGATCGTGCCCATGCACGGGCTCACGCTGGCCACCGTGCCGCCGGGCGCGGTCGTGCGTCCCCTCGCCGGGCGGCCGGCCGGCAGCCGGACGGTCGAGGCGCTCGCGCCTGCGGCGGCTCGCACGTCTGCAACGGACGCGCTGCTCGACCGGCTGGCGGCCGCAGCGGCGGCGTACGCGCCGCCAGGGAGCGCGGGCGGACCCTAGGCCGGGGCGGTGGAGGCGCCGCGGGTCGCGCGGCGGCCCGACGACGCGGTCCAGTGAACCCGGAGTTGATCCCGCCTGGCGGGATCAACTCCGCGTTCGGTCACGCGCGACGGTGGTCCGGGCGGGCTCCCCATCACGAGGCGAGGGCGTCGCGCACCGCCGCGGCGCCGGGGGCCACGTCCGGCTCGAGGCGCTCGAGCAGGTCCATCCACCCGGGGTGCTCGGCCGCGACGGCGCGCACCTCGGCGGCGGCGGTCTGCGCGTCGCCGCGCGCGGCGAGGGCCAGCGCCGCCCAGAACCGCAGCTCGAGGCTCCCCGGCGCGCGGCGGGCGGCCGCCGCGTACGCCGCACCGGCCTCGTCGTGGCGGCCGGCGGCGACCAGGTCGTCGCCGCGGGTCGCGTCGGCGTAGGCCTCGTGGAGGTCCATGAGGCGCTCGAGCTCGCCGAGCGGATCGCGGTGGTCGGCGACGTGGAGGTCGACCACCGTCCTCCAGGGCTCGCCGCGCGGCGCGACGACCAGCAGTGCCGCGGACTGCCGGCCCCGCACGTCGCCGCCGGCGCGCTCGGCCGCGTGCAGCGCGGCCAGCAGGCGGCGGGCGAGCGGTCCCGTGGTGGCGGCGAACGTCCCGGCCATCGCCTCGGGCACGCCCTGGCGGGCCATCATGTTGGCCTGCGCGGCGTGGTCCTCGGCCGCCACGTGCCCGGCGTGCGGGATGCAGCGGTCGCCGGTGTGCACCGCCGGCTGTCCCGCAGGGCCCAGGACCGCCACCTGGCGGTAGCGGGCGGCCTCGTCGGTCTGCAGCAGCGCGTCGAGGGCCTCGCGCGGCGCATCGCCCGTCTGCAGCCGGTCCAGCAGCCGCGGCCCGTACGCCGGCTCGGCCACCGACTGCGTCGCGACCACGCCCACGCCGGGCCTGCCCCACGGCACGACCGTCCCCACGGAGAACCAGTGCGACTGCACCGCGACGCCGAGATCTCCGGTGCGCGGGTCGCGGGCCACCAGCGAGTAGGTCATGGATGCCATCCTGCCCGCAGATGTGGGCCCAACACCGGATCGAGCTGCGCGCGCGCCCGCGCGGCTTCCACCTGGTCACCGACGAGGTGCTCGGCGGCGTGCCCGAGCTGCGGGGGGTCCGCCTCGGTCTGCTGCACCTGCTGCTGCAGCACACCTCCGCCTCGCTGACGCTCAACGAGAACGCGTCGCCCGACGTCCGGCGCGACTTCGAGACCTGGGTCAACGCCGCGGTCCCCGAGGACTTCGCGTGGACGCACACGCTGGAGGGCTCCGACGACATGCCCGCCCACGTCAAGGCCTCGCTCATGGGCCCGTCGCTGACGCTGCCGGTGCGCGACGGCCGGCCCGTGCTGGGCACCTGGCAAGGCGTGTACCTCTGCGAGCACCGCGACCGCGGCGGCTCCCGGGCCGTCGTGGCGACGCTCTGGGGCGAGTGATGGGGCTGTTCGACCTCTTCCGCGTCAAGCCCGACGTCGAGAACGTCCGGCTGCGCCTGCACTTCGTCCGGCCCGCCTACGATGCCGCCCGCGAGGTGGTCGAGGACGCGCGGCTGCACTGGTGGGACCGCGACGACGGGACCGTCGACATCACGGGCGACGGCGCCTCCGACGTCGGCGTGCGCGCGCTGGAGGCGGCGAAGGCCAGCATCCCGGCCGAGCGCGCACGGGTCGAGGCGCTCGACGACGGGCCGCCGCGCCGCGCGCTGCTGGCGCGGCTCGCAGCGCTCGAGGCGCAGGAGCCGCCCCCGCCGTGGATCCACCCGGATCAGCGCCGGCGCAGCTGAGCTCAGCGGCCGCGGCCGGTGCGCGTCGACGTCTTGCGGATGATCGGGATCGGCGCTGCCATGGCTCACCTCCTCTCCCGGCGCAGCGCGCGGAACTCGCGGATGTCGTCTCCGACGACGCGCTCTGCCGGTGGTGTGTCCGAGCCTCCCAGGAGCTCCGGCTGGATCCGCCGCCGCACGAGCTCGCCGCCGACGGCGTCGACGCGCAACGCCGTCGCTCCCGGCCGGGCCGCCACGACGCGCTCGAGGCGGTCGCCGCACAGGACGAGCCCGACCCCGTCGTCGCAGGCCCACCCGCCCGGCAGCCGCCCGGCGCGCACGGCTTCCAGCCACACCGGCAGGCGCGCCGGTTCCCCGTCGGCGTGCACCGACAGCGATCCGGGCAGGAAGCCCAGCCCCTCGATCGCCTCGGGCGGCCCGCCGGACATCGTCACGCCGCCCTCGAACCAGCACATGGCGCCGGCGCTGAGGCCGGCGAGCACGATGCCGCGCTCCCACGCCTCGAGCAGCACGCCGTCGAGCCCGTGGGCCCGCCAGATGGCGAGCATGTTGCGCAGCGAGCCGCCGCCGACGTAGACGGCGTCCTGGTTGAGGACGACGTCGCGCAGCGGCCTGGCCGACCCGTGCAGGCGGAAGAGCGAGAGATGCGTCGTGCGGCAGCGGTCGCCGAACGTCGCGTGGAACGCGGCGATCTGCTCGCGCGGGTCGCCCGAGGCGGTCGGCAGGAACAGCACGCGGGGCTCGGGGACGGCGCAGAGGTCGAGCACCAGCGCGTCGAGCGCCGGGTCGCCCGGCGACGCCGTGAAGCCGCCGCCGCCCATCGCGAGGATCGTGGGCTCACGCCTCACGCGGCCACGGCCGTCCGCCGTTCGGCGCCCAGGAAGCGCGTCGGCACCGGCACCTCGACCACCTCGCCGCCCACGGCCTCGACCCGGTGGGCGCGGGCCCGCGGGCGCGAGCTGACCGCCTCGACCAGCTCGCGCCGCACGAAGTGCAGCGCGGCGCCGTCGTCGACGCCCCACCCGGGCGCCATGCCGGCGTCGACCATCGTGCGGTACTCCCGGCGGCGCGCGGGCTCGCCGTCGAAGTGCACGCAGTTGGAGTACGGCAGCAGCCCGAGCCCGCGCACCCGCTGCGGCGGGCCGTGGAAGGCCGTCACCGCCTCGGCGAACCAGCACAGCGACCCGGCCGACAGGCCGCACAGCACGACCCCGCGGCGCCAGGCGCGGCGCAGCATCGTGTCGACGCCGTGGGCCCGCCAGGCCCCGAGCAGCGACAGCACGCTGCCGCCGCCGACGTAGATCAGGTCCTGCGCCAGCAGGTGGCTGAGCAGGTCGCCCTCCACCGCGCCGCCGCCCTTGTCGCGGCGGAACAGCGAGACGTGCGAGCAGTCCGCGCGCCCGGCGAACGCGCGGTAGAAGCGCACGACGTAGTGGTCGGCGTCCCCGGACGCCGTGGGGACGAAGCAGATCCGCGGGCGCTCGGCCCCGGTCAGTCCCAGCACGAAGTCGTCCAGGAGCGGGTTGCCCGCCTCCATGGAGAAGCCACCGCCTCCGAAGGCGACGATCTGGGGCGGGCGGGGCATGGGGTCATGCTGCCCGCCGCCCCGCCGCCTGTCGTTGGCCCGCCGGTCCTACGCTGCGGCGCCCACGGGCGCCACCCGGGCGAGGAAGCGCTCGAGGTGCGGGTTGAGCTGGTCGGGGTGGGTGAAGTTCACGCCGTGGCCGGCGCCGGGGATCGCCACGAGCTCCGCCTCGGGGATGCCCTGGGTCAGCGCCTCCGCGCGCTCGCGGGTGATGGCCAGGTCCTCCTCGCCCCACAGCACCAGTGACGGCGCCTGGATCTCGCCTAGGCGCGGCGTCAGGTCCTCGCGGGAGATGAGCGTCCCGTAGATGCGCCGCAGGTTGTCCGCGGTGTTCCTGCGCCAGCGCTCGATCCAGTGCGGCGCACTGGGATCCCCGGGGCCGATGACGATGGCCGCGATGGTCTGCGCGAGCTCGTCGCCCAGCCCGTTGGCCATCCAGCCCTCCAGCAGCTGGTCGTAGGCCTCGCGCTTCTCGGTGTCGTCGCCCGCCTGGGTGGCGATGAGGACGAGCCCGCGCACGAGCTCGGGTCGCTCGATCGCCAGGCGCTGGGAGAGGTAGCCGCCCTGCGACATGCCGACGAGCACGGCCTGCTGCACGCCGACGTGCTCCAGCAGCGCGGCCAGGTCGCGCGCCGAGTCCCAGTAGGTGAAGTCCTCGCCCACCTCGCCGGTCTCGCCGTGACCGCGTTCGTCCCAGGTGATGCAGCGGTAGCGGTCGCGCAACGCCGCGACCTGCGGGTCGAACATCGACCCGTCCATGAAGAGCCCGTGCGAGAACGCCACGACGGGGCCGTCGCCCCCGGTGTCCTCGAAGTGCAGGCGCTGACCGTTGACCTCGGCGATCGGCATGGCGCCGACGCTATCGGGCCGCGTAGCCCGGATGGGCGATCTCGACCCGGGCGCGGACACCGTCGCGCAGCCGCGTCGCCACCTGCGCCAGCTCGGCGTCGTGGCGTCCGGCCCGGATGGCGGCGGCCAGGGCGGGGTCGCCGGCGGGCGCAGCGCCGGCCGCGAGGTCGCGCCCGGCCAGCGCCAGGGCGTGCGCCACCACCAGAAGCCGCCGCCGCGTCGCGCCCCCCGCGTCGCCGGCCACGGCGGCGACCTCGGCGGCGCAGGCGGCCACGAGCGCGGCGGCGTCCGGGGCGTCGGCGCTCATGCCGCCTCCTCCACGAGGTCCAGGAGGTCCCATTCGACCTCGGCGATCCGGCGGCCCAGCACGCCACGCTCGAGGTGCTGATGGCGCCCGGCGGCGAAGCCCGCGGCGTGGCGCAGGCAGTACAGCCCCCAGCGCAGCTGCCCGACGGCCTCCCACCAGCGCACGCGGGCGACGTCCAGGCCGCCGCCGTGGGCTTCGAGCACCGGCTCGAGGCCGCACAGGCCGCCGGCCCGGCGCTCGTCCGCTCCGAAGCGCCACGGCCGCAGGCAGAAGAACCCCAGGTCCTCGGCGGGGTCGCCGGCACGGCAGAACTCCCAGTCGATGAGCGCGCGGACGCGGCCCGCCTCGACCATCACGTTGCCCAGGCGCAGATCGCCGTGGACAAGGACGGTGCCGGCCGGCTCGGGGCGTGCGAGCTCGAGCGCGCGCAGCGCGAGCGCCAGAACCGGCCGGTCGGGCGCGAGCGCCTCGACATCGCGCGCGAGCTCCTCCAGCACGGCGGCCACCGGGTCTGCGTCGGTGAGCCCGGAGTTCGTCCCGCCTCGCGGGATCATCTCCGGGTTCGGTGCGACAGCGGCCGCCAGCGCGCCCACTGCCGCACCCACGTCGCAGGCGATCGCGAGCCGCGCCGGCTCGTCGAGCGCCAGGATCTTGCGCGGGCTGGACGTCCCCGGCACGAGCGCGGCGACGTAGCCCGCGGTGCCAAAGCGCCCGCCGGCCGGCTCGCAGCAGACCGGCTCGGGCACGGGCACCCCCGCGGCGCCCGCCGCCTGCAGCGCCGCGAACTCCTTGGCCGCGGTCTGCGGCGGGTCGGTCTCGCTGGGGTGGTCGCGCTTGAGGACCCAGCGCCCGGCCACGACCCAGGACTCGCGCGAGGCGCCGCCCGCGAGCGGCTCGATCGTCAGCTCCGGCCCCGGGTCACCGGCGCCGGCCTCGACGAGCGCCTCGCGCACGAGCGCGGGGTCGGGCGCCGTCACGAGGCGGCGGCCTGGCGCTGCAGGCGGGCCTTCAGCTCGTGCTTGGCGATGGTGAGGACATGGACCTCGTCGGCGCCGTCGCCCAAGCGCAGCGCGCGGGCCACGACCCACATCCGCGGCAGCGGCGTGTCGTCGCTCATGCCCAGCGCGCCGTGGACCTGGATCGCGCGGTCGATGACGTCCTGGATCATCCGCGCGGTGTGCAGCTTGGCGATCGAGATGTCGCGGTAGGCCGCGCGCTTGCCGTGCAGGTCGATGGCCCTCGCGGCGCGCAGCACGAGCAGCCGCGCGGCGTCGAGCTCGACGCGCGCCTCGGCCAGGTGCTCGCGCACGAGCTGGGTGTCGGCCAGCACGCCGTCGAGGTGACCGCGGGTCGCCGCGCGATCGGTCATCAGCGCCAGCGCACGCTCGGCGGCGCCGACCTGGCGCATGCAGTGGTGGATGCGCCCGGGCCCGAGACGGTCCTGGGCGATCTGGAAGCCCTGGCCGACCTCGCCGAGCAGCGCCTCCGGGCCGACCCGGCAGCCGTCGAAGACCAGCTCGCCGTGGCCCGGACCGGCGGCGTGCCCGAACACCGGCACGCGCCGGACGACCTCCAGGCCCGGCGCGTCCATCGGCACGAGCAGGACGCTGAGGCGCTCGTGGCGCGGCGCGTCGGGGTCGGTGCAGACCATCGCGACGCACACCGCGGCGCCCGTCGCCCCGCTGATGAACCACTTGCGCCCGTCGATCACCCAGCTGTCGCCGTCGCGCCGGGCGCGGGTGGCGATCGCCGTCGGGTCCGAGCTCGACACGTCCGGCTCGGTGAGCGCGAAGCAGGAGCGCGTCTCGCCGTCCAGCAGCGGGCGCAGCCAGCGCTCGCGCTGCGCGGCGTCGCCGTGCTGCAGCAGCACCTCCATGTTCCCCGTGTCGGGAAAGGCGCAGTTGAAGACCGACGGCGCCCACTCGTGGTGGCCCATCAGCTCGCAGAGGTGGCCGTAGTCGACGTTCGTCAGCCCGGCACCGTGCTCCGGGTCGGAGAGGAACAGGTTCCACAGCCCCTCGGCGCGGGCGCGCGAGCGCAGCTGCACCATGACCGGGGGAAAGGGCTCCGGCCCGTCGACCGCGTCCATCGCGGCGACGAGCTCGTCGCCGATCGGCAGGACGTGCTCGTCGAGGAACGCCCGCAGGCGGTCGTGCAGCTCCTGCCCGCGGGGCGAGAGCGAGAGGTCGAGGTCGGCCGGTCCCATGCAACCGACCCTACGCGGGCCTCAGCGGCCCTTCCACTGCGGCGTCCGCCGCTCCTTGAAGGCCAGCGCGCCCTCCTTGGCGTCCTCGGAGACGAACACGTGGCCGGCGATCTCGCCCTGCTTGCCCCACATCTCCTCGGTGCTCCAGTCCACCTGCTGCTCGAGGATCTGCTTGGAGGCGACGATGGCCAGCGGGGCGTTGACCGAGATCCGCCCCGCGAGCTCCAGCGCCGCATCGACCGCCGTGCCCGGCTCGACGACGTGGTTGACGAGGCCGAACTCGTGGAAGCGCTCGGCCGGCAGCGGGTCGCCGGTGAGCGCGAGCTCCATGGCCACGTGGTAGGGCATCCGGCGCGGCAGGCGCAGCAGCGCTCCGCCGGCGGCGACGAGCGACCGCTTGACCTCCGGGATGCCCATCTTCGCGCCCTGCGCGGCGACGATGAGGTCGCACGACAGCGCGATCTCCATCCCGCCCGCGACCGCGAAGCCCTCGACCGCCGCGATGAGCGGCTTGCGCGCCGCGCGCTGCGCGATGCCGGCGAAGCCGCGATCGCCGAACCACGCCGACTCGCCCTTGACGAAGGCGCCGAGGTCCATGCCGGCGCAGAAGAACCCGCCCGCGCCCGTGAGCACGCCGACCTGCAGGCCGTCGTCGGCGTCGAGCTCGTCCAGGGCCTTGCCGATGCCCTCCGCCACGGCGGCGTTGACGGCATTGCGGACCTCGGGGCGGTTGAGCGTGATGAGCAGGACGGCGTCGCGGCGCTCGGTCAGGACGGCGGGGGCGTCGGTCATGGCGGCGGACCCTATCCGGCGGGTAGCGTGCCGCGGCCATGAGGTCCGCGCAGCTCGCCGACGGCGTCGATGGCATCACGTTCCTCCCGCGCCACGGGGTCAACGTCTACGTGCTGGGCGACGTGCTCGTCGACGCCGGCTACGCCCAGCTGGCCAAGGGCGTCATCGCGGCCGTGCGCGACCGCGGCGTGACCGCCCACGCGCTCACCCACGCCCATCCCGACCACGCCGGCGGCTCGGCGCGCGTGACGCGCGAGCTCGGCATCCCGATGTGGGCGCCCGAGGGCGACGCCGCCGCGGTCGAGGCCGGGCGGACCGAGACGAAGGCCGGATGGATGGCGCCCTTCGGGAAGTTCCCCGCGGCGCGGGTCGACCGCCGCCTGCGCGAGGGCGACGAGGTGGGCGGCTTCACCGTCCTCGAGGTGCCCGGGCACAGCCCGGGGCACGTGGCGTACTGGCGCGAGGCCGATCGCGTCCTGGTCTGCGGCGACGTCTTCTTCAACCTCTCGCTCGCGACGCTGCGCTACGGGCTGCGCCACCCCCCGGGCCCCTTCACCCCGGACCCGGCGCGCAACCGCGAGTCGCAGCGGCGCCTCGCCGGCCTCGACCCCGAGCTCGTGCTCTTCGGCCACGGCCCCGTGCTGCGCGGCCGCGGCAGGCTGCGCGCCTTCGTCGACGCGCAGTCGCGCTAGGTGTTCTGCTCACAGACCTGCTGAACAGCTGATCTCGGAGATCAGGGGATAGATGTGTCCGGTCCTCGTCGGAGGCTGAGAGGTGCCAACCACCCCAGCTCCGAGGAGAGGACCGGACATGCAGGACCGTAGATGCAGGTTCGGACTGGCGGCGCGGATCGAGATGGTCCGGCGGCGTCAGGCCGGTGAGTCGTTTCGGCAGATCGCCAGGGCGATGGCGTGTTCGCCGACGACGGTCAAGACGCAGTGCGACCGTTGGGCCGAGGCTTCGGCGCAAGCGCGCGCGGACTTCAGTTGTCTGCTGCCGCGTCGGCCCGTGCCCAGGTCGTGTCCGTGGGCGTTGAGCGCCGAGGTGCAGGCCGAGATCCTTGACGCCCGGGCCAAGACCGGCTGGGGCGAGATGCGCCTGCCGGTGCTCTGCGGCGGTCGGCATCGCTCGAGCATCGGCAAGGTGTTGCGCCGCGCCGGGGTCTATGACCGGCCCAAGCAGCCGCGTCCGGCGTCTCGCAGCTATGAGTGGACGCAGGCGGGAGCGCTGCTGCACATCGACGCGCTGCGCCTGTCGAAGTTCGACCGGCCGGGTCATTGGGCCACCGGCGATCGCCGCCAGCGCGATCGCTCGTCCAAGCGCGACACCGTGGTCATCGGTGTCATCGACGACTACACGCGGCTGGTCTATTGCGAGCTGCACGGCGCCGAGAACGCCGACACGGTGACCGCGACTCTGGCCCGCGCGATCCCGTGGTTCATCGAGCAGGGCTGCGGGCCGGTCCAGGCGGTGATGAGCGACAACGCGATGGCCTACACCCGCAGCGCGGCCTTCGCCGCGCTGTTGGCCCAGCACGGCGCTCGGCACATCACCCCGCCGCCCTACACCCCACGCTGGAACGGGAAGATCGAGCGGTTCTTCCAGACCGCCAAACGCGAATGGAGCCACGGCCGCGTCTGGCAGAGCTCCCGCCAGCGCGACCGCGCCCTGTCATCGTTCGTTCGCTTCTACAACCGACAGCGCCCTCACAGCGCCGCCGGCGGCCGCCCACCCATCACCCGCGTCCACTAAGTCCGCAAGCAGGACA
>DASPKC010000043.1:0-3038 GCA_035628295.1 Baekduia sp.
TTTCGAGGTCGGCCGCGATCACCTGCCGGCCGAGGAAGGCGGCGGTCCCGCACGACCCCGCATCGGGCCCGACCCGCAGGTCGTCCAGCTCGCCGGCCTCGCACTCGACCGCGCCGCCGACCGCCACCGGCGCGAGGACGACCGCCGGCGGCTCGTGCGCGTGGCGCGCGAGCGCGATGTGATGGCCGCCGGCGTGACCGACGGCGTCGTGGTGCTGGACGCCGCCGGCCGCTGCACGGCGGTCAACCCGGCGGCGGCCGAGCTGCTGGGACGGCCCGCCGAGCAGCTGCGCGGGCGGTCGTTCCACGCGACCGTGCACCACTCCCGGCCGGACGGGACCCCGCTGGCGGCGGGCGCGTCCCCGATCCAGCTCGCGCTCCGGGACGGCGAGGTGCACCGGGTGCGCGGCGACGTCCTGTGGACCGGCGACGACCGCCCGGTGACCGTCGACTACACGAGCAGCCCGATCCGGGACGGCGACGAGGTGACCGGGGCGGTCGTCGTCCTGCGCCGCTGTGCGCGGTCCGGCAGCCGGCCTGCCGGCGAGCACCTGCTGTCGGTGCGCGAGCGCGAGATCCTCGCGGGACTCGCCGAGGGGCGGACCGGTCCCGAGCTCGCCCGACAGCTGCACATCTCCCCGACCACGCTGCAGACCCACCTGCGCAACGCGATCGCCAAGCTCGGCGCGACGGGCCGCACCCACGCCGTGGTCCTCGCCCTCGCCCGCGGCGAGATCACAACCCCCTAGTCCGACGGGCCGGTCACTTCAGGTAGGACATCGGGTCGAACCGGGCAGCGGCGCCCGGCTCCGGCGGGGCAGGACCGCCGCCGATGCCGCTTCGTCCCGTCCTGCTCCACGCCGCCGCCGCCCTCGTGACGGCTGCCCCGGCGGCCGCCTCGACCGGCCTCACGCCCAGCCAGGCCCTGCACCGCGACCCCGCCGCGGTCGACCGCTTCCGCGAGGAGCCCACTCCGCGCGGCGGCCCGGCCGGCCGGCCACTGTCCGCCGTGACGGCGGACGGCGTGCGGGCCGCCCTGCCGACCGCCCACTGCGGCGAGCGGCGCAGTGCCGACGACACGGTGCACGAGGTCGACAACGGCCCGTACCGCTATCACGCGATCTACGCCGTCCCTGCGGGCGAGACGGACCGGTTCCCGCAGGTCGCGACCGCCCTGCAGACCGATGCGCTGCAGGCGTCCGCGCTGCTCGAGCGCCGTTACGGGCGGGCGATCCGCTTCGACATGGGGACGTCCTGCGGCCCGCAGTTCCTCGACATCTCGACCGTCCGCCTGGGCTCGACGGCGGCGCAGCTCACCGCCTCGGGCGACTCCGGCGCCATCCTGCACCTCGTCTCGGAGGGTCTACGGGCGGCGGGCTTCGATCCCCTGCCGATGCAGATCACGCGCCAGGAGGCCGCGTCGCGGCGCAAGAACTTCGTGGTCTGGCTCGAGGGCGTGCGGCTGCCGGGCGTGTGCGGCGTCGGCTCGATGTTCGACGACGTGCGGCGGGCGCCGGACAACCTCAACGACCTCGGTGGCAAGCTCGCAGTCGTCTTCCGGTCCTCGTCGACGGCGTTCTGCAGCTCGAGCACCGTGCGCCACGAGATCGGCCACAACCTCGGGGCGCTGCAGCGCGGAGCTCCCAACGAGCACGAGGGGCACTGCACCGACGCCGTCGAGGACACGATGTGCACGGCTGCGGCGGCACCGCCGCGCGGCGACGGCCGGCCCCAGCAGCAGTTCTTCGACTTCGGCAACGACGACTACTGGGACCCGCCGGCGGGCCCGGCGCTGCCCCGGTGGACGCTGAACCTCAGCCGGTTTCTCTGCCCGGACGTGTCCTGCAACGTGCCCGGCGGGACGCCGCTGGACGAGCTCGGCACCGACCTCCTGGGCAGCTGCCCGGAGCTCGAGCTGCTGGGCCCGCGCGGCTGCGACGCCAGCGGCAGCACGGCGGCCCGGCAGCCCGGTCCGCCGCCGGAGGTGGTCGTGACGATGCGCCGGGCGGGCCGGCGCCACTTCCGCATCGGCCTGCGGCTGCGCGGCGGCACGCCGGCACAGGTGGACGTGCGCTGCCGCCGCGGGCGGCGCACGGTGCGCGCGGCGCGGGTGCGGCTGCGCCCCGGGCAGCGGGTCAAGCGGACGGTCCGCTGCACCGGCCGTCCCCGGGCCGTCGCGCGCCGCCTGTGAACGCGGCGCGGCGGAGCGGCCGAGGCCGCCCCGCCGCAGCCGGGCTACCGGGTGCAGGTCACCTTGTCGGTGGCCACCCCGGTGTCGCCGTCGGTGAACCGCAGATCGGCCTTGAACTTCCAGCCGCCGCGCGGGCAGCTCGTGCTCTGGACGTAGCCGAGCTTGCGGCCGCTGACGAGCTTCGTCGCCCTGATGCGCGTGACGAACTTCGTGAGCGTCGGCTGGGCGCCGGCGATGCTCTTGAGGTTCGCCGGCAGCTTGACGTCGAGGATGTAGCCGTAGCTGGCGCTGGTGGTCGGCTTCAGGGTCGCCTCGATCACGGAGTTGATCTGGACCGGCGACGTGCCGCGGACCAGCAGCAGCAGCTTCCGGCCCTTGGCGGCGTTGAACGCCGTCACGGTTAGCGTCTGGCGGATCCGGCCGTCGAGCGCGTAGGCGTCCGCGGACCCGCTGCCGACCTTCGACCCCGCCGGGCAGCCGCTGGGGCCCATGTCCTGCAGACGCGCGGCGGTGCACGAGGCGAACTTCGACCCGTTGAAGCGCATGCCGCGCGGCAGCGAGATCTTCGCCTCGTCGGTGGCGAACTGCTTGCCCGCGGGCGGCGCGGGCGTGGTCAGCGTGACGGTCATGGTGACGTTGCGCGGCTTGGTCCTGGTGCCGGCGTCCGTCGGGCTGACCGCCCCGTCGATGCCCTGGTCCTTGACGGCGGCGTACGCCGTCGGGGCCGCGACCGCCGCGATGGCGACGGCGGCGCAGAGAGCCTTCCTGCTCATGGGGTTCCTCCTTGCGAGGGGGTGGTTGGGGTACGTGCTGTCACGTGGGGGAAGGGGCGGCGGTCCAGCCGGCAG
>DASPKC010000044.1:0-2143 GCA_035628295.1 Baekduia sp.
AGGCTCGACTTCCGCGACGACGAGTCGGGGCACGTCACGCGGCGAGCGCACCTGTGGCTGGTGGCGGCACGCGAGGGCGCGGCTCCGCGCCAGGTGACCCATGGCGACTTCGACGTCGTGCACCCGGCGTGGTCTCCCGACGGCCTGACGATCGCGTTCGCCGCCGACCGCGGCCCCGACGCCACGATCACGCCGCGCCTGCAGCTGTGGAGCGTCGACGTGGATGCGGCGCGGCCGGAGATCAGGGAGCTGGCGAGCCTGCCCGGGGACGCCGATCGGCCGGCGTGGTCCCCGGACGGCCGGCGCGTCGCCTTCATCGGCACGGACGTCGAGGACCCGCCCGACGAGCTGCCGCCGGCCCTCTGGGTCACCGAGCTCGCGTCCGGCGAGTCTCGCAACCTGACGGCCGGGCTGGACCGGCCGGTGGGCGAGTGGGCGTGGTGCGACCTCCTCCTGGCAGAGGAGGCGCCCGGACCGGTGTGGCTCGACGACGCGACCCTCGCGGTCATCGTGGGCGACAACGGCCGCGACCTGCCGTACCGCGTGTCACTCGACGGCGGCTGTGCGCCGCTGGTCGACCGCACGACGCGCATCGCCGCGGCGGGCCTCGACGCCACAGGGGGGAGGGTCGCGATCAGCGCGGCGGTGAACGGCGGCGCGGGAGACGTCCATGCCATCGAGGACGGCCGGCTGCGCCCGATCACGCGCGAGGGATCGGCATGGCAGCGGCGGTTCCCGCCCGTCGAGCTGTCGGAGCTCACGCTCGACGGGCCGGCCGGCCCCGTCCACGCATGGCTCGCCTCGCCGCGAGGCGCCGGCGAGCGCCGCCTGCCGACGATCCTGCACGTCCACGGCGGGCCGACCGGCGCGTGGGGTCCGGGTGGGACGCTCGACGAGATCGCGCTCTGCGCGGCCGGCTACCGCGTCGTCATGCCGAACATCCGTGGGTCGGCGACCTTCGGCCGCGCCTGGGTGCAGGGCCTGGCCGGCCGCTGGGGAGCGGCCGACGAGGAGGACGCGCTCGCCGTCGTCGACGGGCTCGTCGAGCGGGGCCTGGCCGACCCGAGGCGGCTCGGCGTCATGGGGCTCTCCTACGGTGGTTTCCTCACACAATGGCTGATCGGCGTGACCGACCGTTTCGCGGCTGCGAGCTCGGAGAACGGCGTGGCAAACCAGGCGTCCGCGTGGGCGAACTCCTACTTCGGCGTCCACTACAACCGGCGCGCCGGTCTCGGCGATCCCCTGTCCGACGAGGGGATGCACGCGCTCTGGCGCTCGTCGCCGCTGCGCAACGCGACGCGGGTGCGGACGCCGTTGCTGATGCTGCAGGCCGAGGAGGACCGCATCTGCCCGCCAGCCGACAACGAGCAGCTCTTCACGGCGCTCAAGGTGCTGGGTCGCGAGGTCGAGTATGTCCTCTATCCCGACGAGCACCACGAGATGAAGTCGTACGGCCGCCCGGACCGGCGGATCGACCGCATGCGGCGCATCGTCGACTGGTTCGACCGATACGTCGGTCGCGCACGCGCCTGAGATAGGTCAGGCGGCGGACTTGCGGCTCAGCCGCTCGGCCAGCCCGCCGACGGTCAGGGCGAGGCCGAGCGCGAGGATGCCGACCGCGGCGACGACCCGGAAGGCCTCGCCACCGAAGGCGGTCGCGAAGACGAGGTAGGCCACCACGCCGCCGACCGCGATGCCGGAGCCGATCCACTTGAAGGCGGGCGCATCGGCGATCCAGCCCGCGGCGTACATGCCGAGGCCGAACGAGAAGGGCAGCACGCTCCACAGGTAGGCCCACGCGCCCCACCGGTCCGTGAGGCTGGTGTAGAGCAGCGCGCTTCCCACGCCTGCCAGGATGGCGCCCGGAATCACCATTCCCGCCCGCAGCCGGCGGCTCGGACCCCCGAGCAGGCCGGGACCGAGGAAGAAGAGCGACAGGCCGATGATCAGCACCGGCCACCAGCGCAGGACGTCGTCGCTGACGCCGAGCCCGCGCACGAAGCGCACGAGCGGCTCGCTGGCGAGGAGAACGACGCCGATCGCGAGCAGCAGGAGGCCGGCGATGAGCTCGATCGTGCGACTCACGGCGGCGAGTATACGGTGGCATCATGCCGGCGATGCCCGCCCGCCCCGGTCCCCGGAC
>DASPKC010000045.1:0-8586 GCA_035628295.1 Baekduia sp.
GGCGAAGACGGTGTGCAGCATCCCGAGCAGCAGGAACGGGTCGCCGCCCGGGATGATCGAGACGTGCTCGGAGGCGTGGGCCACCGTCTCCGTGCGGCGTGGGTCGACGACGACGACCTTGCCGCCGCGCTGGCGGATGGCCTTCAGGCGGTGGCGCGCGCCGGGTGCGGTCATGACCGACCCGTTGGACACCGCCGGGTTGGCGCCGAGGATCAGCATGTAGTCGGTCCGGTCGATGTCCGGGATCGGCAGCACGACGAGGTTGCCGAACATCTCGTGGGAGCTGCGGTGCTGGGGCAGCTGGTCGGTCGACGTGGCCGAGTAGTTGTTGGAGCTGCGCAGCAGCGCGCGGATGCCGAACGCCGGCAGGGCGGCCGCGGTGTGCGCCATCGGGTTGCCGAGGTACGTGGCGACCGCGTCGCGCCCGTGACGGTCCTGGATGGCGCGCAGGCCTTCGGCGGCGAAGTCCAGCGCCTCGTCCCAGGAGATCTCGACGAACTCACCGCCGACGCGCTTGACGGGGCGGCGCAGGCGGTCGGGGTCCTCGTAGAGGTCCTGGAGCGCCGCGGCCTTCGGGCAGATGTAGCCCTGCGACAGCACGTCATCGGGGTCGCCGGTGATGCGCAGGACCTTGCGCCCCTCCACCTCGACCTTGATGCCGCAATGCGCCTCGCAGAGCGTGCACTGCCTGTAGACCGTCGTGGGCATGCTGCGCGGAACCTCCTGGGTCGTCGTCTCCCGCCCCGCGAGTCTGACGGGTGTCAGGGCCGAGCGCCACCCCAGCTCGGTGGTTCCCCGCGGCCCTCTGCGGAGAACCGCCGATGCGGCGTGTACGTCACCGGACGATGGTTCGGGTTCCGTCCCCGCCAGGAAGGAGGCTACCGATGCCCGGCATGCACCTGCCCAGCCCCTCGCCGGCGCGGAGGCGCACGGCGAGATGGGCGGCACGGACCCGACGATCACCACACGTGTGCGGATGACACCGGTGACGCGTTCGCCGGCCCGGTGACCTGCTTCCAGGCCAGGGCGGATGGTGGCCTACTACCTGATCGGGGTGCAGGACCAAGGCGAGGGCGCCAACGCCGCGCCCGACGAGATCCGCATCTGGGGCTCGCCGAACCCGGTCCGGTGGCCAGGCCACCAGCCCGGAGCAGCACCCGGTCGGCCCCCCGTCGAGGACGGCAACATCGTCGTCCAGAAGGCGAGGTGACCGGCAGGGCGGGCCGTCCCGAGGCGGCCCGCCCCGCTACGCCGCCGGCACGCCGGCCTCGATGGCCGTCGCCGCTGCGACCTCCCAGCGCCGGCCGGTCAGTTGCATGTCGGCATCGGCCACGGAGCAGTTGCGCACGTCGCGCGCGGCGCCTGAGGGGCTCGCGTAGTCCCAGCGCACCGTGCTCGTCTCGGGCAGCTGCGTGCGGACCAGCAGCCGCTCGCGACCGGCCGGCACCTCGAGCTCGACGCGCTCGCCGGCGACCGTGACACGCGCCCGGCCGCGCGGGCCGCCGAGGCGGGTGCGCCGCCCGTCGACCGAGAGCGCGCCGCCGCCCAGCCACGGCGCGAGGACCGGTCCCAGGCGCGTGCGGCCCAGCACGAGGTCGACCCAGCCGCCGGGCAGGGCAGCATGCAGCCAGATCCAGTGCTCGGCGTGTTCCGCACCCCAGTTGTGGCCGGCCATCGCGTCCCAGCCGTCGAGCTCGAAGGACCGGTCGCCGGCGGTGGCGGTGCCGCTGACGCGGGCGCGCGGGTGCAGCGCGACAGCCTTGGTGCTCGGCAGCCTGGTGTCGTACAGGCGCTGCGCCGGGAGGTACTGCAGCTCGGGCTCGCCCGCCTCCAGGCGCAGCTCCCACGACGCGCCGTCGATCGCGCCGCGAAAGCGCTCGGGCCCCGCGTGCGCGGCGGTCCCGCAGCGCAGCCAGCCGGCCGCCTCGGGTGCCTCGTCGAGCGTGACCCGGGCACGCGCCGGCGGCGCGCCCGCCTCGAACAGCGTGACCCAGAGCGTGGGACGCGGCGGCGCGCCCGGCCGCTTGAGGATGGTGTTGCGCACCCAGACGGCGCGGCCGCCCTGCGGCGCGGTCGCGGTCAGGTAGAAGGACTCGTAGTGGCCCTTGCCCTCGGGCACGGACGGGAACCGGGGCGTCGCCAGGTCGGTCATCACGCGCGATCTTCGCGCAGCGCGCCCACGGCCCGCCAGGGTCGCAGCGCCACCAGCCGCGAGGGGACGTCCTCGTCGTGCGACGGCAGGAGCACCGCCGGCTCCTGGCGCAGGAGGTCGCGCAGCCGGCGGCTCGTCTCGCGCGCCGCTCGCGGGTGCCAGATCCCCAGGCCCATCAGCCGGCCGGCCGCGAGGTCCTCTGCGAACCAGTCGGCGCGGAGGACGCGGTCGCCGCAGAACAACAGGGTCGCGTCGTCGGTGCGGAGATGCACGCCCACGTGGCCGGCGGAGTGCCCCGGCAGGCCGACGAGGTGCACGTCACCCGCCTCGGTCAGCCGCCGGCTGCATGGGAACGGCCCGAGCGGCTCGCCGTCGAGGTCGTAGGGGGTGGGGGCGAAGCCCGCAGGCCAGCGATCGGGCCGGTAGCGGCCGCGCCAGGTCCGCGAGGTCGCGGCGGCGAGCTCCGGGCGGTGGACGAGGACCTCGGCGCTCGGGAACGCCTCGATGCCTCCCACGTGGTCCCAGTCGAGGTGCGTCAGCACGACGCGCGAGACGGCGTGCGGCGCGATGCCGGCGGCCTGCAGCTGGGCGTAGAGGGGGTGCGGGCCGTCGGCGACGACCGGCACGCAGCGCCGCTGCCAGCGCGGGATTGGCGGCGGCTCCCCGAGCCCCGCGTCGATGGCGAACGTGCCCTCCGGGTGCTCGACGACGAAGCTCTGGACCGGGAACCCGACGTCGCGGCGGCGGCCCAGGAGGCCCGTGGCCCAACCGTCGGCGCGCAGGAACGTCGCGTTTGCGCGCAGGCGGCCGGTCGTCAGGACATGGATGCGCATCTCCCTCCCCTTTTCGAGACGGTGTTTCGTTACGGCGAAACGTAACGATGTTGCGCTACGCTGTCAAGCGGATGGGGCGACCCAGGGAACACGACGAGCGCACGCGCGAGGCCCTGGTCGCTGCCGCCGAGCGGCTGGTGGCCGACGGCGGGCCCGCGGCGCTGTCCGTCCGCGCCGTCGCCGACGCCGCCGGGACCACCACCCGCGCCGTCTACAGCGTCTTCGGCTCGAAGGACGGCCTCGTCGACGCGCTGGCCGCGCGGGCGTTCACCTACTTGGGCGAGGGCTTGGCCGGCCTGCCGGAGACCGGCGACCCAGCCGCCGATCTCGTCGAGGCGGGGGCGCGGATGTACCGGCGCTTCGTCCGCGAGCACCCGTCGCTGTTCCGCATCGCGTTCCAGCGTGTCGTTCCGGCGTTCGACCTCAGTCCGGAGCTGGTCGAGCTGCGCGGGCGCGTGTGGGGGCAACTGGAAGCCAAGGTCGGCCGCCTGCGCGACGCCGGGCAGCTCGACGGGCGCTCGGTGACCGAAGCGGCGGTGGAGTTCAACGCGATGTGCGAAGGGCTCGCCAACGCCGAGCTGCGCGGCGGCACGCTGCGCACCGACGTCGACGCGGAGCGCACCTGGCGGGACGCGTTCGAGCTGGTCGTCCGCGGCTTCCGTCCCGCCGCCTGAGGACCGCATGCCGCTGGTAGCGTCGCGTGATGCCCGACCGCTGGTTCGACGAGGAGACGCTCGAGCAGCTCTCGCGGCCCACGATGGACCGCGCGATCGAGGCGCTGGATCGTGGCGACGTGGCCACCGCGCGAGCGCTGTGCGAGGCCCAGCGCCACGAGTGGCAGATGCTGCACGACCTGTACGCCGAGGGCACGGCGGCGCTGCTGACGTTCATCAAGGAGCGCCTGGGTGAGGACGCGATCGCGGCGGCCCACGAAGAGACGATGCAGAAGAGCTGGCGCCGGCACGTGGAGGCGGTCGCCCAGCTCGACCGCCGGCGCGTCGTCGAGCTCCTGGCCGCGACGTGGCGCGCGCATTCCACGTCGGGGGTGGGCCCCAACCCCGGGGCGTTCACGATCACCGAGGACGACGAGAAGGTGACGTTCTCGATGAACCCGTGCGGCTCGGGCCAGCGGCTGTGGCGCAACGGCCACTACGCGCGCGAGGACGGCTACGCGCTCGTCGACGGCGCCCACGACTGGACGCACGGCCGGCGGGGGCTGCCCATCTACTGCTCGCACTGCTCCTTCATGAACGAGCTGCTGCCGCTGCGCTGGGTCGGCTTCCCGATCTACCCGTCGCACATGCCCGAGGACTTCGACCACGACCCCTGCGTGTGGCACTGGTACAAGGACCCGGCCGCCATCCCGGCCGAGCACTGGGAGCGCTACGGGCTGGAGAAGCCTGCGTGAGCCCCGAGCCGCTGCGGGTGCTGGTCACCGGTGCGACCGGTGGGCTGGGGCGTGCGATCGTGGCGGCGTTCACGACGGCCGGCGCGCGCGTCGGCGCCTGCGACCTCGACGCGGCGCTCGCGCGGCACCCGCCGCGGGACGCCGCCGCGACAGCCGCGTTCGACGCCCGGGACCCGGCCGGCGTGGCGGCGGGGGTGGCGGCCGTGGCGCAGGGGCTCGGCGGCCTCGACGCCGTGGTGGCCAACGCGGGGGTCGTCGACACGATCCACCGCGCGGCGCGCTTCCCCGACGAGGCCTGGGAGGGCGACCTGCGCACGAACCTCACCGGCCCGTTCCTGCTGGCCAAGGCGGCGCACCCGCACCTGGCCGCCTCCGCCCGCGCCTCGCTGACGGTCGTCTCGAGCGCCAGCGCCGAGACCGGGCTGCCCGGCCAGGCCGCCTACACCGCCGCCAAGGCCGGGCTGCTGGGGCTCGTGCGCACGCTCGCCGCCGAGTGGGCGCCGGACGGGATCCGCGTCAACGCCGTGCTGCCCGGGATGATCGGCACGCCCAAGGTCCGCGCGCTGCCCGAGCCGCTCCTGCATGGTCTGCTGCGCACCATCCCGCTGCGGCGCATCGGCGAGCCCGACGAGGTGGCAGGGACGATCGCCTTCCTCGCCTCGCCCGCGGCGGGCTACATCACCGGCCAGGCGCTGCGCGTCGACGGCGGGCTCGGGCTCTCGACGGCGTCGCTGGCCACCGGCTGAGGGCGGCGCGCACCTACGGGGCACCGCCGCCGGTGGGGCGGCTGCCCGTATGTGACAGGGCGGCCCAGCATGGGATGGTCGTCGCATCGGGGAGCCCGACCGGGGCTCCTGTCCGACGACGAAGGGGAGGAACCGCATGGGCGCCACCGCCGCGCCGAGCGATGCCGAGGTCAAGGCCCGGCACCGGAAGATGTGGGCCTCGGGGGACTACCCCGGGATGGTCGAGACGTTCCTGCTGCCGCTGGGGCCGCGGCTGGTCGAAGCGTGCGGCATCGAGCCGGGGCAGCGCGTCCTGGACGTCGCGGCCGGCACGGGCAACGCGTCGCTGCCCGCGGCGCAGGCCGGCGCGCAGGTGACCGCGAGCGACCTGACGCCGGAGCTGCTGGAGGCGGGTCGCCGGCGTGCCGAGGCCGCCGGCCTCGAGCTGGACTGGGTCACCGCCGACGCCGAGAACCTGCCGTTCGAGGACGCGTCGTTCGACGTCGTCATGTCCTCGATCGGCGCGATGTTCGCGCCGCGTCACCAGGCCGTCGCCGACGAGCTGGTGCGCGTGTGCCGCCCCGGCGGGACGATCGGGATGCTGTGCTGGACGCCCGAGGGCATGATCGGCGCGCTGTTCCGGGCGATGGGCCCGTTCGCGCCGCCCCCGCCGCCCGGCGCCTCGCCGCCGCCGCTGTGGGGCAGCGAGGAGCACGTGCGCGAGCTGTTCGGCGGCCGTGTCGAGCTGCACACGCTGGAGCGCGAGATGCTCGAGATCACCGCCTTCGAGCGCGCGCGCGACTACGGCGAGCACTTCAAGGCCAAGTACGGGCCGACGATCGCCGCCCGCAACAACGCCGCCGCCGGCGGCCGGGAGGCGGAGCTCGACAAGGCGCTCGACGAGTTCTGCGACGAGTGGAACGTCGGCTCGGCCGAGCGCGCCCGCTTCGAGCAGGAGTACCTGGTGATCGCGGGCCGCAAGGCCTGATCCGCGACGTGGCTGGGCGGGCCCCGCGCCCGCCCAGCCGCTCGCCCGCCGCGCGGGCACCGCCGGCGCTCAGCCGAGCAGCTCGCAGCCGTGCGCCTTGATCGCGGCTTCCATGCGCGCGAGCTCCTCCTCGGTGGGCGGCGGCATGTCGTCGGGCGGCAGCTCGCGGGCGGCTGCCGGGCGGCTCAGCTCGCGCAGGACGTCCTCGAAGCCGCCGGGCGTGAACAGGAACAGCATGCGGCAGCCGTCCGGGCCGGCGGTGTAGCGGTGCGGGACTTCCCGCGGGCCGAAGACGTAGTCGCCGGCACGGGCCTCGATCGTCTCGCCGCCGACCTCGAACGTCGCGCTGCCGTCGAGCATCCAGAAGCCCTCGTCCTCGGCGTGGTGGACGTGCAGCGGCGCCCGCGCGCCCGGCGGCTCGGTGATCTCGAGGATCGTCATCCGGCCCCCGGTGTCGGCCGCGGTCGCCTTGACCACGGCGAGGGTCTCCGACCACCAGCGGGCTTCGCCGCCGTCGTGCGGGACCGCAATGGGCTGCATGGAGGGTGCGTTGGTCGTCATGGCTGCGAGCATCGCCGCGGCCCGCGCGGCGGGCATCGGCCAGGTGGCCTATCTCGTGGCGCGTTCGCGGGTGGCCCAGGCGGCGGCCTCCGTGCGGGTGCGCACGCCGAGCTTGGCGAGCACATGGGCGACGTGGTGCTGGACCGTCTTGCGGCTGAGGAACAGCCGGTCGGCGATCTCCGGGTTGGACAAGCCGAGCGCTAGCAGCGCGAGCACCTCGCGCTCGCGCCGGGTCAGCTCCCCGCCGGCGCGCGGCCCCGTCCGGGCGGCCTTCACGCCGAGCGTGCGCAGGAACGCCGCGGCCGCGTCGGCCTCGTGGGCTGCGCCGAGGCGCTCGAACGCCGCCAGCGCGGCTCGGGCTTCGGCCGCGGCGCCCGCCGGGGCTACGGGGGCGACGAGGCGCGCCAGCGCGAGTTGCGCGGCGGCCGCCTCGAGGGGCAACTGGAGCTCGGTGAAGGCGTCCAGCGCGCCCTGCAGCCGCTCGCGTGCCTGCGGCGCGCCCTCGGCCGCCAGCACCCGGCCCTCCGCCAGTGCGACCGTGGCCGCGGCGCGCGCGCCGCCGGCGGCGCCGGCCAAGGCCGTCAGGCGCTCCAGCGCCTTCCGGGCGCCGGCCACGTCGCGGCGGGCGAGCCGGGCCCGCACGACCAGCTCGGCGGCGGGCACGCCGTCCGGTGCGGCCTGGGCGCCGAGGCACAGGCCGGCGAGGTCCTCGGCCAGCGCCGCGTCGCCGCGCGCCAGGGCGACCTCGGCCAGGACCGCGCGCGCCGGCGGGCGTGCCTCGAAGCCCTCGAGCAGGCGCTCGGCCTCCTCGAAGCGGCCCTGGCGCACGCGCAGCGCCGCGAGGCGCACCAGCGGCGCGGCCCGCATGCCGCGCAGACCGTCGTCGAACGCCCGGGCCGCGGCGAGCAGCTCGGCCTCGGCCTCGTCCCAGCGCCCGGCCGCCATCAGCACGCCGCCGTAGTGCAGCCGGCACGTCGGCACCACGAAGTCGCCCCAGGCCACGAACCGCCGCGCCGCGTCGATCCACTGCTCGGCCCGGGTCACGTCGGTCGCGCGCTCGCACGCACCCAGCAGGCGGCAGTAGATCTCGCCGATCGACACGACGTCGGCCACCTCCCCGCCGGCCACCGCCGCCATCGCCTCGTCGATGAGCGCCATGCCCTCCGCGGTGCGGCCCGTGACGACGTAGGCGTGGCCCAGGACGGCCTGGGCGCTGAACTCGAGGTCGCGGTCGCCGAAGCGCCGGGCGATGCGCAGCGCGGCGCGCGCGTGGCGCTCGCGCTCGGCGGGGTCGTCGGTCCACGGCGCGCGGTCGAGCGCGAGGCGCCCGTGCTCCACGGTCTCCTCGGCGCCTTCCAGCAGCCGCTCGGCACGGGCCATCCAGCCCCCGGCGGCCGCGCGATTGCCCCGGACCGCGCCGTGCAGGAACGCCAGCCATCGCGCCGCGGCCGCCGCCTCCGGCTGCCGGCCGGCCGCGCGGTAGGCGGCGAACGCGCGCTCCTTGAGGACGATCGCCTCGGCGTGGCGCGCGCCGAAGTGCGCAGCGTCGGCGCGCTGGTCGAGCAGCTCGGGCGTCTCGGCGCCGTCCATCGCCGCGATGGTGTCACGGGGCCCGGCCGGCGGCGACCCGTCAGGATGCGCCGATGAGCTCCACCGAGCAGGACCGCCGGCACGACGTCGTCGTCTTCGGCGCCACCGGCTTCGTCGGCAAGCTGACGGCCGCCTACCTCGCAGGCGCGGCGCCGGCAGGGGCGCGGATCGCGCTGGCGGGGCGCTCGCAGGACAAGCTCGAGCGCACGCGCGCGGAGCTCGGCCCGGGCGCGGCCGGCTGGCCGCTGATCGCCGCCGACAGCCTCGACCCGGGCGCGATGGCCGAGCTCGCCGCGTCGACGACCGCTGTGGCGACCACCGTCGGCCCC
>DASPKC010000046.1:0-4602 GCA_035628295.1 Baekduia sp.
CGTGCAGCACCTCATCCGGGCCATCCTCGAAGCGACCAGCGGAGCGCTCAATGACGACGCGACCGCGCTGTGCCTCGACTGGCATGGCGGTCCCAAGCGCGAGCGGACTACGGACTCGGGCGCCAATCGGAGCCGCGACCCGGGCGTCAGCACATGACGCCACGCTAATGACTCGGCCGGCTGCGACTCGTGTCACCGAGTTCAGGGCCCGTCTGGAATTGGGGAGACAGGTTCAGCTGGGCGTCGTGGCGGACCACACGCGCCAGCGGATACGGCCGCGATACGCCGTCGAGGTCGCGCAGGCTTACGTGCCACCGAACCGCGCAGCGCGGAGAGGTAGGCCATGTTCACGCAGACATTCCTCGCGTCGTGCCAGAAGCTGAGGACCACCGGGTTCGCTTGGCCGGGGTCCTGGCGTAGGCCCATCCAGACGCTCGCCTCGGTGCTGCCAACTGGCCTGGACCTCGGGGGGCGCTTGACAGGTCGTCTGCTCCGAATCTGCGTGGATGGACAGCCGGCGAACGGCCCTGTCCCGTCCGAGACAACTCGGAGGATGGCCGCTCAGCATGAGGAGCCGAAGGACGCGGTGAGCGAGAAGCGCACGTACCGGAAGTTCGGCGCGCGGCAGAAGACCGAGCTGTGCTCGCGTCGGTGAAGCGCGAGAAGACCATCGCGGAGATCTGCCGCGAGCACGACATCTCCGAGACGCTGCTGCGCGCCTGGCGCGAGCAGTTCTTGGCCGCCGGCGCCGAGCGGCTACAGGGCAAGGCAGACCGCACCGTGCTCGACGAGCTGCGCAAGCAGCGCGAGGACATCGCCACCGACGGCACAAGCATGACCTCCGGCACAGCCCGGATCCGCGAGCATGCTGCAGCCGTCCGCTCCGAGGCCGCCGCAAGCGCCCGGGCTACTTCGAGGTCACCCGACCCGACGAGCTCTGGCACACCGACATGACGACGTTGGGTCGCCGAGCGCGGCTGGTGCTCCCTGCACGCCGCGATCGACTGCTGCACCCGGGAGATCGTCGGAGGGGCCCTGGACGTCCACTTCCGCGCCCACGAGGCGCTGGCGGTCTTCGAGTCCTGGTTCTCCACGCTCAAGCTGCGCTGTGTCTGGCGCGAGGAGTCGAAACCCCGATCGAACCCGCGCCGCGATCGGCAGCTACATCGAGCGCTCACCACCGCCCGCACAGAGGGCTCGCCTGCGCGACGCCCGCCGCGCTATCGAACCGGAGGGCGGTTTTCGACCGGCGCTACGGGGTCAGTTTTCGAGCGGCCGTGACATCGCTGGACCCAGGCGGAAAACCAAGGCTCCGGTGCGAACTCGTGGTATCTCGTTCGCACCGGGCCTTCGAGTCGGGGAGACAGGATTTGAACCTGCGACCGCCCGGCCCCCAGCCGGGTGCGCTACCAGACTGCGCCACTCCCCGTGGTGCAAGCGGGCGACGGGAATCGAACCCGCCCTAAGAGCTTGGAAGGCTCCTGTGCAACCACAACACTTCGCCCGCAAGCCCGCGTTGCGATCTTAGCGAGCGCCCGGCGCCCCCGCGCGGCGCCCGCTCAGCCCGAGGCGCGGCGCCGGCGCAGCAGCGCCGTACCGGCAGCGGCCAGCAGCACGCCGCCGCCGATCAGCAGCAGCGGATCGGTCCCGCCGGTGTCGGCCAGCTGCGGGGCGGCTTCTGGCGGCATCTCGGCGGCGTCGGCCGCTGGCGACGGCGCGGCGGCGGGCGGCGTGGCCGGCTCGTCGTCGGGCTCGGCCGGGACGACGACGTCGTCGGCGGGCTCGTCGTCTTCCCGGGGCACTTCGATGTCCGTCCCGTCGTCCTCGGGGGCGGTCTGCGGCTCGGTCGTGGTGGGCGGCAGCGTCGTCGGGGGAGCCGTCGCCGGCGGGTCCTGGGCGGCCGCGCCGGGCGCGAGCGCCAGCAGCGCGGCAGCCGTGAGCGCGAGCATCCGGGACATCGGCGCGCAGGATGTCAGGCGGCGCGACGGGCGGGCGCTGCGGTGCGACGGGCCCGGCGCGGCTTGCCGGGGAGCGCCGCGCCGTCGGCGCGCAGCTCGCGGATCGCCAGCGCGGTGCTGCGCCGGGCGATCTCGAGGACCTCGGCACGACGGGCACGGGCCATGAGATTGACGCCCATGGCAGCGACCTCCGCGGCGCCCGGCTGCACGAGGACCACCTCGGTGCCCTCGGCGCGCAGCTTGCGCGCCTCGTGCCCCAGGCGCCGGCCCGACATGCCGCGCATCACCGCGCCGATGCGCTCGGCCGGTGTGGCGGCAGCAACCTCGGCGAGCGACGAGGTGGGGTTGAAGCAGAGGACGAGGTCCAGCTCGCGGCCGCACAGCAGGTCGAGGTTCGACATCGAGCAGATGCCGCCGTCGACGTAGGGGCGGCCCGCGATGCGCACGGGCCGGTAGAAGCCCGGGATCGAGCAGGAGGCGGCCACCGCATCGGCGACGTGGGCCGGCGGGGCGTCGTCGCGGCCGAAGGCGACGCGCCGCCCGTCGCAATAGTCGGCGGCCACCGCCCAGTAGGACGGGTGGTCGGGCCAGTCCCCGCGGACGAAGTCGCGCACGAGTCGGCTGATGGGGTCGGTCGAGATGAAGCCCTGGGGCAGCAGGCCGGCCATCAGGGTCGACGCGGGGCGCCGGCGGAGGTTGCGCAGCGTGCTGACCGCCAGGCGCATCGACCCCGGGCCCGGCACGGGAAGGCCCCCGAGGCGCAGCTCGTGGCCGGCCACGCGCTCGGAGAGCTCGTCGGCGCGGTGCTCGGCTTCCACCGCGTCGTCGGCGGCGGCCCCCGTCATGTGGGCGCCGATGAGGCTCGGCGAGACACCGTCGGCGGCCATGGCGCCGATGACCGAACCCGCCGACGTGCCGACGATGTGATCGGCCGATCCGGGCTCCCAGCCCGTCTCGTCCTGCAGCGCCTCCAGGGCGCCGACCAGCCAGGAGGCACCGATGACGCCTCCGGCTCCGAGGACGAGTCCGACCCGCATGGTCGCCTTCCCTACCCCGCCCTGGCCGTCCGGCAAGCGCCGATGTGGCCTGCGTCACAGACGGCTTGTCCGATGCAGGGCACGAGCGCGCGTCGCGCCCGCCATCATGCAGGCCATGATGACCCTCGACGTCGAGGAGGACCGCGTGGTGGTCCGGCTCTCCGGCCGGCACGCGATCATGGCGCTCGCCCGCCAGGTGTCGGTTCCGCTGGCGGGCATCCGCGACGTCCGAGTTGAGCGCGACGGCTGGAACGTCGACCTCGGCTGGCGGGTCGGCGGGACCGCCGTGCCGCGGCGTCTGGCGTTCGGCCGCTTCCGGCACAAGGGCGTGCGCACGTTCGCGGCGGTCTATTGCGGCGAGCCGGCTGTCGTGGTCGAGGCCGACGGCGGCGACTGGCACCGCCTCGTGGTGTCCGTCGAGGACGCCGAGGCGGCGGTCCGGCGCGTACGCGCCGCGACGGCGACCAGCGCCGGCTGAGCGGGGGAGCCGGGATTCGAACCCGGATTCACGGTTTTGGAGACCGCGCGCATAGCCGTTAACTCACTCCCCCGGGGAGCGTCTGTCACGCCGAGCATATCGGGTGCCGTCCGGATCGCGTGCGAACGTGCGTTCGGGCACAGAAACCCCCGGAACTTCTCGTGGCGCACCGCGCGTCGGTCGCCAGCCTCGACGAACACGTCGGGCGGAAGCGCTGATCGCGCGCCGGAGGGCGTGATGCGGGCGGAGGGACTCGAACCCCCACAGCCAGGTGGCCACGAGGACCTAAACCTCGCGCGTCTACCAGTTCCGCCACGCCCGCCGGCGACGGCGCCGGGAAAACCGGAGCATCCGCCTGCCAACGATTGTATGGTCGCTCCCGTCATGGCCGCCACCGCCCGCAACCGCGACGTCGTCATCGAGCACCCCAACCGGGAGAAGGCCTCGAGCAAGGCGACCAAGGCGACGGTCATCCTGCTGCTGATCGCGTCCGTCGTCCTGGTCCTGATCGTGACGATCGGCGGCTGGGACGCCCTCGAGGGCGCGAAGAGCGTCCAGGTCGCGTACGTCGTGATCTACCTCGTCATGGCGTACTTCGTGGGCCGCTGGAACCGCGGCGTGCTGCCGGTGATCGCCGCGCTGGCCATCGTCCTCGCGATCTTCGCGGCCGTCGCGACGCCGGAGTGGTTCGACCGCACCAAGGACGGCTTCACCAGCCCGTCGCTGGACGAGAACATCCTCGGGACCATCACGGCGATCATCGTTCCCGCCCAGCTCCTGCTCATCGGGTTCGCGATGCGCGGGTTCCAGCAGGCGTGGAACGTCGAGGTCGAGCGTCGCGTGGGCGACGACCGGCCCGTCGCGGCCTGACGGCACGGTAGCCTCCCATCCGCCCGCGGGCGTGACGGGAATTGGCATACCTCGACCTCTCAAAAAGGTCGGCTTGTGGGTTCGAGTCCCACCGCCCGTATGACGACGGTCAGGCCGCCGATGCGTCCGACCAGCGCGTTCGCAGGGCTGCGAGCGGGACGGTGTCCTTCGTACCGACGCGCTCGAGCAACTGCGCGACGTCCGCCCGGCGTGCGAATCGCAGCTCGACGCCATTGCGCCGCGGCTTGAGGCCGAGCGC
>DASPKC010000047.1:0-7785 GCA_035628295.1 Baekduia sp.
ACGCGCTGCACGACATGGGCGATCCGGTCGGCGCCGCGGCGCACGTGCGCGAGGCGCTGGCACCCGACGGCACGTGGCTGATCGTCGAGCCGATGGCCGGCGACCGGGTCGAGGACAACCTCAACCCGGTGGGCCGGATCTTCTACTCGGCCTCGACGCTCATCTGCACGCCGTGCTCGCGGTCCCAGGAGGTCGGGCTGGCCCTGGGCGCGCAGGCCGGCGAGCAGCGGCTGCGCGCCGTCGTCACCGAAGCCGGCTTCACGCGGTTCCGGCGGGCGACCGAGACGCCGTTCAACCTCATCCTCGAGGCGCGGCCCTGACGCCGGGCAGGCGATGATGGCGCTCATGGGAGACCAGGCCGACGCCAGCCGCGCCCGCCATCCCGACGAGACCGGCTTCGTCGAGCGCGACGGCGTGCGCGTCTTCTGGGAGCGCTACGGCGAGGGCGAGCGGACGGTGCTCTTCCTGCCCACCTGGACGTTCGTGCACGCGAGGATCTGGAAGGCGCAGATCCCGTACTTCGCGCGCCACTTCCGGGTGGTGACGTTCGACCCGCGCGGCAACGGGCGCTCGGACCGCCCGACCGAGCAGTCGGCCTACGACGAGCGCGAGTTCATGCAGGACGCCCTCGACGTGCTGGACGCGTGCGACGTCCAGCGCGCCGTGGTCGTCGCGCTGTCGCGCGGCGCGCAGCGCGGGTTGCTGCTGGCCGCCGAGCACCCCGAGCGCGTCGAGCGCATCGCCTTCCTGGCCCCGATGTTCCCCGTGACCGCGCGCTCGCTCGCCACGCGCGCGGCGTTCCACCCTCGCACCGCCGGCCTCGTGCACCGGCGCCCGCTCACCACCCGCGGGTTCGGGAAGTTCAACGTCTGGTACTGGTCGCACGGCGGCTACGCGGACTTCGTCGAGTGGTGGACGGCGCAGATGCTCCCCGAGCCGCACTCCACCAAGCAGACAGAGGACTCGATCGCCTGGGCGCACGAGACCGACGGGACGACGCTGGGCCTCAGCTTCACGGCCGCGCCCGCCGCGCCGTTCACCCGGCGCGCGCAGCGCCAGCTCGCCGAGCGCGTCCGGTGCCCGGTCCTGGTCATCCACGGCACGCGCGACAAGGCCACGGCCTACGCCGACGGCAACGCCCTGGCCCGGGTCACGGGCGCCCGGCTCGAGACGCTGCGCGGCGTCGGGCACCTCGCGCACGCCCGCAAGCCGGTGGCGGTGAACCTCGCACTGCGCGAGTTCGCCGAGGGCGGGCGACGCGACCCCACCGTCCACCGTGCCGACGGGCGCAAGCGCGCCCTCTACATCTCGTCGCCCATCGGGCTCGGGCACGCGCAGCGCGACATCGCGATCGCCCGCGAGCTGCGCGGGCTCGTCGACGGCATCCAGATCGACTGGCTCGCCCAGCACCCCGTGACCCGCGTGCTGGAGGCGGAGGGCGAACGGATCCATCCGGCCAGCGAGCACCTCGCCAGCGAATCGGGCCACGTCGAGGCGGAGTCGGCCGAGCACGACCTGCACTGCTTCCACGCCTGGCGGCGGATGGACGAGATCCTGATCAACAACTTCATGGTCTTCCACGACGTCGTCCGGGAGGATCGCTACGACCTCTGGGTCGGCGACGAGGCCTGGGAGCTCGACTACTACCTGCACGAGAACCCGGGCGAGAAGCGCGCCTCCTACGCGTGGCTGACCGACTTCGTCGGCTGGCTGCCGATGCCCGACGGCGGCGCGCGAGAGGCGCTCCTCACCGCCGACTACAACGCCCAGATGGTCGAGCACGTCGCGGCGCATCCCGGCCTGCGCGACCGCGCGATCTTCGTGGGCAACCCCGAGGACATCGTCGACGAGCGGCTCGGGCCGCAGCTGCCGATGATCCGCGACTGGACGGAGCGCAACTTCGAGTTCTCCGGCTACGTGACCGGCTTCGACCCGGGGACGTTCGGCGACCGGGCCGAGCTGCGCGACCAGCTCGGCTTCGGCGAGGACGAGAAGGTCTGCATCGTCAGCGTCGGGGGGTCGGGGGTCGGCGCCGACCTGCTGCGGCGGGTGATCCAGTCGTTCGAGAGCGCCAAGCGGCAGGTGCCCGAGCTGCGCATGATCGCCGTGGCCGGCCCCCGCATCGATCCGCAGGCGCTCCCGCGACGGGAGGGCCTCGAGGTCGTCGCCTACGTGCACAACCTCTACCGCCACCTCGCGGCCTGCGACGTCGCGGTCGTCCAGGGCGGCCTCACCACCGCGATGGAGCTGACGGCGAGCGGGCGGCCGTTCCTGTACTTCCCGCTGCGCCAGCACTTCGAGCAGCAGATGCACGTCGCCCACCGGCTCGACCGCTACGGGGCGGGCCGGCGCATGGACTTCGAGACGGCCGACCCGGACGTGATCGCCGCGGCGATCGCCGAGGAGGTCGGGCGCCCCGTGGCCTACCGGCACGTGGAGACCGACGGGGCCCGGCGCGCGGCCGAGAAGCTCGCGGAGCTGCTCTAGCGTCCCGGCCGCTCAGGCCTCGAACGCCGCCAGCCGTCCGGCCGCCTTGCGCCTGACCTGGGCGCGCAGCACGGGCGTCCGGCCGAGCACGAGCCCCAGGGGCCCGAGCGCCTGGCGCGCCCAGGCATGGAAGCTGAACGCGTCGCGGTGCTCGACGATGAGGCCGTCGGCGAACCGGAACCGGGCGTGGACGTCGTTGACGACGGGCCGCCCGGTGTCGGTGAAGGTGTAGTGCGCCCGCCAGTGCGCCGACCCGCGGTCGTCGTGCGCCTCGTGCTCGAGCAGCTCGATGCGCAGGTCGCCGCCACGCTGCGTGAGCATGCGCCACATCGCGCCGGCGCGCGGGCCGCGCAGGTCCGGGAAGACGGGGTCCGAGAACCGCACGCCGGGCGCGTAGCACGCGGCCATCGCGTCGCCGTCGCCTTCGGCGAAGGCGCCGTAGAAGCGCTCGATGAGCTGCAGGTTCGGATGGGTCATAGGCTGTCCTTCCTTCGGCCGGGGTGTCCCGCGCCGGGCCGCGATCATCGCGCACCCGTGAGCGCGCCGTGGCCCGTTACGAGCGGGTTACGCGCCCCGTACGGCGACCGCCGACGGTGTTCCCCATGCGAACGTTCTTCGTCACCGGGGCAGCCGAGTGGCTGGGGATCCTCGGCATCTGCGTCGGGGTCAGCGCGCTGGCGATCATCCTCGTGACCGCGCCGGTCGTGCTCGTGACCCGCGGCACGCCGCGGATCGCGCTCGACATCGAGGACGGCGACCTCGTCGTCCGGCTCGGCAGGCGCGACGCGGCGTTCGCCTTCCGGCGCCGGATCGCCATCCCGCTGACGGAGATCGCCGGCGTCACGACGCCCGCGACGAGGACCGTCCCGCGGCGCGGCATGCGCCTTCCGGGAACGGAGGTCCCCGGCTTCCTGCGCGCCGGGTCCTACGGGCGAGGCGCGAAGCGCGAGTTCTGGGACGTCCGCCGGGGCGCGACGGTGCTCGTCATCGAGACGACCGGCGCCCCGCCGTACGCCCGGCTCGTCCTCGAGGTGGCGGACCCCGCCGGCCAGGCCGCGCGGCTGCGCGCGGCCCTCAGCGGCCGGCGGGGCCGTCGAGGCTGACCGAGCCGCTCCTCGCCGCGCCCGGGCGGCTTGCCACAGGGCCGTGCTTGCGCGAGGCTCGCGGTCCCGACGAGGAGTCACAGCCATGGCAAGCCCGCAGCCCAGCGTCTCGGTGCTCCGCGCCTTCCTCGAGGCCTTCAACGCCCACGACCTCGACGCGATCATGTCGTTCTTCGCCGAGGACTGCGTGCTGGAGATGCCCCGCGGCCCGGCACCCGGAGGACGGCGACTCGTCGGCAAGGAGCAGGTCCGCGAGGGCCTGCGGTCCCGCCTCGAGGGGATCCCGGACGTCCACTACGGCGACGACCGGCACTGGGTCTGCGGCGACCGCGGCGTCTCCGAGTGGACGCTGCGCGGGACGCAACGCACCGGCGAGCGCCTGGAGGTGCGCGGCTGCGACCTGCTCGAGTTCGCCGGCGGCCAGATCATCCGCAAGGACTCGTTCTGGAAGCTCGTCGACTGAGCGCGGCGATGCAGGACCGGCGCGGCGTCCGTGCCGGGGCGCCCAGCGCGCTCAGGCGCCGGCGAGTTCCGGCGGCAGCGCGGTCAGACCATCGGGGTAGAGGTCGGCGATGGTCTCCGGTGTCATCGCGCGCGTGTCGGCCGGCTCGGGTGGCGCTCCGCACACGAGCCACAGCGCGTCGGCGCCCGTGTCGTTGAAGGGCTGGCGCACGGTGCGCGGCTCGACCACCAGCGCTGACAGCGGCTCGAGCGTCAGCACCTCCTCGCCGATGCGCATGCGGCCCGTTCCCTCGAGCACGACGTAGAGCTCGGTCTGCGTGCGGTGGCGGTGCTTGGTGATCGTCTGGCCCGGCCGCAGCCGCCACAGGCGCGCGCCGAGCGTGCCGATCTCCAGCTGCTTCGCCAGGTCGGTGTTGCACACGCCCGTGGCGTTCGACGGCCGCCAGAACGCGTCGGCGGCGTGCAGGACGCGGTAGCCGGTGGTCATGCGGGGATCAAACCGCACGTCCTCCGCATCGAGTGGCGGATCGACCCTGAGATAGCGCGGAAATCCGCCACTCGATGCTGGGACAGCCCCGCGACCGCATCTGTTGGCAGATCCACCCCTCAGATGCCGCGGCGATCCGCCAACAGGCAGCGCGCGATGCGGCGGGCGCCCCATCCCCGGCCCACCCATCGCCCGCGCCCCGCGTCGCTGCGATGGAGGACCCGCTCGGGTCAGGCGCCCGCGTCGCCGACGAGGCCGCGCGCCATCAGCAGCTGCAGCTTCTCGGGCGCCAGCACGTAGACCAGCTGTTGGAGGAGCTCCGCCTCGTCGAAGTCCGGGACGAAGACCCAGACCACCAGGTCGTCGGTCGCGGCGAGCGCGAGCGGCTCCTGGTTCAGCCGGCGCGCACCTCGCGCGAGCACCCAGTCCGCGGGCGACAGGACGTGCGGTTCGAGGGCGTCGCGGACCGTGCGCCAGCGCTCGGCGTCGGCCGGCGCCAGCTCGCGGTACGCGTCGCCGTCCGGCCCGGCGACCGGGTGGATGACGTCCTCCTCGTCGCGGAACGCGTACGGGTTCCAGACGTCGAGCCAGTCACCGCCCCCGGCCAGGAGGCGGTCGCGGTCGGCGCGGTGCCCGGCGAACACCGGCGGCAGCGCGTCGAGCTCGGGCTCCTGCCCCCGGCCGAGCACGAGCAGCGCCACGGCCAGCCAGTCCGGCAGCCGGTCGTCCTGCTGCTCCAGCGTCCGCACAGAAGGAGTCTCGCCTGCTCGTCGGTGGGGTGTCGCCGTCCCCGCGGTCGGAGTGCCCGCAGCGTCCAGGCCCTCGAAGCGCGCGACGTCGCGCAACGCGAGCGTCCCGCATCCCCCGCTCCAGGGGGTACTCCGGGACGGTCGCGGCAGGCCCGCCGGCTGCTGCTCCGCCGGCGGCGGCGACCCGGGGACGAGCTGAATCGGCTCCGAAACGCGAAAACCGCCGACGAGCGGCGGTTCACGCAAGCGGGCGACGGGGGTCGAACCCGCGACCTTCGGCTTGGGAAGCCGACGCTCTGCCAACTGAGCTACACCCGCGTGGCCACGCATCCTAGCCGTCCGGCGCGGGCGGTGGGAGCGGCAGGGCGCGGGTGAGGCTCGTCTACCCTCTGTGGGGGTGACCCGCCGCCGTCCCATCGTTCCCGCGGTCGTCGCGGTGCTCGCCCTTGCCCTGGTGGCGCTGCTGATCTACGGCGTGGCGGGCACGGGCGAGGACACGACGCTCGACGACGCCGTCAAGCAGGGCGAGCGCCCGGCGGCGCCGGGGCTGACGCTCGAGCGGCCGAACCTCGGGCGGCCGGGGACGACGAAGTTGGCGGACTTGACGGGCAAGATCGTGGTGCTGAACTTCTGGGCGTCGTGGTGCGAGCCGTGCCGGGCCGAGGCGCCGGTGCTGCAGGCCGCCCACGAGCGACTGACGAAGAACGGGACCGGGACCGTGCTGGGCGCGACCTTCAACGACACCGACGTCGACTCGCAGAAGTTCGAGCGCGAGTACGAGCTGACCTACCCGTCGGTGCGCGACGTGGACACGACGCTGGCCGAGGAGTACGGGACGCGTGCGCTGCCCGAGACCTTCGTCCTCGACGGGGAGGGCAGGGTCATCGCCATCTCGCGGGGGCAGATCTCCCAGGAGTTCATGACCCGCGCCCTCGACAAGGCGGAGGCGGCGCGATGAGGCGGCTGACGCTCCTCGGACTCCTGCTCGTCGCGGTGCTGGCGCTGCCGGCCGGGGCGCACGCCGCACCCGCGCGGTTCCTCGACGTCGAGGACGAGGTGATGTGCGTCTCGTGCAACGTGCCGCTCAACATCGCCGAGTCGCCGCAGGCCGACCGCACCCGGGCGATCATCCGCGAGTACATCGCGCAGGGGCTCTCCAAGGACGAGATCAAGGACCGGCTCGTCGCCCAGTACGGCGAGAACGTGCTGGCCGACCCGGAGACCGACGGCTTCGGCATCACCACGCTGCTGGTCCCGCTCGGCGCCGCCGCGCTCCTGATCGCGCTGCTGCTGCTGCTCCTGCCGCGCTGGCGCCGGCGCGCGGCGGCCGACCCGGACGCCGACGCCTCCGCGCCGCCGCTGCCCGAGCGCGACCTCGCCCTGCTGGAAGCCGACATGGCGCGCTACGAGCGGTGAACGAGGGCGTCGACACCACCGTCCTCGCGGCCTTCGCGGTCGGCTTCGTCTCGTTCATCTCGCCCTGCGTGCTCCCGCTGGTGCCGGGCTACCTGAGCGCCGTCTCCGGCGTCACGCCCGACGAGTTGCGCGCCAAGGAGCGTCCGCTGTTCACGGTCCTCGGCCCGGCGCTGATCTTCTGCCTCTCGTTCACGATCATGTTCGTGGCGCTCGGGATGGGCGCGACCGGCATCGGCTCGACGCTGCGCGAGAACCAGGAGCTGCTGAACACGATCGCCGGCTGGACCATCGTCGCGCTCGGCACGTTCTTCCTGCTGACGCTCGTGGTCCCGCGCTTCAACCGGGACTTCCGCCCCGACGCGCTCATGCGCCGCGCGGGCTCCGGCGGGCCGGTCCTCGCGGGCCTGGCGTTCGCCGTGGCGTGGACGCCGTGCGTCGGCCCCACGCTCGGCTCCATCCTGGCCGCGGCGTCGACCTCCGACACCGTCGGCAAGGGCGGCGTCCTGCTGGCCTTCTACTCCCTGGGCCTGGCGATCCCGTTCCTGGCGACCGCGGTGGCCTTCGAGCGCGCGACGACCGCGTTCCGCTGGCTGCGCGACCGCCACGTGCTGGTCACGGCCGTCTCCGGGCTCGTGCTCATCGGCATGGGCGTGCTGTTCCTCACCGGGGAGCTGCGCCAGCTCAACGTCGAGGCCCAGCGGCTGCTCGACGACGTCGGGCTCGACTTCCTCTACGCCATCTAGCGCCGCACGACCACGAGCAGCGCGACGTCATCGCCGCCCGTGGCGCGGCCGCCGACCAGGTCGCGCAGGGCCGCGGTGATCTCCCCCGCGCCGGCGCCGGCCGGGACCGCCGCACGCAGCGCCGCCATCCCGTGGTCGAGGGGCCGGCCGCGCTCCTCCACGGCCCCGTCGGTGTAGAGCACGAGCGCGTCGCCGCGACCGAGCGTCACCGGGCGCTCGGCGTACCCCGGGCCGGCGCCGAGCGGCGGGCCACCCGGAAGGTCGACGAACCGCGGCTCGCCACCGACGGGCAGGACCAGCGGCGGCAGGTGCCCCGCCCCGGCCCACACGAGGCGCCC
>DASPKC010000048.1:0-2740 GCA_035628295.1 Baekduia sp.
GAATAGGCGGTGTCGTAGTTGTTCAGCGGCCCGAGCAGCCCGCCGGCGGCCAGGCACGCCGCAGCGGCCGCCGCGGCGGCCAGCCACCACCGGCCCGTCACCGCGGCAGCGCGGCGAGCGCGCGCAGCAGCTCACGCCCCGCCCGCTCGCCGAGCTCCAGCCCACGCAGCGAGAACGACTCGTCGGGGGCGTGGAACGCGTCGTCGGGCAGGACGAAGCCCGTCACGATCGTGGGGATGCCCTTGGCGGCGAACTCGGCGACGATGGGGATCGAGCCGCCGGAGCGCACGAACGCGGCCGGGGTGCCGCAGGCCCGCTCCAGCGCGTCGGCGGCCAGCCGGATGGCCGGCTCGTCGACGCCGAAGAGCGCCGGCGCGGCGTCGTGCCAGTGGAACGCCAGCTCCGCGCCCTCGGGCGCCGCGTCGCGCAGCAGGCGCTCGAGCTCGCGGCGCATCGCGGCGGGGTCCTGGCCGGGAGCGAGGCGCAGCGAGACCGTCGCGCGCGCGGTATGCGGCACGACGGTGCGCGGCTCACCGCCCACGATCTCGTTGATGTCGACGGCCGGCTGCGCGCCGGTGCGCTCGTAGTACTCGCGCGCCGCCCCCGGTGCCGTCTCACGCGCGCCCGCGTCCGCGAGGACGTCGGCCCCCGGCGGCAGCCGCTCCCACGACGCGCGCTCCGCGTCGGCCACCGGCGCGACCCCGGCGCGCAGCTCCTCGCGCACGCGGCCTTCGCCGTCGGGGGCGACGGCCGCCAGCATCCGGTGCACGACGTGCAGCGCGTTGAGCACGGCGCCGCCGTAGAGGCCGGAGTGCATGTCGCGCGCGCCGGTGCGCACGCTGAACGTCGTCTGGACGATGCCGCGCAGGCCCACCGTCACCGCCGGCGTCTGCGCGTCGACCATCCCGGAGTCGAAGACGATCGCCGCGTCGGCGCCGATCGGGTCGTCGCGCAGCCACGCGATGACCCCGGCGCTGCCGGCCTCCTCCTCGCCCTCGCAGCAGACCCGCACGTGGACGGCCAGCTCGCCCGCCTGCGCCAGCGCGCACGCCGCGGCCAGCAGCGGCCAGAAGTTGCCCTTGTCGTCCGCCGCGCCGCGGGCCCAGATCCGCCCGTCGCGGATGTCGGGCTCGAACGCTGGGGTCGTCCACAGCCCCGGGTCGCCCGGGCCCTGCACGTCGTAGTGGCCGTAGATCAGGACCGTGGGTGCGTCCGGATCCGCCGCGCGCAGCTCGCCCACGACGATCGGGTTGGAGCCGTCGACGCGCACCAGCTCGGCGGTCCCGCCGGCCCCCCGGACCTTCCCGGCGGCCCACTCGGCGGCCCGGTCGAGGTCCGCCGGATCGCCGCCGCCCGTCGAGATCGAGGGGATCCGCAGCCACTCCAGGAGGTCGTCGAGCAGGGCGTCGGCCATGGGACGGGGACCCTACGCGGCCAGGGCTCTCCGGCGCCGGACCGGGGGCTACACTCGACCGCCCGTGTCCGCCGGACCCTCTCTGTACCGCCGCCACCGCCCCCGGAGCTTCGCGGACGTCGTCGGCCAGGAGCACATCGTGCGGACCCTGCGCAACGCCGTCGCGCAGGGGGCCGTCCACCACGCCTACCTGTTCGTCGGGTCGCGCGGGACGGGCAAGACGTCGATGGCCAAGATCCTGGCGTCGTGCCTGAACTGCGTCGACGGGCCGACCGTCGAGCCCTGCGGGCGGTGCGACTCCTGCGTCTCGATCGCCAACGCGTCCTCGATGGACGTCGTGGAGATGGACGCGGCGTCCAACAACTCCGTCGACGACATCCGCGACCTGCGCGAGAGCGTCCAGTTCGCGCCGGTCACCGGCAAGCACAAGGTCTACATCCTCGACGAGGCGCACATGCTCTCGCCGCAGGCATGGAACGCGTTCCTCAAGACGCTCGAGGAGCCGCCGCCCAACACGATCTTCGTGCTCGCCACCACCGAGGCGCACAAGGTCATGCCCACGGTGGTCGACCGCTGCCACCGCTTCGACTTCACCCGCCCGACCGTCGAGCAGCTCGCGTCCGTCGTGCAGCGGGTCGCGCAGCACGAGGGCATCGCGATCGGGCCCGACGCCGTCGCGCTCGTCGCCCGCCACGCCACGGGCTCGTTCCGCGACGCGCTCGGGACGCTGGAGCAGCTGGTCACCTACGCGGGCCGGGAGATCGCGCTCGACGACGTCCTGGCCGTGCTGGGCGTGGCCGACGACGACCTCCTTTTCGGCGCCGTCGACGCCGTCGCCGGGGGCGACGCCGCGGAGGCGCTGCGCGCCGTCGCGCGCCTGGCCGACTCCGGCCGCGACATGGGGCAGTTCGCCCGTGATCTCGAGGGCCACGCCCGCGAGGTGCTCGTCGTGCAGACCCTCGGCGAGGTGCCGGCGCAGCTGCACCTCACCGACGACCGCGACGCCCGGCTGCTCGCCCAGGCCCGCGCCGTCCGGGGCGGCGACGTCGTGCGGCTGCTGGACCTCCTGGCGACCGGCATGCGGCTGACGCGTGACGGCGCCGACGCCCGGACGCAGCTCGAGCTCGCGCTGGTGAAGGCCGCCGCGCCGGAGGTCGACGGCTCGACGCGCGCCCTGCTGTCGCGCATCGAGCGCCTCGAGGCCGCGCTCGCCGCCGGCGGGGCGCCCGTCGCCCCCTCCTCGCCGGCGGCGGTCGCTGCGCCACCGGCGCCTCCCGCCGCGCCGCCCCCCGCCCCGGCCTCCGGTTCGCGCCCCGAGCCGGCCCC
>DASPKC010000049.1:0-2870 GCA_035628295.1 Baekduia sp.
CGTCGCAGAGCAGGCGCGCCGGGGTCCGCAGCGTCGCGCCGAGCGCGACCTTCTGCCGGCGACCGGGCGGCAGGCTCTCGGGCAGGACCACGACCACGGCCAGGGCCAGCAGCGCGCCGATCGCGCTCGCGCCGAGGAAGATCGTCCGCCAGGAGCCCAGCGCGAGCAGCTGGCCGCCGAGGACCGGCGCGACGATCGGTGCGACGCCCATGACGAGCATGAGCACGGAGAAGAGGCGCACCGCGGCCGCTCCCGTGTGCAGGTCGCGGACGGTCGCACGGGCGATGACGAGCCCGGCGGCGCCCGACAGGCCGAGGGCGAACCGCGCCACGATGAGGACCGTGACCGATGGCGCGAGCGCGCAGGCCAGCGCCGACGCCACGTAGATCAGCAGGCCGCCGATGATGGGCCGGCGGCGGCCGAGCCGGTCGCTGAGCGGGCCGGCGACGAGCTGGCCGCCGGCGAGGCCGGCGACGAAGCCGGAGATGGTGAGCTGCGCCGCGCTCGTGCTCGCCCCGAGGTCGTCCGCCATGTCCGGGAGGCCGGGCAGGTAGATGGTCGTCGAGAGCGCCGGCACCGCGGTGAGGGCCCCGAGCACGAGCTTGCGCGACAGCGGCGTGCGGGCCGGCTCTGCCCCTGAGTCACGAAATTCCCCATCGCCGCGCATTGGTGCGCTAGCATGCTACCTCCGTCCCCGCCGGACCACCGACGCGATGCGCCTCGACCTCCCTCTCCCAGATGCCGCGCTCCGCGGGCTACGCGGTGGGGCTGCGCGGCGGGGCGGCTGCGATCTGCTCGTCGGAGAAGCTGTCGGACTTGAAGCGCATGATCGAGTAGCTGCTCGTCGGTCGGTGGAAGCGCGGACCGAGGATGCGCTCCTCGAAGTCCTTGGCCGGGGCGACGAGGAACCGGCAATGGCTGACGCCCTCGGCCCGGCAGGCGATCTCGCGCGTCTCGAGCTGCATCCCGGTGGCCACCTCGCACCAGCCGGCCGCGTACCCGGCCTGCATGTGGCAGGACCGGCCGCGATCGCCTTGCTGGAGCGCCTCCGTGGCGCTGAAGGAGTTGTCGGACTCCCAGAGGATGGCGAAGTCCTCGGCGCTGTCGATCTCCCAGAGCAGGAGGTCCACGTCACCAAAGCCGGTCCACGCGAAGTACATGGGCCCGCTGAGCACGCGGAAGTCCCAGCCCTCGGCGGCGCCGCCGCTGTAGGCGAAGAACGCCTTGGCGTGCGCCTGGCCGATCACCCGGCCGATCCGCGACGTGACGGCGAAGCACGCGGGGCGCCCGACGAGGGACTCGACCTCGGCGGGCAGGTCGCGCGCCAGGACGTGCGTCGGGATCAGCGCGTGGCGCAGGTCGCCGAGCAGGACGTGGGCGTGCGTGGGGTCGCGGCGCAGACCCGCCTGGTAGTCGCGCATCTCACGAATGGCCCGGGCGGCCACCTGCGTCACGTCGGTCACGGCGAGTCCCCTTGTCTGGCGCTGCGGAGCACGACGTGATTCTGCACATCTCCCGGAGCGGCGTGCGCAGGTTCCTCGCGCCGGCCTCCCACGCGGCCCGCGACACCCGTGCCCATGGGTCTCCGCGCCCCGGTTCGCCCCCCGTCCGATGACCACGAAGGAGGTCCTATGTCTGACACGACCGACCGGTCCAAGCAGCTCGTCCAGGAGTTCTACGCTTCCGCCGCCAGCGGCGACGGCGCAGCCTTGGCCGCCTGCGTCCACGACGACTTCGAGCTGGAGGAGCCGACGTGCCTGCCGTATGGCGGCACGTACCAGGGCCTCAACGGCCTGCAGGCCGCTCTCGCCCGGGTCGCAGCCGTCCTGGACTTCGACAAGCTCGAGGTCGAGTCCATGGTCGCCGACGGCGAGCAGGTCGTCGTGACGCTGCGTGTCGGCGTCCAGGGCAGCGACGCGCTCGTGCGCAACGCCGAGCACTGGACCGTCCGCGACGGGAAGGTCTGGCGTGGCCGCGTGTTCACCTTCGATCCCTCGCCCGTACTGGCGGCGGCCGGCGCTCCGGGGTCGGCGTTCGCCTGAGCCGCCGTGGGCAAGCGATCGCGCAGGGGCGCCGTCCACGGGCGCCCCCGTTCGATGCCGGCGGGCGGCTCGGCGTCGGTGCCGGCCCCGCGCGCACCGCGCCGGCGCCCGCCGCGCGCCCTGTGGCACCCGGTCCCGCTGACGGAGCTGGGGTTCGTCTTCGGCGGGATCGCCGTCGTCGTCGGCGTGATGCGCGGCGGCATCGACGACGGAGCCGTTGCCATCGGCTTCGGGCTGCTGCTCATCACCGTGGCGGCGATCGAGCTGTGCGCCCGCGAGCACCTCTGCGGCTACCGCTCCCATGTCGTGCTGCTGTCCTTCCTGGCGGTCGTCGCCGTGCACACCGTGGTTGTCGCCGCCGACGGCAGCCTCAACGGGCCCGGCCTGCTCGTGACCGACGGGCTGGTCTTCGGCGGCCTGGCGTGGTGGCTGCGGCGGGCCTTCGGCGTCCTGCGCTGAGGCGGTCCCGGTCGATCATCCTATCGGCTGACCAAGACCAGCCTAACGACTGGTTGCTGTTGGCATGCTAGCCCACTATGTTTCCGCCCAGCCGGGGCTCAGGAGAGCTAAAGCGAGGGCGGAGTGGCGACGAGCACACAGGCTGCTGCGGCAGCGAAGTTGGGGCCTCCTCGGGAGGCCGCGCCAAGGACGGCCGGGCTGTGGCTCGGGTGGTTCGAGCAGGTGGGCGGCATGGTCGTCCTCGCTGCGCGCACCATCACGTGCCTGGTGACGCCGGCGTTCACCTGGCGCGACGAGTTCGTCGACCAGGCCTGGATCACCGTCAAGCGCTGCCTGGTCCCGGTGGCGGTGTCGAACGTGGTGTTCGGC
>DASPKC010000050.1:0-12809 GCA_035628295.1 Baekduia sp.
CGCGGCCTGCGCCAGGCGGTCGTTGCTGAAGATCCCCAGCTGGGCGGCGCGCAGGCCGGCGAGCCCCAGCAGCAGCAGGAAGACGGCGAACAGCAGGCCGATGCGGCGCTGGACGAGCACTCAGCCGGCGGGCGCTCCGACGGGGGCGGTGGGTGCCTGCGCGACCGGGGCGGCGCCGCCCGTGGCCGCCGGGGTCGGGGTGGGGGCCGGGACCGGGGCCGCCTGCTGCACCGGGGCCACGGACGTGGCCTGGGGCGCCGTGGCGGCCGGGGCGCCCGCCGCGGCCGGGGGCGCCGCCTGCTCGGCCGGCGCGGCGGCGGCCTGTTTGGCCGGCAGCGTGCTCCCCGGCTGCACCGGGTCGGGGCGCGTCACGTTGCGGGCCGCCGCGCGGGCGTCGGTGCGCCCCGGGCGGACGGTGACGTAGCGCTGGCTGCCGGCGGCCGGGACGACCATGCCCAGCTTGCGTGCGACGGCCTCGATGCGCTCGCCGCTGTCCAGGCGCGAGACCTGGTCGCGCAGCTCGCCGTTCTGGCGCTCGAGCGTGGCCGCGGTCTCGACCGCCCGGCCGATGCCGGCGTTGAGCTTGAGCATCGTTACCTGCATGAAGACGATGCCGAGCAGGCCGAGGGCGACCAGCGGGATCCAGCCGCTGCCGCGCACGAGGCGGTCCAGCCAGGGGGCGTCGGGCAGTGCGCGCAGGCGCTCTGCCACGCGGGGATGGGGCGCACGCAGGCGCCGGGGCTGCGGCTGGGCAGCGGGCCGGGCGGCCGAGCGGCGCGGGACGGTCGTCCGCGTCCCGGCCACGCGGGTGCGGTCGGCGATCGTGGCGGGCGGGGTCACGAGGCCACCTCCAGGCGGCGGGCGACGCGCAGGCGCGCCGAGGACGAGCGCGGGTTGGCCGCCACCTCGCCCGCGGTCGGGACGACCGACCGGCGGGTCAGCAGCTCCGCCTCCGGGGTGCGGCCGCAGCCGCACACCGGGAGGTCCGGCGGGCAGATGCACCCCTGCGCGCGGGCGGCGAGGAAGCGCTTCACGCGCCGGTCTTCGCCAGAGTGGAAGGAGATCCCTGCAAAACGGCCGGTTCCTGGGCGCAGGAGCTCCCACGCGAGCGGCAGCGCGGCGTCCAGCTGGCCCAGCTCGTCGTTGACCGCCATCCGCAGCGCCTGGAACGTCCGCTTGGCGGGATGGCCGCCGGCGAACCGGGCGGCGGCCGGGATCGCGTGCTGGACGACGTCGACCAGCTCGGCGGTCGTCTCGAGCGGGCGAGCGGCCACGATGGCCCGCGCGATCTGCTTGGCGTAGCGCTCGTCGCCGAGGTCGCGCAGCAGCCGGCCGAGCTCCTGCGCGTCCATGCCGTTGACCAGGTCGCGGGCGCTGAGCTCCTGCTCGGGGTCCATGCGCATGTCCAGCGGCGCGTCGTAGGCGTAGGCGAACCCCCGGCCCCAGGTGTCGACCTGCATGGAGCTCAGGCCGAGGTCGGCGAGCACGATGTCGGCCACGAGGCCCTCGTCGCGCAGCTGCCCGAGCCCGTCGGCGAAGGTCGCGCCGACGTAGCGCAGCGGCGTGGCCACCTCAGCGGCCAGGGCGTCGAAGTGGCGCCGCGTGGTCGGGTCGCGGTCGATGCAGACGACGAGCCCCTCAGGGCCGACGCGCTCGGCCATCAGGCGGGCGTGGCCGCCCGCGCCGAACGTGCAGTCGACGACGACCTCCCCCGGCTGCGGGTCGGTCAGGTCGATGAGCTCGCCGGCGAGGACCGGGACGTGGGAGGCCGTCATGTCGTAGGGGATGGTGGCGAGCGCCGTCGTCATGCCGCCGGCCCCGCCGCGTCGAAGCTCTCGCTGAGGGCCAGGATCTCGGCCGTCAGCTTCTCGTTGTACGTCGTCCAGGCCTGGCGGTCCCAGACCTCGAGGTGGTCGTCCGCGCCGATCACCGTGACCTCCTTGCCGAGGGTGGCGTGGTCCATGAGGAAGGGCGGCACCATCACGCGACCGGCGCTGTCGAGCTCGGTCGGATGGGAGTTCGCCGCGAAGAAGCGCTTGGCCATCGTGGCCTGCTGTCCGCCGGGGTTGAGCTGGCCGATGATCGACCGGCGGTGGGCCTCGTAGGCCTCGCGCGGCCAGATCTGCACGCAGGGGTCGGTCGACTTGGCGAGAACCACACCGTCCTGGAGGAGATCGCGGAACCGGGCCGGCACGTTCAGGCGGTTCTTGGCGTCGAGGGTGTAGTCGGCAGTGCCGTCGAAGGCCACGGTGCGGGCTCCGGATGCCCGTGCTGCGTGTGAAGAGGGAGGCCGGACCGAGGTGGAGGAGTGGGAGGAGCCCCTCCACCCCGGTCCGACGTGGGGTGCTTTCTACCCCACTTCTCCCCACCAAGCAACCCCAATTGCACACGATTTCCCACGAACCGCCCCATCGGACGGGCGCTGGCGTTGCGGTCCCGCTTGTTTGCAGGGGTTTTGGGCGGTGGGACAGGGTGGGTGGACATCCGTCCGCGGCCGCAGGCCGCGTTGCATCCGGACCGCCCGCAACGGCCGTTGCGCCGCGAGCGCCGTTCCGTCCGCCCTGCGTGCGTCCGGGTGGGGCGCCGTGGGAGGACCCGGCGCCCCGAGGCCGACGACTACGCTGGACGCCATGCGTGCCCGCCCTCGCCTCGCCGCCCTGCTCTCCTGCGCCGCCCTGGTGCCGCTCGCCGGCTGCGGCGACGACGGCGCGGCCGGCGGCGACGGTCCCGACCCCGCCGCCTCCATGCCCGCACGCGCGCCCGTGTACGTCGAGGCCGTCGTGCGGCCCGAGGGCGAGCAGCGCAGCGACGCGGAGGCCGTCCTGCGCAAGGTCCTGCGCGGGCGCGACCCCGGCGACGCCCTCATCGGCCTGCTCGAGGGCCTGGGCGGCCGCGGGCGCGACGTCGACTTCCGCCAGGACGTCGAGCCCTGGCTGGGCGAGCGCGTGGGCCTCGCGCTGACGTCCCTGCAGGGCGCCGAGCCGGAGGTCGTGGTCGCCGTCGCCACCAAGGACGCCGACAAGGCGCGGGCGACGCTCGAGAAGGAGGCGCCCAGGACCGAGCGTGAGCACGCGGGCGTGACCTACCGCGTCGACGACGACGGCTTCGCCGGTGCCGTGGTGGACGACGTGCTGCTGCTGGGCGACGAGCCCGCGTTCAAGGCCGCGGTCGACGCGCGCAAGGGCGACAGCCTCGCCGAGGCCGACAGCTTCGAGCGGGCCCGCGAGGAGGCAGGAGAGGACGGCCTGGGCTTCCTCTACGCCGACGTGCGCCGCATCTTCGACGTCGCGGTGGGCTCGGGCGAGCTGCCGCAGGAGCTCAGCGGGCCGCTGCGGGGCCTCGTGGGCGGCGCGGGCGCGCAGGCCCTTGGCGCCTCGCTGGAGGTGGACGCCGACGTCGTGCGCGTCAACGCGGCCACGATCGCCGCCGAGGGCAAGGACCTGCCCGAGCAGGCCGGCGACCCGGCCGCCGCGCTCGAGGGCCTGCCCGCGGGCTCCATCCTCGCGCTCGGCCTCGGCGACGTCGGCAAGCAGCTCGACGGCGTGCTCGAGCAGCTCTCCTCCCTCGGCGGCGCGGCCACGGGCGGCGTCAGCCCCGACCAGCTGCTCGACCTGCTGCGCGCGCAGACCGGCGTCGACGTCCAGCGCGACCTCCTGGCCTGGATGGGCGAGGGCGCGCTGTTCGTGCGCGGCTCGGGCCTGAAGGGCCTCGGCGGCGCACTCGTGGTGCGCTCGAAGGACCCGGCCGCGTCGCGTGCGGCCATCGGCAAGATCGAGCGGGCGCTGCGGCAGTTCGGCCTCGACGCGCGCGTCGACGGCAGCGTCCTGACGGTCGAGCTCGGCATCCTGCCGTCGGACCTCAAGATCGCGGCGCGCGGGGACCGCTTCGTGATCGCCGTGGGCGACGCCGCGCTGCAGGCCGCGCTGGCCTCCGGCGAGCGCCTGGGCGCCGACGCGGCCTTCAAGCAGGCCGCCGGCGCGCTGCAGGACGTCGAGCCGTCGCTCTTCCTCGACGTCCCGCGAGTCGTCGAGCTCGTGGGGGCGGCGTTCGGCGACGACGCGGGCTTCCGCGAGGTCCGGCCGTACCTGCAGGCGCTCGGCGCCCTCGTCGGCGGCACCAAGGGCGACGGCGACGTGCAGCGCTCGGAGGCGGCGCTGCTCGTCCCCTGAGGGCGCTCAGGGCACGCGTTCGAGGCGCGGGTTCGGCCGCTCGCCGCGGCCGATCTTCGCGCACGGCCGGCCGTCGACCCTGACGATGTCGGCCGTGAAGTCGTTGGCGCCGCGCACCAGCGAGGAGCCCACCCCGTAGGAGTCCACGGGCGCGCCCTCGTCCTCGAACCGCGTGATCTTCGCGACATCGAAGCCGCCGGAGGCCACGATCTTCACGCGCTGGTGGCCGGCGTCGTCCAGCGCCGCGCGGACGCGCCGCGCGAGCTCGATGTTGACGCCGCGCGGGGCGTCCGCGCCGAGGTCGGCCAGCGTCTCGTCGGCGAGCGACTCGGAGGTGTCGAGCCGCACGCCCCAGAGGTCGGCGCCGAGCGCGTCGGCCACCTCGACCGCCGTGCGCGCCGAGTGGTTCTCGAAGTCGACGAGCACCGTCACGTTCATCTCGTGCGCGTAGCGCCTGGCGAACGCCCGCGCGGCCGCGACCGTGTCGCCGCCGAAGGCCGCGATGAGCGCATGCGGGACCGTGCCCACGCCGCGGCCGCCCCACCACGACGCCTGCGCGTCGGTCGAGACGCCGATCGCGCCCGCTACGTGCGCCGCCCAGCCATCGCCCGTCTGGACCAGCCAGTGGTCGTGGCGGGCGGGGAAGAACAGGATCGGCTTGCCGCGCGCCGCCTGCACCACGGCGTGGACGTTGCGCATCACGAGCGAGCGCCGGGCCAGGCAGCCGAGGTACACCGTCTCGAGGTGCGCGAACAGCGCGTAGTCGCCCTCGATCGTCAGCACCGCCTCGCGCGGCCTGATCGCGTCGCCCTCGTACAGCGCCCGGACCTCCAGGTCGGCGAAGCCCGGGATCCAGGTGCCGTCAGCCGCGGCCCGGCCGGAGCCGAGCTTGAGGATCGCGATCGCCTCGTCGATCCCACCCAGGATCGACTCCTGCTTCTGGAAGACCTGCATGAGGACGCGCGGGTGGTGCTCCTCGGCCTCCAGGAGCGCCTTCGTGTTCGTGAAGTAGGCGTCGGAGTACCAGCCGTCGCGCAGGCGACCGACGGGCAGCTGGAAGACGGCGGGGTCGAGGCGCGTGCGCCGCGCGGTGCTGGTGGCCACGACGGCACGCTGCCCGCCGGAGGCTCAGGTCAAGCCCTCGACCAGCGCGGCGGCCACGAGGAGCATGGCGGCGGGCACGAGCAGCAGCGCCACCACGAGCTGGATCTTCGGCGCCGCGCGCGCGGCGTCGTCGCGCAGGCGGCGCGCACGCTGGGCGCGCGCATCGGCCGCCAGCGCGGCCAGCGCCGCTGCCGGCGGAGCGCCGTGGCGGTCGGCGCGGCGCAACAGCGCGACCAAGGCCGCGACCTCCGGCAGCGGCGCGCGCCGGGCCAGACGCTCGAGCGCCAGGGCGCGCGGCTCGCCCAGCTCAACGCGTGCGGCGAGCGCGCGGAGCTCCTCGGCCAGCACGCCGCGCCGCCGCGCGCCGACCTCGCGCAGCGCCGCCAGCGCCGGCAACCCCGCCGCCATGGTGACGCCCAGGAGCTCGACGGCGTCAGGGAGCTCGAGCGCGACGGCGTGCGCGCGCCGCGCCGCGCGGCGGCGCAGCGCGAGGTCGGGGACTGCGAACGCGCCGGCGGGCAGGGCGGCGACGAGCACGAGCCCCAGACGGCCCGGGGCCAGCGCCAGGAGCGCCAGGGCCGCCAGCACCCCGGCCAGGGCGCCACCGGCCTTGGCCGCCATCACCTCGGCCGGCCCGGTGCGGTCGTCGAGGCCCGCGGCGGCCAGGCGGGCGGCGAGGTCGGCCGGCGCGCGGGGCGCGCCGAGCGCCCGGCCGATGCGCGCCAGGCGCCCGGCCCGCCGCGGCGCCCGCCGCCGCCCACGCGGCGCCAGCGCCTCGGCGCCGTCCAGAGCGCCAGCCGCTGCGCAGCAGGCGGCCAGGACGGCCAGCGCGACCGCCGGGGTCACGCGGCCTCCCCCACGCGCGCCAGCCGTGCCACGACGGCGACCGCGACGGACTGGAGCACGACCGAGGCGACGAGCAGCGCCAGGCTCGCCGGCGTGGACGCGATGGCGGCCAGCGTCCCCGGCGCGACGAGCTCGGTCAGCCCGGCCCCCGCTGCCGGCAGGCCGGCGACGAGGTGGGCGGTGAAGCGGGCCTGCGCGGTGAGCGAGCGCGCATCGGCCTCGACCCGCCGCGCCTCCTCGCGGGCCGTGGCGACCGCGCGCAGCAGCGCGGCGAGGTCGCCGCCGGCCCGGCGCTGGACGAGCACCGCGGCGACGATCGCGTCCCACCCCGGGTCGCGCGCGCGGTCGCGCAGGCGCTCGAGGACCGCGTCGGCCGGCTCCCCGACGGCCAGCGCCCGCGCGGCGGCGCCGAGCTCGCGGCCGGCCGCACCGGGCACGCCGCCCTCCTGCGCGGCCAGCGCGAACGCGCGCGGCACGGCGTGACCGCCCGCCAGGGCGTCGGCCAGCGCCCGCGCCGCCGCCGGGGCCCCCGCCGCCAGGTCGCGGCGCCAGCGCGCGCGCCGTGCGGCCAACAGGTGGGCCGCCACCAGCGGACCGCCCGCGGCGACCAGGCCGCCGAGCACCGGTCCGGCCACGAGCCACCCGCCGGCCAGGCCGGTCGCGGCGGCCAGCAGGCCGAGGCGCCGCCGCTCGGCGGCGGTCGCCTCGCGACCGGCGAGGCCGGCGAGGCGCAGCGGCGCCAGGAGCCGCCCCGCCGTGCGCGGCGCGCGCGCGTCGTGCACCGCGCCCAGGAGCTCCCAGCCGCCGGCGACCGCGGCGGCCCCGGCGGCGAACGCCAGCAGGACGGCCCCGGTCACGGAGCGCCCCGCAGCTTCTCGGCCAGCGCGGCGTCGGCGGGCGCCCGCCACACCGGCCGGCCGTCGCGCAGGCTGTACAGCGGTCGCGCGGCCGCACCTCCGGCGACGCGCACGACCTCGGCGACGGCGACGACCTCACGGCCGCCGCCGGGACGCCGGGCCTGGTGGACGACGAGGTCGACGGCGTCGGCGACCTGCGCCCGGACCGCCTCGTGCGGCAGGCCCGTCCCGGCCAGCAGGGCGAGCGTCTCCAGGCGGCGCAGCGCCTCCTCGGGCGAGCCGGCGTGCACCGTCGACAGCGAGCCGTCGTGCCCCGTGCTCATCGCGGCGAGCATGTCGAGCGCCTCGGCTCCGCGGACCTCGCCGACGACGATGCGGTCCGGCCGCATCCGCAGGGCGTTGCGCACCAGGTCGCGGATCGTCACCGCGCCGCGGCCCTCGACGCTGGCTGGGCGCGCCTCGAGGCGCACGACGTGCGGCTGCTGCAGGCGCAGCTCGGCGGTGTCCTCGATCGTCACGATGCGCTCGCCCTCGGGCACGAAGGACGAGAGCGCGTTGAGCACCGTGGTCTTGCCCGAGCCCGTGCCGCCGCACACGACGATCGAGCAACGCCCGGCGACGGCGCGGCGCAGGACGCCGTGCAGGACGGCGGTCCAGGACCCGCCCGCCACCAACTCGTCCGGGCCCAGCGCGCGGCGGCGGAAGCGCCGGATGGTCAGCAGCGGCCCGTCGGGGGCCAGCGGCGGCAGGACGACGTTGACGCGCGAGCCGTCCGGCAGCCGCGCATCGCACAGCGGCTGCGCCTCGTCGGCGCGGCGGCCCACCGGCGCCAGCACGCGCTCGATGGCGTCGCGCAGCTCGGCCTCGGTCGCGAACCGCACAGCGGTCGGCTCGAGCAGGCCGTGGCGCTCCACCCAGACCGGCCCGGTGCCGTTCACGCAGACCTCGTCGACGTCCGGATCGGCGAGCAGCGGCTCCAGCGGCCCGAGCCCGAAGGAGCGCTCCGCGACGCGGCGCGTGAGCTCGGCGCGGGTCGTGGCGTCGAGCACCCCGGCCTCGCGGGCGACGAGCGCCGCGATGCGCTCGGGCGCCGGCGTCGCCGCCCCGGGCTGGGAGGCCTCGGCCAGCAGCCGTTCGCGCAGGTCGGCGGCCAGGGCGTCCAGCGCGTCGTGCGGATGCATGCCTCGTATAGGGCCGCGCACCGCGTTCTCGCCCCCCCTCCCCGCCGACGTCCCGGAAGCAGGTGCGGCGTCGCGCCGCGAGTCGTGCGAAGCTTGCTGGCCGTGTCTCTCCGCCTCCGTCCCGTCCACTGATCCCCTTGGGCGTCGTCGATCGCGTCACGGGATCCGCCGCGCGCGTGGGCGCTGTGGCGCAGAACGCCCTCGAGGTCGCCCGCTTCGGCGGGCTCGAGACCGGCGAGGAGCCGTCGCAGCACCTCGTGGTCGCGCAGACGCGGACGCACCGGCTGCTGCGCTACCTCACCGACGCGCCCGAGGGCGACACGGGCTCGCCCGTGGTGCTCGTCCCGCCGCTCATGCTCACCTCCGACGTCTACGACGTCGCGCCGGCCACGAGCGCCGTGCGCATCCTGCGCGAGCTGGGCAAGGACCCGTGGGTCGTCGACTTCGGGGCTCCCGAGCGCCAGGAGGGCGGCCTGGAGCGGACGCTGGCCGATCACGTGCTCGCCGTCAGCGCGGCCGTCGACGAGGTGCGCAAGCGCACCAAGCGGCGGGTGCACCTCGCGGGCTACAGCCAGGGCGGCATGTTCTGCTACCAGGCCGCCGCCTACCGCCGGTCGAAGGGCCTGGCCAGCCTCATCGCCTTCGGCAGCCCCGTGGACACCCGCGGCGTCATCCCCTTCGGCCTGCCCGAGGAGGTCGTCGCCCGCGCCGCCGGCACGCTGCTCGAGCGCACCTTCGGCCGCCAGGCCGTCCCGGCGTGGCTGTCGCGCACCGGCTTCCGGCTGCTCGACCCCGTCAAGGCCGTGCGCCAGCAGATCGACTTCGTCATGGCGCTGCACGACCGCGAGGCGCTGCTGCCGCGCGAGCGCCAGCGGCGCTTCCTGCAGGGCGAGGGCTTCGTGGCGTGGCCGGGCCCGGCGCTGGCGGAGTTCATGCGCCAGTTCGTCGTCCACAACCGCATGCTCAGCGGGGGCTTCGTCATCGAGGACCGGCTCGTGACGCTGGCCGACATCACGTGCCCCGTCCTGGTGTACGTCGGCGAGGTCGACGAGATCGCGCCGCCGGCAGCGGTGAGGCCGATCGCCCGGGCGGCGCCGCGCGCCGAGGTCTTCGAGCGGCCGCTGCGCGCCGGGCACTTCGGCCTCGTCGTGGGGTCGCAGGCCAGCACCACGACGTGGCCGGAGGTCGCCGCCTGGGTCGCGCACGTGGACGACGACGCGCCGCTGCCTGACGGCGTCGTGCCGAGCACCGGGGAGCAGCCCGACGGCGACGGGCGCCCGGCGCTGCCCGCCCGCGCGGGCCACGGGCTGGGGCTCGCGACGCAGGTCGGCGTCGGTGCGGCGCGGTCGGTCGCCAGAACCGCCACCGGGACGATCGACACGATGCGCGCGGTCAGCGCCGAGGCGCTCGTCGCGCTGCCGCGGCTGGCGCGCATGGAGCAGGTGCGCCCACGCACCCGGATCTCGCTCGGCTCGCTGCTCGACGAGCAGGCCGAGCGCGCGCCCGAGGGCATCCTGTTCCTCTTCGAGGATCGCGCGCACACGCACGAGCGCGCCAAGCACCGCGTCGACAGCGTGGTGAAGGGCCTGCTGTCGCAGGGCGTGCGCCAGGGCGAGCACGTCGGCGTGCTGATGGCCATGCGCCCCAGCGCCCTGGTCACCGTCGCGGCGCTCAACCGCCTGGGCGCGGTCGCGGTGCTGCTGCGCCCCGACGGGTCCGTCCCCCTGGAGGCCGAGCTCGGCGGCGTGACGCGGATCGTCGCCGACCCCGAGCACATGGAGCGCGCGCAGTGCGCCGGCGTGCCGGTGCTCGTGCTCGGCGGCGGCGCCGCGCCGCGCGACCTGGGCGACGAGGTCTTCGACCTCGAGCGCATCGACCCGGAGTCGGTGGAGCTGCCCGGCTGGTATCGCGCCAACCCGGGCCGGGCGCGCGACCTCGCCTTCATCCTCTTCACCGGCGAGGGCGAGCGCACGCGGGTCAACCGGATCACGAACCGCCGCTGGGCGCTGTCGGCGTTCGGCACGGCGTCGGCGGCGACGCTCGGCGACGGCGACACGGTCTACGTCGTCACGCCCGTCTACCACCCCAGCGCCCTGCTGACCGGGCTGGGCGGCGCCATCGCCGGCGGGTCGCGCATCGCGATGGCCGCGTCGTTCGACCCCACGACGTTCTGGGACGAGGTGCGCCGCTACGGCGTGACCGTCGCGTCGTACACCTGGACCATGCTGCGCGAGATCGAGCAGGCCCCGCCGCACCCCGGCGAGCGCCACCACCCCGTGCGGCTCTTCATCGGGTCCGGCATGCCGCTGGGGCTGTGGCGGCGCGTCGAGGAGCGCTTCGCGCCCGCCCGCGTGCTCGAGTTCTACGCGTCCCCGCAGGGCGAGGCGATCCTGGTCAACGTGTCGGGCAAGAAGCGCGGCGCCGGCGGGCGGCCGCTACCCGGCAGCGCCGAGGTGCGCATCGCCGAGTGGGACCTCGAGGAGGGGCGCCTGGCCACGGGACGCAACGGGTTCGCCCGCCGCTGCGAGGCCGGGGGCACGGGCATGCTGCTCGCCCGGCTCGACCCCTCCGCCGCGGCCGCGGCCGAGGCACCCCTGCGGGGCGTCTTCGCCCGCGACGACGCCTGGGTCTCGACCGGCGACCTGTTCCGCCGCGACGAGGACGGCGAGCTGTGGCTCGTCGACCCGCTCAGCGGCCTCGTCCGCACGTCACGCGGGTTCGTGCCGACGCGGCCGGCCCGTGCGGTGCTCGAGGACCTCGACGCCGTGGACCTGGCCGTCGCCTACGGCGTGCGCACCGGCACCGGCAGCGCCGAGAAGCTCGTCGCGGCGGTCACCCTGCGCGCCGGCCACGACCTGGATGCCGCCGAGCTCACCGAGGCGCTGCTGGCGCTCGACCCGCCCCTGCGTCCGGCCGCCGTGCGGATCGTCGACCGGATCCCCGTGACGACGTGGTATCGGCCGGTGCTGATCGAGCTGCGCAAGGCGGGCCTGAAGGCCGACGGGGACCGGCTGCTGCGCCTCAACGCGCGCGAGACGGCCTACACCGAACGCTCCGCCGCCGGCGCCAGGACCGCCGCGCAGGCCACGGCGTAGCCCGCCGTCATGAGGCGCCGGCCGGCACTGCGGCGCCGCGCGGCGCCGCGCGGCGCAGCAGCGCGAGCGTCGCGACGCACAGCGCCGCCACGGCGAGCAGCGGCACGGCGTCGGCGGTGACGGCGGCCACCCCGCCGCCCGCCGCCGACCCGATCGTCTGGCCGATGGCCCAGGCGACGTTCACCAGGGCGAACGCGGGGCCCTGCCCCAGCCCGTGCTCGTCGGCGGCGTCGCTGAGCAGGGCCATCGACGGCGCCCAGAACGCGCCCAGCGCCCCCGTCGTCACCACGAGCAGGCCGGCGACGAGCACCGCGTCATCCGGCAGCGGGACCAGGAGCAGCAGCAGGGCGGAGAGGACGAGCCCGCCGCGCACGGGCACCAGCCGCCCGGCGCGGTCGGAGATCCGGCCGACGACCGGGCTCACGGAGGCCTCTGCGGCCGCGGCGACGAGGAAGGCGGCCGCGACGCCGCCCTGCGTGGCGCCGAGGTCGTCGAGGCGCAGCGGCACGAGCGTCCCCAGGCAGCCGAAGCCGAGGGCCGGGAGCGCGACGAGCCACATGCCGCCGGCCACACGGCGCCGGCGCACCACGGCCCAGACATCGGCGAGCCCCTGCCGCGTCGCGTCGCGCGGGGCCGGCGTCGGCTCGCGGGCGGCCGCCAGCGCGAGCCCTGCGCCGATCGCCGCCACGACACCGAAGACCGGGCCCTGGCCGGCGGCGCCGGCCAGGGCCCCGAGCACGGGTCCGAGGAGCGCGCCGGCGATGGCCGCGGCGAGGGCGGTGCCGATGAGCTGCCCGCGGCGGCCGGGCGGCGCCGCGCCGATGAGCCACGCCAGGGCGCCCGCCCACGAGCAGGCGCCCCCGATGCCCTGCACGAAGCGGGCGAGGTCCAGCAGCAGCACGTTGCGCGCCAGGGCGAAGGCCAGCGACGAGACCGCGAGCAGCAGCAGGCCGGCCACCACGACGCGCCGCGGCCCGAAGCGCGCGGCGAGCAGGCCGCTGGGCAGCGCGCCGGCCAGCGTCCCGGCGGGGTAGGCGCCAACGAGCAGGCCGGCCTGGGCCTTGGAGAGGTCGAGATCGTCGGCGAGCTCGGGCAGCAGCGGCGCCACCACCGCGTAGAACGCGGTGTCGACCAGGACGACGACGCAGACGAGGACGAGGAGGCGACGCACGACGACCTCGACGGTAGCCGCCGAGCGCGGCCCGCCGCCGTGCGGGGCGTCAGCGCAGCTCGGCGCCGACCCGCAGCCCCTGCGCGCCACGGCGCTCGTCGCCGGCGGCGCGCGGCAGCAGCCGGATCTCGCGCGCGAAGCTCTCGGCCGCCGCCAGCCAGACGGCTTGGCGCAGCGTCGTGCGCAGCGCGACGGCCACCGCCGGACCGCCCGTGGCGGTGCGCGCGCCGCCGTCGTCGGGCGCGGGCCGCGCGCGGAGGACCTCGACGTCCTCGAGCGCCAGCCGGGTCTCCCCCTCGCCGTCGCCGCGCTCGCGCGTGACGAGCACGTCGACCCGCGCGCCCGGGCCGAGGAGCTCGAGCGCTCCGCGGGCGACGAGCTCGGCG
>DASPKC010000051.1:0-4150 GCA_035628295.1 Baekduia sp.
GAGCGGCAGGACGGTCTGCGCCTCGGCGGCGCCCTCGTAGGCGCCGGACGCCCAGATGCCGATGTCCGGGATCAGCGAGAGGACGAGGGCGACGGGCACGACGCGGCGGAACGTCTCGGCGGGGCGGTCGGTCCGGCCGGCGAGCAGGCGCAGGAAGCCGGCGGCGAGCGCGATCCCGAGGAGCGTCATGAAGACGACGCTGCCGGGCTGGAGCGGGGTGAAGCGCTCCGGGACGTCGACGACCGCGTCGGTGATCGCGTAGATGGCGAGGTTGGCGGCGGTGGCGACAGCGGCGGTGGTCGCCGCGGCCTTGAGCAGGCCACGACGCGGCGTGGTCTGCGCAGAAGCGGTACGGGCGGGTGCGGCGGTGTGAGTGGACATTGCAGTTCGTTCCTTTGGAAGAGGGTTGGTCGGGCTCAGTACGTTGAGCATAGCATATCGTTTACGTGCATCAACGATTGGCTTGGGACGGTTCCGGCTGCCCGGTACGCCGTCCGCAGCGCGACAACCCGCAGCGTCAAAGCAGCGCGGGGAGACCAGAAGCGCCCGCCTCACGCGCGCTGCTCGCGCCGCGATCGCGGGCCGGCGCGCTGCTCGCGCGTCAGCGCGCCGAGCGGCTGTTCGGTTCGGGCGTCCGGCCGGCGCTGCCCGAGCGCTGGCAGGGGGCCGCCGTGAGAACAGCGGCCCCCTCGCCGTGTGGCTAGAAGGACTCGGGCCCGAAGCGCATGACCGCGATGAAGACGGCGATCGCGGCGATGACGAGGTTGACCGGCACCATCTGGCCTTCCTTGCGGCGCAGGTGAGTGGCCGCAGCGCCGAGCATCAGCAGCGCGACGCCGATGGCGGCGACGCCGACGAGCTCGGGCGCGATGTCGAGTAGCGCGGGCACAATGAGCCCGATGGCGGCGAGGACTTCGAGGGTGCCGATGCCCTTGATCTGCGGCTCGGGGAAGTCCTCAGTCCAGTCCATGTTCCCGGAGGCCATGAGCGCCTCCTTGGACTGGGTGAGCTTCATGGCGCCGGCGCCGAGCATGGCGACAGCCAGCAGGGCCTGGGCGATCCAGACGACGGTGTTCATGCGGGGACCTCGGTGTTCAGTGCGTTGTCGAAGGTGGTCTTGACGGGCGTCGACGGCCGGCCCAGCAGTCGCTGGAGGTCGCCGGAGTCGGTGAACAGCTCGCCGCGGCCGATCGCGGCGCTCGCGTCGGCGAGCACCTGCGCGACCGGCTCGGGCAGGCCGGCCTGCACCAGCACGGCGGCGTACTGCTCGACGGGCATGTCGGTGTAGGCGACGGGGCGGCCGGCGGCCTCGCCGAGCAGGGCGGCGGTCTCGTCCATGGTCAGCGCCTCGTCTCCGCCGAGCTCGTAGGCGACGTTGATCGCCTGCGCGTAGTCGGTGAGGACGGCCGCGGCCGCCTCGGCGAAGTCGGCGCGCGCGGCGGGCGTGAAGCGTCCCTGGCCCGAGGCGCCGACGAAGCCGTTCGCCAGCGTCGTGTCGAGCTCCATCAGGTAGTTCTCCGAGTACCAGCCGTTGCGCAGGAACGCGAAGGGGATGCCGGAGGCCTTGATGAGCTGCTCGGTGGCCTGGTGGTCGGCGGCGAGCAGCATCGTCGTCGTGTCGGCGTTGAGGATCCCGGTGTAGGCGATGAGTCCGACGCCTGCCTGCTTGGCCGCGTCGATGACGTTGCCGTGCTCGGCCACGCGGTTGCCCGGCGTGCCCGAGATGAGCAGCAGGCGATCCACCCCGCGCAGCGCGCCGGCGAGCGTCTCCGGCTGCGCGTAGTCGGCGTGGCGGACCTGCACGCCCTGGGCGGCGAGGTCCGCAGCCTTCTCGGGGCTGCGGACCGCGGCGACGATGCTCTGCGCGGGCACGCCGCGGTCGAGCAGCGCGGCGACGACGAGCCGGCCGAGCTGGCCCGTCGCGCCGGTGACGGCGATCGTGCTCATGACGCCACCCGGATGGCGAGCTTGCCCTGGGTGTGGCCGGCGCCGAGCGAGCCGAGCGCCTCGTGCGCCTCGGCGAGCTCGTAGGTCCGCTGGATCGGGACCTTCACCGTGCCGTCGGCGAGCAGCTTGCCGACGCGCTCCAGCCCCCCGCGGTTGAGGATCGCGGCGTGCATCACGTCGGTGCGGCCGGGGCCCTCGCCGGCGGCGTTGGTCGGCGAGGCGATGCGGCCACCCTCGGCGAGCGCGCCGTCGTAGGGCGTGGGCTGCATCTGCGTGACCGTGTCGACGAGCGCGTCCACGCCGCCCGGGTAGCGCTCCTTGACCGCGCCGACCAGGTCGCCCTCGCGCGGGAGGACCTCGTCGACGCCGAGGCCGCGCAGGAACTCCTCGTCGTCGCTCAGTGCCGGGGCGATCACGGTCGCGCCCGCGGCCTTGGCCAGCTGGACGACGATCGAGCCGACGCCGCCGGTGGCGCCGACGACGAGCACGGTCTGCCCGGACGAGAGCTCCAGCGCGTCGACGGTCGCCAAGGCGGTCAGCGTGACCAGCGGAGCGGCACCGGCCTGGGCCGTGTCGACGCCCGTGGGCTTCTTGGCGAGGAACTGCTCGCCGACGACGATGCGCTCGGCCCAGGCGCCGTCGTGCACGGGCGGGTTGAACGCGGAGATCTCGCCGAAGACCTCGTCGCCGGCCTGGATGCCGGTCACGCCGTCGCCGACCTGCTCGACGACGCCGGCGAAGTCGCGCCCGAGGGTCACGGGGTACTCGTGCGGCAGACCCATCTGGGCGAGCATTCCGGCGGCGACAGCGCCGTCGAGCGGGTTGATCGAGGACGCCGGCACGCGGACGAGCACCTCGCTCGCGCCGGGCGCGCGCGGCTCGTCGATGTCCTGCGGCGCGGGGGTGGTGCCTTCCTGGGAAACGGCAATGGCCTTCATGGGGTTCTCCTGTCGTTGAAGTTCGTGGGTCCAGCGGAACAACGTGTACGCTAGCATATCGTTGCGTATCATCAACGATATGATGGGTGGAACGGTACACCACCCGCACGAAACTTCCAGGAGAGACCATGAGCACCACGACCAACACCCAGACCCAGCCGAGCTCGGCGTCGAGCACCGACTTCGTGACGTTCGGCGCCGTCCACCTCGACATCACCGACGCCGAGCAGTCGCTGGCCTTCTGGCGCGACCGCGTCGGGCTTCAGCTGCGCAGCGAGCAGGACGGCGACCTGCACCTCGGCACCGACACCGACACGCTGCTCGTCCTGCACCCGGGCGCGACGTCGCCGGTGCGGCGCGGGCACGCCGGCATCTACCACCTGGCGATCCACCTGCCCAACGAGGGTGAGTTCGCCCGCGTGCTCGCTCGCCTGTTCGCGCGGCGCACGTTCATGTCGCCGACCGACCACGTGTTCTCCAAGGCGATCTACCTCGACGACCCCGACGGGATCGGACTGGAGTTCACGCTGGAGACGCCCGAGCGCCTGCGCTCGGTGCGCATGACGCCCCAGGGCCCGGAGGTCATCGACTCCACCGGGCGCAAGCGCAGCGGCCGCGATCCGCTCGACGTCCAGGAGCTCCTCACCCACCTGCCCGACTCAGACATCGACCGGCCGCTTCCGGTCGGCACGAAGATCGGCCACGTGCACCTGCACGTCGGCGACGTCAAGGCCGGCCGGCGCTTCTACGAGAACGACCTCGGCTTCATCCTCGCCAACGACTTCGGCAGCGGCGTCGACTTCCACGCCGACGGCGAGTTCAAGCACCGCATGGCCATCAACGTCTGGCAGGGCGTCGGCGTCGTCCAGCCGCCCGCCGGCACGGCCGGGATGCGGCACTTCGTGATCCGCTACGACAGCGCCGAGCGCCTCCAGGCCGCGCTGGAGCGCGTCGACGGCGCGCAGCCGCACTCGGGCGGGCACCTCGTGCACGACCCGGCCGGCAACGCAATGATCCTGACGAGCTGAACCGTTGCTCTGCGAGAAATCATCAACGGCGGACAACGATGGGCGCTACTCTGAGGGAGTGGCGTCCATCGGTCCCCATCAGGCAGGCCAGGTCCTCGACAGCGCCAGCTCGCGCACCGGCATCGCGCTGACGGTCCTCGGCGAGGGCTTCCAGCGCCACATCCGCGAAGTGCTCGCCGAGCACGACCTCAAGCCGCGCCAGCTACGCATTCTGGATCTCCTCGACGACCGCGGCCC
>DASPKC010000052.1:0-6600 GCA_035628295.1 Baekduia sp.
GTGGAGACCGACGCGCCGTACCTGACGCCGCAGGCGGTGCGCAAGGAACGCAACCGCCCGGCGCACGTGACGCACACCGCCCGCGCCGTCGCCCAGTTGCGCGGCCAGACCTACGAGCAGCTCGAGGCGGTCGTCGACGCCAACGCGGCGCGCCTGTTCGGGTGGTGACGGCCGACCTCCCCACCCAGCCGTCGCTGCGGCGCCTCAAGGCGTTCGGCGTGCGCCCCAAGCGCGACCTCGGCCAGAACTTCCTCGTCGACTCCAACATCCTGGGCGTCATCGAGCGCGCCGCCGAGCTGGAGCCCCAGGACGTCTGCCTGGAGATCGGCGGCGGCCTCGGCGTCCTGAGCGAGCACCTGGCGGCGCGGTGCGCCCACGTCCACGTCGTCGAGCTCGACCGCTCCCTGGAGCCCGCGCTGCGCGACGCGCTCGACCCGCACCCGAACACGACGCTGCACTTCGCCGACGCGCTGAAGGTCGACCTCGCCGGGATGCTCCCCGCGCCGACGAAGGTCGTGGCGAACCTGCCCTACGGCATCGCGGCGGGCGCCATCCTGCGCACGATCGAGGAGCTGCCCGGCGTGACGCTGTGGGTGGCGATGGTCCAGCGCGAGGTCGGCGAGCGCTTCGCCGCCCAGGCCGCCACTTCCGCCTACGGCGTCCCGAGCGCGATCGCCCAGCTGGCGTGCGACGTCAAGGTGCACCGCGCCGTCGCCCGCACCGTCTTTCACCCGGTGCCCAACGTCGACAGCGTCCTGGTCGTGCTGCGGCGCACCGGCCCGGCGCCGCCGCCCGGGCTGCGGGCGTTCGTGCAGGGCGCGTTCGCGCACCGCCGCAAGGCCCTCGCGCGCTCGGTGGCGCTCAGCGGCGCGGCGTCGCGCGACGCCGTCCGCGCGGCGCTCGTCGCCCAGGGCCACCCGGAGGACGTGCGGGCCGAGCGCCTCTCGCCGCAGGAGCTGCGCGCGCTGTGGGAGGCGCTGTGAGGCTGCGGACGCTCGCGCCCGCCAAGATCAACGTCTGCCTGTTCCTGGGCCCGACGCGCCCCGACGGCCGCCACGACCTCGTGTCGGTCATGCAGTCGGTCTCGCTGGCCGACCGCGTGATGCTCGAGCTGGCCGACGGCGAGGCCGACGAGGTCGTCAACCCGGGCATCGACCCGGAGCACGACCTCGTCGCACGCGCGCTGCGCGGGCTGCGGGCCTGCGCCGGCTGGACGGGCCCGGCGGTGCGGATCACGGTCGACAAGCGGATCCCGGTCGCTGCCGGGATGGCCGGCGGCAGCGCCGACGCCGGGGCTGCGCTGCGCCTCGCGTCGCGCGCCGCGGGCGGCATCCCGCACGACCTGCTCCAGGAGGTGGCGGCCGGCCTGGGGTCCGACGTCCCCGCGCAGGTGCGCCCCGGTCGCGTCCTAGCCACGGGCGCCGGCGAGGAGCTCCAGCGCGTGCCCGGCGTCGCGCCGTACGCCGTGCTCGTGGTGCCCGACCGCGACGGCCTGTCGACGGCCGACGTCTTCCGCGAGGCCGACCGCCTGGGCTTGCCCTGCGACGCCGAGACGCTCGCCGCGCGCCGCGCGGAGGTCGTCGCCGCGCTGCCCGATCTCCCTGACGCCCTGTGCGTCAACGACCTCGAACCGGCCGCCCTGTCGCTGCGCCCCGATCTCGGCGTGCGGCTGGGCGCGCTGCGCGACGCCGGCGCCGACGTCGCCGTCGTCAGCGGCAGCGGCCCGACCACCCTGGGACTGTTCCGCGACGAGGCCGCCGCCCGCGAGGCCGCCGGGCGCTTCGACCGGGCCCTCGTGGCCCGGCCGGTCGGGCCCGACGCGGGGGAGGTGCTCGCCGCGTGAAGCCGCTGTGGCTCGCCGGCGCCGTCGCGCTCGCGGTCCTGTTGGTGCTGCGCCGGCGCAAGCTCGAACCGCCGCTGCTCGTCGGCGGGGCGCTGGCCGTGATCGGGTCGGTGCTCTACGGCGCGGGGGTGGTCGAGTTCCCCGACGTCGAGCAGCTCGCCGAGGACGTCGGCGAGACGCTGGGCAAGTGGACGTACCTGCTGGTGCCGGTCATGGCGTTCCTCGAGACCGGGGCGTTCATCGGCCTCCTGGCGCCCGGGGAGACGGTGATGGTCCTCGGCGGCGTCGTCGCGGGGCAGGGGCGGGTGTCGCTGCCCACCCTCATCGGGCTCGTGTGGGTGGCCGCCGTGCTCGGCGATCTCGTCTCCTTCTGGCTCGGCCGGCGGCTGGGCCGCGGCTTCCTCGAGCGCCACGGGCCGAAGTTCCAGATCACCGAGGAGCGTCTCAAGCAGGTCGAGGCCTTCTACGGCCGCCACGGCGGCAAGGCGGTCCTGCTCGGGCGCTTCGTCGGCCTGGTCCGCGCGGTCTCGCCGTTCCTGGCCGGCTCGTCGGGCATGGCGCTCAAGCGCTTCGTGCCCTACGACGTGCTCGGGGCGGGCCTGTGGAGCGCGACGTTCCTGGTGCTCGGCTACGTCTTCTGGCAGAGCTTCGGCACCGTCCTGGACTACGCCAAGAAGGGCGCGTTCGCCCTCGGGACGACGATCGTGGTGATCGTCGGGGCCACGTGGGCGGTGCGCTGGCTGCGCGAGGAGGAGCACCGCGACGAGCTCCGCGCCTGGGTGGTCACGCAGCTCGAGCGCCCGGGGCTGCGCCCGCTGGCGCGGGTCCTGCGGCCGCTCTGGCGCACGAGCCGGGGGCCGCGGCGGTTCGTCTGGGCCCGCGTGACGCCGGGCGACCTCGGTCTCGAGCTCACGACGCTGCTCGCGGTGGCGGCCGCCGGCGGGTTCGCGCTGGTCTCGCCGCTGCTGACGTTGCAGAGCCGGACCTTCGCGCTCGGCGACGAGGGCGCCCTGGAGCTGGCCGACGAGCTGCGCCAGGACACCGTGGTCGACGTCGCCAAGGTGGTGACCGGCCTCGGCGCGCTGCCCACGGCGATCGTCGTGGTCGTCGTGGCGGCCGCGGTGCTCGCGTCGCGGCGGGAGATCGCCGCGGCGGCCGGCCTGGTGAGCGGCATGACGGTCACGTTCGTGCTCGTGCACCTCATCAAGGACTGGGAGGACCGGCCTCGGCCCGCGAACCCGCTGACCGACACGACGACCGCGTCCTTCCCGTCCGGCCACGCGGCCTACGCCATCGCCTGGGTCGCCGCCACGGTGGCGCTCACGCGGCTGGTCCCGGGCGTCGCCCGGGCCACCGCGCTCGTCGCCTCGGCGATCGTCCTGGCCGCCCTGATCGCCGTCACGCGGGTGTACCTGCGGGCCCACTACGTCTCCGACGTCGTCGCCGGGGCGGGGCTCTCGGCAGCCGTCTTCGCCCTGTGCGGGATGATCGCGATGATGGCCGCGCGCCAGCATCGCCGCGCCGGCGGGACCGCCCCGTCTGCCACCATGGGAGACGACCGATGAGCAACGAGTCGATCACGGTGCTCGTCGCGGCCTTCTCGGGCGTCTTCGGGCTGGCCGCGTACGTGGCCTTCATCCTCGTCCCGGCCTGGACGTCCTACTCGCGCACCTGGGAGCGGGTGGCCGCGGCGTTCCTGTCGCTGTACGTCCTGGCGGCATTCGTCATGCTCGGCGTCGGGGCGGGCGCGGCGATCGTCTGGTCCTGGGACCGGATCTAGCGGTCGCGGATGGACCTGGCCGCGCTCGACGAGATGACCGAGGCGGTCGCGCGCGGCGCGGGACTGCCGGAGGTCGTGCGCGCGGCGTCGCGCGCGCTCGACGCGTCGCTCGTGCTCCTGGACCGGGCCGGCTCCGTGCTGGCGGTCGCCGCCCGCTCGCAGTCCGAGGAGCGCTCGCTGCTGGCCGACGGCGACGGTGCCGACGCGCTGGAGCTGCGGGTCGCCGACGAGCCCGTGGGCGTCCTGCGCGTCAAGGCGCGCGCCGAGCCGCCCGAGGCGCTCGTGCGCCTGGTGACCACGCTCGTCGCGTCGGAGGTCGAGCGCCTGCGCGCCCCCGCGCGCGCCAGCGAGGAGGCAGTAGCGCAGTGGCTGCACCAGGTCGTCTCCCGCCATCCCGGCGAGCGCGCCGACCTGCTCGCGCGCGCCCAGGAGCTGGGCATCGCCCTCGAGGACGGCGCCAGCATCCTCGTCGCGCGCGCGCACGCCCACGCGCCGGAGGCCGACGGCTGGCGCGAGCGGGTGCTGCGCGTGGCCGAGCGCGGCGCCCGCGCGGCGGCGCCCGGCAGCGTCGCGGCCCTCGCCGACCGTGCCGACCCGGGCGGCGCCGAGGTGCTGGTGCTCGTGCCCGGCGGCGACGAGGCGGTCGCCACGCGGGCGGCCGACGGCGTCCTGCGCGAGATGCAGGCCGCGCTGCAGTCGCACTCCTTCGCCCTGGGGCGCAGCCGGGTCGCCGCCGACGTCCTGGACCTGGGCCGCGCGGCCAACGAGGCGCTCCTGGCGGCGAACGTGGCCGAGGGCGAGGCCGGCGACGAGGAGCCCGCCACGATGGCGTTCGACGACACGGGCGCGTACCGCCTCCTGCTGTCGGCGATGGCCGAGGACCCCGCCGAGCTGCAGCGCTTCTACGCCGAGACGGTCGAGGCGCTCGTGGCCTACGACGAGCAGTACGAGACCGATCTGGTCCTGACGGTGGAGGCCTTCCTCGAGGCCGACGGCAACGTCGCCGGCACCGCCCAGCGCCTCTTCACCCACCGCCACACGATCCGCTACCGCCTCGAGCGCGTCCGCGAGCTCACCGGCCTGGACGTGGGCTCCACCGACGGCCGGGAGAAGCTCTCGCTCGGGTTGAAGGCGATGCGCGTGCTCGGCATCGCGGCCCGGGGCGGCCCGGCGACCGAGCAGGGCGCCGGCGCCGGGCGCGTGCCGGTGCGCGGCGCTCGGCGGTCCTGAGCGCGCCTCAGCGCCGCCGCAGGACCGGGCCGCGGTGCTGGCCGACGGCGCGCAGCACGTAGGCGTCGCGCGTCGGGGAGTAGCGGAAGAGCGGCCGCGCGAGCAGCCAGAGCAGCGGGCCGACCTCCCGGCGAGGGCGTGACGTAGTGCGCATGCTCCTCTTTACGGACTGACGGCCGCGAGGCTGACGCCGGTGCGGTCGTCGTCGCCGGCGGACATAGGATCTGGCGCCATGCGGATCGGGATCATCACCGGGTCGGGCACGTACGCCCTTGTGGAGGACGCGCACCCGCGCGAGGTCCCGACCGCCTTCGGCCCGGCCCTGGTCACCGAGGGCCACTTCGCCGGGGTGGAGATCCTGCACGTCTCCCGGCACGAGCCGGGCCACCGCCGCCTGTCGCACCAGGTCAGCCATCAGGCGAACATCAGCGCGCTGCACGACCTGGGAGCCGACGCGGTCCTCGGCGTCACGGTCTGCGGCGCCGTGGACCGGTCGGTCCCGCTCGGCTCGCTCATCGTCTTCGACGACCTGCACTTCCTCGTCAACCGCCTGCCCGACGGCTCGATCTGCACGCTGCACACCGAGCCGGGGCGGCCGGGGCGCGGGCACTGGATCTACGAGGAGCCCTTCTCCGGGCCGCTGCGCGCCGCGCTGCTGGCCGGCGCCCGCGAGGCCGGCCTCGAGGTGCGCAACGGCGGCTGCTACGGCCACGTCGACGGCCCGCGGTTCAACACGAAGGCCGAGATCCGGTCGCTGGCCGCGGTCGGGGTGACGGCGGTGAGCCAGACGGCGGGGCCCGAGACCGTGCTGTGCGGCGAGGCCGAGCTGCCCTATGCCCTGCTGGGCTACGCGACCGACTACGCCAACGGCGTCAAGGAGATCGCCACGCCGGTCGAGACGCTCATCCGGCTCATCGAGGCCAGCCCGGAGGCGTTCGCCGCGACTTTGCGGGCGGCGCTGCCGGCGATCGCGGCCGCGGGCGTCCCGGCGCCGGTGGGCACCCACTTCCGCTGGGACTGAGCGGGTGCGCCGCCGCTTCGCGGTCGTGGTGGTCGACGCGATGGCCGCGCCCCGCGATCCCGCGTTGCGCGACCGCCTGGGACCCGAGCTCGACGACCACCTGCGCGCCGTCGTCCGCGCGCACGTGGTGCGCTGGGCGCGCGCGGTCCCCGGCGAGGCGTACGAGGCCGCTCGCGGCGAGGACGTCCCGCCGCTGCTCCACGGCCACGACGGCCCCGTCGTGCTCGTCGCGCCCGACGTCCCAGGTCTGGCCCCGCACCACCTCCACGCCGCGTGCGACGACCTCGACGCCGGCGTCACGCTCGCCTTCGGCGCCGCCGGCGACGGCTTGCCGTTCCTGCTCGTCCTCGCGTCGCCGGACCCGGACCTCCTGCGGCGTGCCGGCGACCCGTTCGACGACCTCGCGGCGATCGCCGCAGCCGGCGGCGGGAGCTTCGGCATGCTGCGCCAGGAGCGGCGGCTGGCGTCGGTCGCCGACGCGCGGGCGTGGCGGGCCGATCCGGTGGCCCCGCTGGGATTGCGGGACCTGCTGGCGCCGGTGTTCCCCCGCTGACCGCAATCCGGTGCGTCGAAGGTCCGCGTGGTGCAAGGCCGCTTGCCACGGCTCGGCAGGTCGGGTATGCCACCTGCCATGGGCCAGGACCAGGGGGGGCGGCTGGAGCCGGGCGACGCGCGCAACGGGAGGTTCGCGGTGAGCGGGCCGACCGTCGGGGTCGTCGGGCTGGG
>DASPKC010000053.1:0-9399 GCA_035628295.1 Baekduia sp.
CGTCCTGCGCTTCAGCGGCGCCCTGGACGGCACGCGCGACGCGCTGCTCAGCCTCGTGGTCGTGGTCGCGGCCCTCGCGCTCGTCGCCGGCCCGTTCGCGCTGCGGGCCGCCCGCACGATCTCCGAGGAGCGCGCGGAGCGCATCCGCTCGCAGGAGCGCGCCGAGGTGGCCGCCCACCTGCACGACTCCGTGCTGCAGACCCTCGCGCTCGTGCAGAAGCAGGCCGCCGACCCGCGCGCCGTCGCCACGCTGGCGCGCCGCCAGGAGCGCGAGCTGCGCGCCTGGCTGTCCGGCGACGGCGCCGCCCGCCCCGACGAGCGGCTGGTCGACGCGCTGCGCGCCGCGGCCGCCGAGGTCGAGGAGGCGCACGGCGTCGCGGTCGAGGTCGTCGCGGTTGGCGACCACGAGCTCGACGACGCCCACCGCGCGCTGGTCGCCGCCGCCCGCGAGGCGATCCTCAACGCGGCACGCCATGCGGGCGACGCCGGTCCCGTGCGCGTCTTCCTGGAGGCCGAGGACGGCCGCCGGGAGGTCTTCGTCCGGGACCGCGGGCGCGGCTTCGACCCGGACGCCGTGCCGCCGGACCGCCGCGGGGTCCGCGAGTCCATCGTGGGACGCATGGCGCGCCACGGCGGGCGCGCCACCGTGCGCAGCACCCCCGGCGAGGGCACCGAGGTCGAGCTCGTCCTGGAGGACCGCCCGTGATCCGCGTCGTCCTCGTCGACGACCACGCGCTGTTCCGGGCCGGCGTGCGCGCCGAGCTCGAGGGCCTCGTCGACGTCGCCGGCGAGGCGGGCGACGTCGACTCGGCGGTCGCCTGCATCGAGCGCCTGCGCCCCGACGTCGTCCTGCTCGACGTCCACCTGCCCGGGGGCGGCGGCGCGGAGGTGCTGCGGCGCGCCCCGGAGGGCACGCGCATGCTCGCCCTCAGCGTCTCCGACGACCCCCACGACGTCATCGCCGTGGTCCGCGCCGGCGCGCGCGGCTACGTCACCAAGACGATCGACGCCCCGGAGCTCGCCGACGCCGTCCGCCGCGTCCACGACGGCGACGCCGTCTTCTCGCCGCGCCTGGCGGGCTTCGTGCTCGACGCATTCACCGGCGCGGCGCCCGCCCAGGCCGACCCGCAGCTCGACCAGCTGACGGCCCGCGAGCGGGAGGTCTTGCGGCACATCGCCCGCGGCTACCTCTACAAGGAGATCGCGCTGCGGCTGGGCATCAGCGTCAAGACCGTCGAGGCGCACGTCAGCGCCGTCCTGCGCAAGCTGCAGCTCTCGACGCGGCACGAGCTCACGCGCTGGGCGGCGGAGCGGCGGCTCGTGGACTAGCGTCCCCCGGGCCATGGGCCGACGCACCATCCTGCTCACGGGCTTCCCGGGCTTCATCGGGTCCCGCCTCATCCCCAAGCTGCTGGCCGACGACGCCGAGGCCGAGCTGGTCGCGCTCGTCGAGCCCCGGATGCAGGACCGCGCCCGCCAGGCCGCGGCGGCGCTGCCCGGCGGCGCGGATCGCGTCTCGATCGTCGCCGGCGACATCACCCGGCGGCGCCTGGGACTGGACGCCGCCGACTACGACGACCTCACCGGCCGCACGGTCGCCGTGCACCACCTCGCCGCCGTCTACGACCTCGCCGTCGGTGCCGAGCTCGCCGAGCTCGTCAACGTCACCGGCACGGAGAACGTCGTGCGCTTCTGCCGCGACTGCTCGGCGCTCGAGCGCCACAACTACGTCTCGACCGCGTACACGGCCGGCATGCGCTCGGGGCTCGTGCGCGAGGCGGAGCTCGCGGCGGGCCAGACGTTCAAGAACCACTACGAGTCGACGAAGTTCGCCGCGGAGGTCCTCGTGCGGATGTCGTTGGACGACGTCCCCACGACGATCTACCGGCCGGCGATCGTGGTCGGCGACTCGCGCACCGGCGAGACGCAGAAGTTCGACGGCCCGTACTACATGCTGCGCACGATCTCGGCGACCAAGGGCCCGCTGCCGCAGATCGGCAACCCCGCGGCGCTGTTCAACACGGTCCCCGTGGACTTCGTCGTCGACGCGATCGCCGCCGGCGCGCGCGACGCCGGCGCGGCGGGACTCACGCTGCACCTGACCGACCCGGACCCCGTCAGCTCGGCGGAGATCTTCGCGCTGCTCGCCCGCGAGTACGACGGGCGCGTGCCGTCGTTCCGCGTTCCGACCGGGGTGCTCGACCGCGCGCTGCGCTACGCGCCGGTGCGCCGCATGTACGGCGGGACCCCGCGCGAGTCCGTGGTCTACCTCAACCATCCGGTGCGCTTCGACACCACGAACGCCACCGAGGTGCTCGGCCGTCACGGCCTGCGCTGCCCGCGCTTCCCGGAGTACGTCGGGCCGATCGTCGCGTTCTTCAAGCAGCACGAGGACGACGACGCGCTGCGCCCGGCGCACGAGCGCTGAGGCGACACACCGACGTCCGACGGCCGACAGCAGCGCTGATCCGGGGCGCAGGGGGCGCCGCAGCACCCGCCATGACCCTGCGCAGAGGCGTGTCGGCGCTCCTGATGGGCGCCGCCGTCCTGGGCGGGTCTGCGGGCAGTGCCACGGGCGCCGACCGGCGCACCGTGGAGCTGCGCGACGTCGCGTTCTCCCCCGAGAAGCTGCGCGTCCGCAGCGGCACGACCGTCGTCTTCCGATGGCGTGACGCCGCCACCCCGCACAACGTCCGCAGCCGCGGGCGACTCCGGTTCCCGAGCACCGGCGAGCGCACGCGCGGCACCCATGCCGTGCGGCTCACCAGGCGCGGGACGTATCCCTACGTCTGCACGATCCATCCGGGCATGTCCGGGTCGGTCGTCGTCAGATGACCAAGGAGGACACATGACCAACCCCCTCAACCTGGACACCGTCGACGTCGACGGCGCCGTGCAGGAGCTCGCGGCCGACGCCGGCTTCGGCCGGGCCGACTTCCTGAAGAAGGGCGCCCTGGCCGGCGGCGGCATCCTCGTCGGCAGCCTGGCGGCCGGTGAGGTGCTCGGCACCGCGCACGCCGCGATCTCCACGCGCCGCCGCTCCCCCGCCAACGACGTGAAGATCCTCAACTTCGCGCTCACGCTGGAGTTCCTGGAGGCGGAGTTCTACAAGCAGGCCCGCGACAACCAGGCCTACCTCAACCCGCTGTACCGGCGTTTCGGCGAGGTCGTCGCCGATCACGAGGCCAAGCACGTGGCGTTCCTGCGCCGGGTCCTGGGCTCCAAGGCCGTCAAGAAGCCGAAGTTCGACTTCAAGGACACGGTCACCGACCCGAACAGGTTCGCCCAGACGGCGCAGGTGCTCGAGGACACCGGCGTGATGGCCTACCTCGGCCAGGTCAACAACATCAAGCAGCCGGTCGTGCTCGGCTCCGCAGGGACGATCGCCACCGTCGAGGCCCGGCATGCGGCCTGGATCCGCTTCCTCAACAAGGAGCCGAACGCGTCGACGGCGCTGACGGATCTGCCGGCCCCGCTCACGTTCGACCAGCGCAAGTCCGAGCGGACGATCCTCAAGGCCGTCCAGGGGACCGGCTTCATCAGCGGCTGACCGCTCGCACCCGGCGCGCGGCACGGATGCCGCGCGCCGCGGTCAGCGCGGTCGCAGGCCGTCGAGGAAGACCTCGAGCAGCTTGCGCCAGTCGTCGGTGCGCTCGCCGCGGCTCTGGAGCATCTCCATGGCGCTGCCGAGGCCGCACATGAAGGGCCCGATGTGCTCGACGGTGAAGTCCCGGCGCAGCACGCCGGCCTCGTGGGCGCGGGCGACGAGCTTGCCGCCCTCGCGCTGGAGTTCCTGGCGGGCGGGCGCGCCGATCTCGACCGCCGCCGGTGACGCCTCCCACATCATGCGCCGCTGGGTCTGGTCGTGCTCCATCTCCTCCGCGCTCTCGCGCAGCATCCCGGCGAGGGCCTCCCAGGGGTCCGCGACCTCCTGGAAGCGGATGGCCCGGTCGCGCAGGCGCTCGAACTTCTGGCGCACGAGCTCGCCCATGAGCGCGTCCTTCGTCGGGAAGTGGCGGTAGACGGTCCCGACGCCCACCTCCGCGCGGGCGGCGATCTCGTCGATCTGGGCCACCGAGCCGTGCTGGGCGAAGACCGCGCTGGCGGCCGCCACGATGCGCTCGCGGTTGCGCCGGGCGTCGGCCCGCAGCGGGCGCTCGCCGGATCCGACCGTCGCGCTCATCACGGCGACTGTAGCGCCGCCGCTTGACAAACGGAACGGCGGTTCCTATGTTCTCGGCGCAAGCGGAACGGAGGTTCATGTTGTCTGCCCCAGACGCCCCGCGCTCGAAGGGCCTCGCCCTGGCGCTGCTGGCCATGACGCAGTTCGTCGTCGTCCTCGACGCATCGATCGTCAACGTGGCGCTGCCGTCGATCGGCACGGCGCTCGACGTCGCCCAGGAGGACCTGTCCTGGGTCGTCAACGCCTACGCCCTGGTCTTCGGCGGCTTCCTGCTGCTCGGCGGCCGGCTGGCCGACCTGCTGGGCGCCCGGCGCGTGTTCGGCTGGGGCATGGTGCTCTTCGGCCTCGCGTCGCTGGCCGGCGGCCTGGCCACGAGCCCCGGGCAGCTCATCGCCGCCCGTGCCGTGCAGGGCCTCGGCGCCGCCATCATCTCCCCGGCCGCCCTCTCGATGGTCACCACGACGTTCGCCGAGGGCGCGGAGCGCAACCGCGCGCTCGGCGTCTGGGGCGCGGTCGCCGGATCGGGCGGTGCGGCGGGCGTGCTGCTGGGCGGCGTGCTGACCGACGGGCTGGGCTGGGAGTGGGTGCTGTTCGTCAACGTCCCGATCGCCGCCCTCATCGTGGTGGCGGCCCCGCGCCTGCTGGCCGAGAGCCCGCGGCGCGCCGGCGGCGGCAGCCACGACGTGGCCGGCGCGGCCACAGTGACGGCCGGCCTGGCGATCCTGGTCTACGCGCTGGTCGACGCCACCGACGCCGGCTGGGGCTCGACGCAGACCCTCGGCCTGCTGGGGGTCGCCGCGGCGCTGCTCGCGGCCTTCGTCGTCGTCGAGCGACGCACGGCGGACCCGCTCGTCCCGTTCTCGATCTTCCGGCTGCGCACCCTGCGCGCCGCCAACCTCAACGCCGTGCTGATCGGCGCCGGGCTCTTCTCGATGTTCTTCTTCATCACCCTGTACCTGCAGCAGGTGCTGGGCTACGACGCGCTCGAGGCGGGCCTGGCCTACCTCCCGCTGGCGCTGACCATCATCGTCTGCGCGGGCATCGCCTCCCAGCTGGTGACGCGCATCGGGTTCAAGGCGACGCTCATCTCCGGTTGCCTGCTGGTGGCCGCCGGCCTGTTCTGGTTCGCCCAGGTCTCCGCGCCGGGCGGCTCGTACGTCGGCGACGTCCTCTTCCCGTCGATGATCGCGGGCGCCGGACTGGGGTTCTCGTTCGTCCCGGTCACGATCGCCGCAATGACCGGGACACGCCCCGACGAGGCCGGTCTGGCGTCGGGGCTCATCAACACGTCCCAGCAGGTCGGGGGCGCGCTCGGGCTGGCGGTGCTCGCCACCATCTCGACCTCGAGCACCGAGGGCGCCTTCGAGAGCGGGGTGCGCGACCGCGCCGTGGCGCTGACGGAGGGCTTCGCCGACGCCTTCCTGGTCGGGGCGGGGTTCGCGGTCCTGGCCGCCGTGCTGGCCGCGGTGATGATCTCCTCGCAGGACGCGCGCGAGCACGCCCGCGCCGCCCGCGAAGGCGAGACGGCGCCCGCGCCGGTCGCCGTCTGACACCGGGCCCGGGAGGTGACCGCGCCGTCCGCGGCCACCTCCCGGTCCTACAGGGCCTTCAGCTCCTCGGTGACCGACTCGACCGAGCCCTTGGCGTCGCCGAAGAGCATCGAGGTCTTCGGGTTGAAGAACAGCGGGTTGTCGATGCCGGCGTACCCCGAGCTCATCGAACGCTTGAGCACGATGATCGAGGAGGACTCGTCGACGTTGAGGATCGGCATGCCGTAGATCGGCGACTCGGGCTTGGTGCGCGCGTCGGGGTTGGTGACATCGTTGGCGCCGATGACCAGCGAGACGTCGGTGCGGCTGAACTCGCCGTTGATGTCGTCCATCTCCTTGAGCTGGTCGTAGGGCACGTCGGCCTCGGCCAGCAGCACGTTCATGTGCCCCGGCATGCGCCCCGCGACCGGATGGATCGCGTACTTGACCGTCACGCCCTTGGACTCCAGCAGCTTGGCCATCTCGCGGACCGCGTGCTGGGCCTGGGAAACCGCCATGCCGTAGCCCGGCACGACGACGACCTGCGAGGCGTAGGCCATCTGGATCGCCACGTCCGCCGCGCTGGTCGAGCGCACCGTGCCCTGCTCGCCGTCGCCCGCGCCGACCGCGGCGGTGACCTCGCCGCCGAAGCCGCCCGCGATCACCGACGTGATCGTGCGGTTCATGGCCACCGCCATCTGCTGCGTGAGGATCGTGCCCGACGCGCCGACGATCATGCCCGCCACGATCAGCGCCTGGTTGTCCAGCGATACGCCGGCCGCCGCAGCGGCCAGGCCGGTGAACGCGTTGAGCAGCGAGATGACGACGGGCATGTCCGCGCCGCCGATCGGCAGCACCAGCAGCAGCCCGAAGATCGCCGCGGCCACCAGCAGGCCGACCATGACGATCTCCTCCTGCGGGTCGGCGCAGATCGCCACGCCCGCGGCAATCGCCGCGCCGAGCATCAGGATCTGCGCCGGCAGCTGCAGCGCGCCGAGGGTGATCGGCCGGCCGTGGATGAGCTCCTGCAGCTTCGCGAACGCGACGTTCGAGCCCCAGAACGAGATCGACCCGACGATCGCCGAGAACACGCTGAAGATCGCGATGTAGGTCGGCTCGAACGCAAACCCGTCGGTCTCGCGGAACTCCGCCCACGCGATCAGCGCCACCGCGCCGCCGCCCACGCCGTTGAACAGCGCGACCATCTGCGGCATCTGCGTCATCTTCACGTTGCGCGCCGCCGGGACGCCGATGGCGGTGCCCACCACGCAGCCGATGACGATCAGCGCGGCGTTGTTGAAGTCGTCGACCAGCAGCGTCGCGATCACCGCCACCGCCATGCCGACCGCCGCGATGCGGTTACCGCGCACCGCCGTCTTCGGGCCCGTCAGGCCCGACAGGCCGTAGATGAACAGCCCGAAGGAGATGATGTAGAGGACCGACTTGAAGTTGGCGTCGGTCAGGAACGACGCGATCGGGGTGCTCACTGCTCGCTCCCCGCCTCGATCTGCTCCTTGGGCTTCTGCTTGAACATCTCCAGCATCCGGTCGGTCACGACGAAGCCGCCGATGACGTTGATCACGCCGAACAGCAGCGCCACGAACAGGATCACGGTCGTGCCGGTTCCGAGGTCCTCGCCGGTGGCCAGCAGCAGCAGGCCGCCCAGGACGACGATGCCGTGGATGGCGTTCGTCCCCGACATCAGCGGCGTGTGCAGCGTGTTCGGCACCTTCGAGATGACGGCATAGCCGACGAAGCCCGAGAGCACGAGGATCGCCAGGTTCGTGACGAGGTTCGAGGCCTGCGGGCTCTCGGCCGTCGACGCGAGCAGGGTGGTCAGGGTGGTCATGCGGCGGCCTCCACGGTCCGCTTGGCGCCCTCGTGGAGGATCTCGCCCTCGCGCGTGACGCACGCGCCGGCGATGATCTCGTCCTCGAAGTCGAGGTGCAGGGCGCCCTCGTCCGACGTCAGGGTGTCCAGCAGCGCCTGGATGTTGCGGGCGTACAGCTGGCTGGCGTGCTCCGGCATCGTCGCCGGCAGGTTGAGGTGCGAGACGATCCGCACGTCGTGCTCGACGGTGACCTCGCCCGGCGTGGTGAGCTCGCAGTTGCCGCCCGTCTCCCCCGCGAGGTCGACGACGACGGAGCCCGGCTTCATGCCCTGGACGGCCTCGGCGGTGACGAGCTTCGGCGCGGGGCGTCCCGGCACCAGCGCCGTCGTGATGACGACGTCGAAGCCCTTGATGGCGTCGGTGAGCGCCTGCTGCTGCTGCGCGCGCTCCTCGTCGGTGAGCTCGCGGGCGTAGCCGCCCTCGCCGGCCGCCTCGATCCCGAGGTCCAGCCAGTCGGCGCCGAGCGACTGCACCTGCTCGGCGACCTCCGGCCGCACGTCGTAGCCGGTGGTGCGCGCGCCCAGGCGGCGGGCGGTGGCCAGCGCCTGCAGGCCCGCGACGCCGACGCCCAGGACGAGGACCTTCGCCGGCGGAATGGTGCCCGCCGCGGTCATCAGCATCGGATAGAAGCGCGTCGCGTACTGCGCGCCCAGCAGCGCGGCCTTGTAGCCCGCGACGTTGGCCTGCGAGCTCAGCGCGTCCATCGACTGCGCGCGCGAGATCCGCGGGACCGCCTCCATGGCGAACGCCGTGACGCCCGCGTCGCGCAGCGCCCGCACGCCCTCGGCGCTGGACAGCGGCGCCAGGAAGCCCACCAGGACCGTGCCCTGGCCGAGCTTGCCCACCTCCTCGGCGGTCGGCGGCGCCACCTTCGCCACGAGGTCGGCCGCCCACGGCTCGCCGATGGAGGCACCGGCCTCCTCGAAGAGCCGGTCGGGGATGAGCGCCTGCGCGCCCGCCCCAGGCTCCACGACGACCTCGTGGCCCTTGCCGACCAGTTTCTTGACCACCTCGGGGACGAGCGCGACGCGCGTCTCGCCGGGGGCGGTCTCCTTCGGGACACCGATCCGCATGTGCGGGGCGGAAACCTACCGCGATCGTCGGGAATACATGGTGTTCGAGACCCGTTCGGGGGCCTCAGCAGCCCCGCGCGGGGGAGCGCCGCGCGTTGACGGGCTGGCTGCGGCCCGACAGCGCCAGGACGGCGTCGATCGTGGCCAGCACCCGCGAGCCCGCGTCGGTCGCGGTGAACTGGAACGCGCCGCCCGAGCGCTGCAGGGCCCGCAGCGCCCGCACCGCCCGGGTGTCGCGGACGCCCATCGCGCGCTGGGCCAGCAGAGCGATCGCGGTCGGGTTGGCCTCGTTGCGGTCGCGGCGCTCCTGGCCGAAGCCGCCGCCGGCGGCGCGCTGGGCGCGCAGCCAGCGCAGCCCCGCGCGCAGCGTGCCGTGGCGGCGCGAGACGCCGGAGGCGCGCAGCGCCTGCAGCACGAGGCCCGTCGAGCCGACGTCGTCGCGGCGCGCGCCGCTCAGCGTGAACGACCACCCGCCCCGGCCGCGGCTGCGCAGCAGGACGCGCCGGGCCGCGGACGGCACCCGGTGGCCGATGGAGCGCAGGGCGAGGACCGCCAGCGCCTGGTCGAACGCGGTGCGCCCGTAGCGCCCCCCGCGCCGGAAGCGGTTGAGCCGCGCGAGCAGGTCGACGCCCGCCCCGCAGCGGCCGTTGGCGCCCGCGGCCTGCAGGCCGAGGATGACCTTGGCGGTGGCGCCGGCGGTCCCGGCGCGGCGCGCGCCGCGCC
>DASPKC010000054.1:0-17249 GCA_035628295.1 Baekduia sp.
TCCGCCGCGCCGGCGAGGACGTCGCCGCCGGCGCGCTCGTGCTGCCGGCCGGCACCCGCCTGGGGCCGGCCGAGCTCGGGGTCGCCGCCAACGCCGGCGCCGCGCGGCTGCTCGTCGCGCGCCGGCCGCGCGTGGCCGTCCTGGGGACCGGTGACGAGCTCGTCGCGCCCGGGCAGCCGCTCGGGCCCGGCCAGATCCACGACTCCAACACCACGGCGCTCGCCGCGCTGGCGCGGGCCGAGGGCGCGGAGCTCGTCCTCGTCGCGCGCGTGGCCGACGACCGCGCCGCCACCCAGGACGCGATCGCCGGCGCCCTGGACGCGGCGGATCTCCTGCTGCTGTCGGGCGGCGTGAGCGTCGGCCCGCACGACCACGTCAAGCCCGCGCTCGAGGAGCGCGGGGTGGCCGAGCGCTTCTGGCGCGTCGCCCTGCGGCCGGGCAAGCCGACGTGGTTCGGCGTCGCGCCCGGCGGGACCCTGGTGCTCGGCCTGCCGGGCAACCCGGTGTCCAGCCTCGTCACCTTCGTGCTGTTCGCCCGCCCGGCGCTGCGGGCGCTGCAGGGCGCCGACCCGCTGCCGCGGGCCCGCCGCGCCCCGCTGGCCGAGGCGATCGCGCGCCACGAGGCCCGCGACGAGTGCGTCCGCGTGCGCTTCGACGACGACGGCCGCGTCCGCCCCACCGGTCCGCAGGGCTCGCACGTCATGACGTCGCTGCTGGGAGCCGAGGGCCTCGCGGTCGTCCCGCGCGGCAACGGCGCCTTGGAGGCGGGCAGCGCGGTCGACGTCCTGCCGCTCTAGGACGCCTCGAGGTAGGCGACCATCCGGTTCATCAGCGAGGTGAGCGCCGGCGCCGGATCGTCGAGCGCCAGCGGCCGGTCGGCCAGCAGCGCCTCGAGCTCCTCCCCCAGCGCCGGGTCGGCGCGGCCGGCCAGCGACGCCGCGACGTGGGCCGCCCGGCGCGTCGCGCGGGGGTCGGTCGTCATCAGCGCCTCGAACCGCCGGCCGCCGTCGCGCTCGGGCTGCTCCCAGCCCAGCAGGCACGCTGCGTAGCCCGGGGCGTCGCAGACGACGGCCCACTCGTTGCCCAGGACCTCGTCGGGCGAGATCGGGACCTCGACCGGCCCGCGCTCGGGGCGGCGCAGCCGTGGGAAGTCGGCGAACACGACCGCCGCGTCGGCGTGCGACGCCAGCCGCTCGTAGCGCGGCCGGACAGGATCGAAGAAGCGCTCGCGCTGGAAGGCGCCGAAGAGGACCGGCGCCGCGGCGTGGGCCAGGCACTCGTGCTCGATCGCCCGCGAGAGCGCCACGAGGCTGCGCTTGCGCAGGACCTGCGGACGGGTCGCGCCCGGGCCGTTGGCCAGCGCGGCGTACAGCGACGGGTGATCGGAGGCGGCGACCGGCTTCTCGCTCTCCAGCGCGATGGCGGCGGGCAGCGACAGCCCGCGCTCGCGATGGGCCAGCACACGCCGCACCAGCTCGACGTCCTCCTCGGCGTAGCGGCGCTGGCCCGAGCCGGTGCGCGACGGCTCCGGGAACCCGTGGCGCTGCTCCCACATGCGCAGCGTCCCGGCCGCGACGCCCGTGCGGGTGGCCAGCTCGGAGATCGTCAGGCTGTCGGTCATCGGAGTCCTCTACGGGCCTGATCGCTCACGGGGTCATCGCTGGGCGCAGCCGGGCACGTACCTGCATCGTGGACCACCAGCGCACCATCCTCCTCACCGGCGCCACCGGCTACGTCGGGGGCCGCCTGCTCCCGGACCTGCTGGCCGCCGGGCACCGTGTTCGCTGCCTCGTGCGCGACCCCTCCCGGGCCCGCGGCCTGCCGGACGGCGCCGAGCTCGTCCAGGGCGACGTCGTCAGCGGCGACGGCCTGGCCGGCGCCCTCGCCGGCGCCGACGTCGCGTACTACCTCGTGCACTCCATGGGCAACGGCAGCGGCGGCGACTTCGCCCGCCGCGACCGCGACGCAGCCGCGACGTTCGGCCGCGCCGTGCGCGACGCCGGCGTGGCGCGCACGATCTACCTCGGCGGGCTGGAGGACGACGCGGGCGGGCGCTCGGAGCACCTGCGCTCGCGCAACGAGGTCGCCGAGGTCCTGCGCGAGCTCGTGCCCGAGCTGGTCCACGTGCGCGCCGCGATGGTCGTCGGCGACGGCAGCGCGTCGTTTCAGATGCTGCGCAGCCTCGTCGACCGCCTGCCCGCCATGGTCTGCCCGCGCTGGATCGACACGCGCACGCAGCCCGTCGCCATCGCCGACGTCCGCAAGGCGCTCGCCGCCCTGGCGACCGCCCCGCAGGTGCCCGAGGAGGTGCAGCTCGGCGGTGCTGACGTGCTGACCTACCGCGACATGCTGCGCCGCTACGCGCGGCTGGCCGGGCGCCGCGAGCCGGTGATCGTCCGGGTGCCCGTCCTCAGCCCGCGCCTGTCGTCGTACTGGGTCGGCCTCGTCACGCCGGTCGACGCGGGGCTCGCCCGTCCGCTGGTCGAGGGCCTGAGCGCCGAGATGCTCGTCCGGCAGGCGCCGCCCGCCGGCATCAACGACGCGCCGCTGGGCTTCGACGAGGCCGTGCGGCGGGCCCTCGACGGGTAGGCTCGCGCGGCGATGCCCGCCGCAGCCGTCGCCGTCGCCGCCGCCGTCGCCGCGCTCGCCGCGCTCGTCGCCGGGATCCGCCGCCTGCTCGCCGGCACCCGCGTCATCGAAGGCGCGATCCTGCACACGCCGACCGACGAGACCGCCATGGACGCCGGTGGCGTGGTGCGCTCCGTGCAGGGCGCCGACATCATCGTCCCGCGCGCGGCGCTCGACGAGCTGTGGTCGCCGCGCAACCTGGAGCGGCTCGCGCGGACCTACTGGCTGTCGCTGTCGCGCTTCACGCTCGGCCTGGTCCGCGTGGTCTACACCGAGGGCGAGCGCTACGTGGTGCTGCTGCACCCGCGGCTGCGGCTGCTGACGTTCAACGCGCCGGAGTACGAGATGGAGGAGCGCCGCGGCGTGGTGCGCTGGCGCATCAAGAAGGGCCTGCTCGTGGCGCCCAAGGGGCGCAGCGGGGACGGGTACCTCGAGATCGACGTCAGCCGCTTCGACTACCCCGACTGGGACAAGTCGCGCCTGCACGTCGAGGTGGAGGTCGCGAACTTCTACCCCGCGATCGCGTCGACGATCAGCCGCTGGGTGTACGTCAACACCCAGTCGCGCATCCACGTGATCGCCTGCCACTTCTTCCTGCGCCAGCTCGTCAAGCGCGAGCTCGACGAGTCGCCGATCGGGCGCTTCGCGGTGCCCGCGCCGCAGGACACGCCCGACCCGCAGCGCGAGCGCCAGCCGGCTCAGCCTTGATCCACCGAGTCGCTCGCGCCACGAGCATCGGTGGAGCCAGGCTCAGCCGTAGCGCTGGCCGGTTACAGCGCGCAGCTTGGCGCGGTTGTGGCGGGCCTCGATGCGCCGCACGGTCCCCGAGCGCGAGCGCATGACCAGCGACTCGGTGATCGCCGTGTTGCCGCGGTAGCGCACGCCGTGCAGGAGGTCGCCGTCAGTGACCCCGGTGGCGGAGAAGAAGCAGTCGTCGCCCTTGACCAGGTCGTCCTGGGTGAGCTGGCGCTCGAGGTCGTAGCCGGCCTCCAGCGCCCGCCGGCGCTCGTCGTCGTCGCGCGGCCACATGCGGCCCACCAGCCCGCCGCCGATGCACTTGACGGCGGCCGCGCTGATGACGCCCTCCGGCGTGCCGCCGACGCCCCACAGCAGGTCGACCGGCCGGTTCTCGATGACGGCGACGAGGACGGCGCTGACGTCGCCGTCGGAGATCAGCCGCACGCGCGCGCCCGCGTCGCGGATCGCGGTGATGCCCTCCTGGTGGCGGGGCCGGTCGAGCACGATGACCATGAGGTCGCCCGGCTCGCACCCCCGGCGCTCGGCCATCAGCCCGATGGTGTCGCCGATCGGGCGGTCGAGGTCCAGCAGGTCGGCCAGATCCTCTGCGGCCGCCATCTTCTCCATGTACACGCACGGGCCGGGGTCGAACATCGTCCCGCGCGGCGAGAGCGCGATGACCGACAGGGCGTTGGGCATGCCCTTGGCCGTCAGCGTGGTGCCCTCCAGCGGGTCGACCGCGATGTCACACTCCGGCGGCGTGCCGTCGCCGATGCGCTCGCCGTTGGCCAGCATCGGCGCCTCGTCCTTCTCGCCCTCGCCGATGACCACGATGCCGTCCATCGACACGCTGCCCAGGACGGCGTGCATGCCGTCGACGGCGGCCTGGTCGGCGGCGATCTTGTCGCCCTTGCCCACGAGGCGGGCGGCCGCCAGCGCGGCGGCCTCCGTCGTGCGGACGAGCTCCAGGGCGAGGTTGCGGTCGGGCTTGGTGCTGGTGGCGGACATCGGCGCGGACCCTACGCCGCGGCGCGCCGGCGTGACGGCTGCTAGATGGTGCCCGGCGGCTTGCGCGGGCGCTCGCTCTCGGTCGAGCGCAGCGCGGCCGTCACGAACATGATGATCGTGCCGGCCAGCGCGAGGTACCACCCGATCTCCAGCTCGATCTCGCCCGCGGGCTGCCCCGGCCGGTCGATGATGCCGTTGTAGAAGACCAGGCCGAAGGCCGCGACGGCCACGACGGCGCTCATCTCGCCGCGCGCCCAGGAGAGCTCGCGGTTGGCGGCGATGATGTAGGCCAGGATGAACGGCGCGATCGCGGCGGCGAGCAGCAGCCAGCGCAGCAGCGGGTGCACGTCCCAGATCGCCTGCACGCCCTTGAGGCCGTCGATGTTCGCGTTGGGATTCTCGGGCCGCGCCTCGTAGGCCTTGACGAAGACCCCGAGGATGAGCAGCAGGCCGCCGAGGAGGCCGACGAGCTCGCGGCGGCCGAGACGGGACGTGTCCATGGCGCGACCCTAACCGCAGATCGACGTCGCGATGCGCAGCAGGTCGTGCAGCTGCCACGGTCCTTGCGCGGTGAGGCGCAGATGCAGCCCCCCGGCTGACCAGGTCAGCTCGTGCACGGGGCGCAGCGACGGTTGGGCCTGCGCGAGCGGGGCGCTGCGCAGCACCCCGGGCGCCCCGCCCACGTCCACCGCCTGCGCAGGCGCCTCGTCGGCCAGCGCCTGGGCCGGCGGCGGCGCGCCCGCGACGTGGAGCACGAGGCGTGCCGGCGTCCCCGGCCGCGTGTCGTCGAGGTTCCAGACGACCTCCACGCCGTCCGGCCCGGCCGGCGCGACGTCGACCCACCGGGCCAGGGGCAGGGCGACGGCCGGCAGCGGCACCGGGCGGCCCAGGTGGCGGTCGGCGTCGGCGATCCCCTCGAACGGCGGCTGCTCGTCGGGCACGGCGGCCGACGCTAGCGGGCCGCCGGGGTCCGGCGCACACGCGACACCGCGGCGGTGGTCCGCGCGAGGCGCGGGTACGGCAGGCCGCACGTGACAGCGCCGGCGCGAGAGGATAGGGAGCGGGTGATGACGCAGCGGCTCATCGGCGTGGACGTCGGCGGCACCAAGGTGTCCGTCGCCACGATCGAGGGCGCGACGCTCCACGAGCCGGTCGTCCGTCCCACCGTCCTGACGAGCGAGGACGGCCTCGTCGACCAGCTCGTCGAGCTCGTCGGCGCGCAGCTGCCGGCCGCGGCAGTGGGCGTGGGGGTGCCGAGCGTCGTGGACTTCGCCACCGGTACCGCCCGCAGCTCGGTCAACGTCCCCCTGCAGGACCTGCCGCTGCGCCGGATCCTGGGCGAGCGCCTCGGCGTCCCGGTCTTCGTCGACAACGACGCCACCGTGGCGGCGCTGTGCGAGGCCTACGACGACGACCTGCGGCCGCTGGCGCAGTCGCTCGTGCTCTTCACGGTGGGCACCGGCGTCGGCGGCGGGATCGTGCTGGGCGGGCGCATCTACCGCGGCGCGACCGGCGCGGCGGCGGAGATGGGGCACGTCCTCGTGGCCGCCGACCTGGTTGCCGGCGCGCCGCCCGCCGCGCCGCGCCCGCCGCACCCGGCCGCGATCGAGTCGTGGGCGGCGGGGCGCTCGCTCGACCTGCTCGCGCGCGAGCGCGGGCTCGAGCCCGGGCCCCCGCTCGTGGCTGCCGCCCGCGAGGGCGACGCCCGGGCGATCGACGCCCTGCGCATCCTCGGCGAGCGGCTCGGCGTCGCCATCGCCAACGCGATCAACATCTTCGACCCGGAGCAGGTCGTGGTCGGCGGAGGCGTCTCCGCCGCCGGCGACCTGCTCCTGGAACCCGCCCGCGCGGCGGCGCAGCGCTTCGTGCTGCCCGGCGTCGGGACCAGAACCCAGATCCGCCTGGCCCGCTGGGGCCCGAGCGCCGGCGTCCGCGGCGCGGCCCTGCTGGCCGGACAGGAGGCCATGACCCCATGAGCACCACCCCCACCGTCAACGAGCGCCTGGCGCGGCTCACCGCCCTGGGCACGGCCGTCTGGCTGGACCAGATCCGCCGGTCGCTGATCTCCAGCGGCGAGCTGGAGCGGCTGGTGCGCGAGGACAGCCTGCGTGGCGTGACGTCCAACCCGGCGATCTTCGAGAAGGCGATCCTCGGGTCGCCCGACTACGACGAGCAGCTCGAGCGCCTGGCGGCCGAGGGCCGCACCACGCGCGAGGTCTACCAGGCCATCGCGCTGCAGGACGTGGGCGAGGCCGCGGATGTGCTGCGGCCCGTGTGGGACGAGACCGGCGGCCACGACGGCTACGTCTCGCTGGAGGTCGACCCCGACCTGGCCTTCGACACCGACAAGACCATCGCCGAGGCCCGCGAGTACTGGCAGCGGCTGGGGCGCCCGAACGTGATGATCAAGATCCCCGGCACCTCGGAGGGGCTGCCGGCGGTCGAGCAGGCGCTGTACGACGGCATCAACGTCAACGTCACGCTGCTGTTCGGCGTCGATCGCTACGAGGCCGTCATGGACGCCTACGTGCGGGCGATGGAGCGCCGGCTGGCCGAGGGCCGGTCGCTGGACGTGCACTCGGTGGCGTCGTTCTTCGTCTCGCGCGTCGACAGCGAGGTCGACAAGCGCCTGGAGGCCCTGGGCCGCACCGACCTGGCGGGTCGCGCCGGTCTGGCCAACGCCCGTGCCGCCTACCAGGCCTACCGCCGGATCTTCGAGGGCGAGCGCTTCGCGGCGCTGCGGGAGGCCGGCTGCCCGGTGCAGCGCCCGCTGTGGGCTTCGACGGGCACGAAGAACCCCGCGTACTCCGACGTGCTCTACGTGGAGGGGCTCGCCGGCCCCGAGACCGTCAACACGATGCCGATGCCGACGCTGCTGGCGGCCGCCGACCACGGCGAGTTCGACGAGCCGACGTGCACCATCGACCCGACGGACGACCTGCGCGCGCTGGCCGACGCCGGCATCGACCTGCACGACGTCACCGAGAAGCTCCTGTCCGACGGGGTCGACGCGTTCGTCACGCCGATGGAGGCGCTCCTGGCAGGGATCGAGGCCAAGCGCGAGGCGATCGTGACAGGCCGCCCTGAAGCCATCGTGGCATCGATCCCCGACGAGCTGGAGGGCGCCGTCGCGGCCACCGTCCAACGCGCAGCGCAGGAGCAGGTGGCGCAACGCGTCTGGCGCCGCGACGACACCCTCTGGGGACCCGCAGGCGCGCCGGAGACCGCCGACCGCCTGGGCTGGCTGACCATCGCCGAGAGCCTGCGCGAGGAGGCCGGCGAGCTCGCGCAATGGGCGGAGGAGACCCGCGCCGGGTTCGCCCACGTCGTGCTGCTGGGCATGGGCGGGTCGTCGCTGGCGCCCGAGGTGTTCCGCCGCTCGTTCGGCGTCGCGCTGCACGTGCTCGACACGACCGACCCCGAGGCCGTCCGCCGCGCCCCGCACGACGACGCGCTGTACGTCGTCTCGTCGAAGTCGGGCGGGACGATCGAGACGATGAGCGCCTTCCACCACTTCTGGGAGGCGACCGGCGGCGACGGCTCGCGCTTCGTGGCGATCACCGACCCGGGGACCTCGCTGGAGGCGCTGGGCCGCGAGCGAGGGTTCCGGCGGGTGTTCCGCAACGATCCGGAGATCGGCGGGCGCTACAGCGCCCTGAGCTACTTCGGCATCGTCCCGGCCGCGCTGGCGGGCTGCGACGTGCGCGCGGTGCTCGAGAGCGCCGGCGTGGCCGAGCAGAACTGCTCGGCGTTCGACTCCAGCCGCTCCAACAGCGGGCTGTGGCTCGGCCTGGCCCTCGGGGAGCTCGCCAGGCACGGCCGCGACAAGCTCACCTTCGTCGTCGACGAGCCTCTCGGCTCCTTCGGGCTGTGGATCGAGCAGCTCGTCGCGGAGTCGCTGGGCAAGCAGGGCAAGGGCATCCTGCCGGTGGCCGACGAGCCCCTCGGCGCGCCGGAGGCCTACGGCGAGGACCGGGTCTTCGTCCACCTGCGCGTCGACGAGGACGGCTCGGGCCACGACGAGGCGCTGCAGGCACTCGCCCGGGCGGGCCACCCGGTCCTGACGCTGGACACGCGCGGGCCCGCCGACCTCGGCCGCGTCATGTACGTCGCGGAGTTCGCCACCGCCGTGGCCGGCTGGGTCCTGGGCGTCAACCCGTTCGACCAGCCCGACGTCCAGAGCGCCAAGGACGCGACGAAGCGCGTGCTCGAGGAGGGCGCGCCGCCGATCGAGGAGGGGACGCTCGACGCGCTGCTGGCCGGCACGGCGCCGCCGTCGTACCTGGCGATCCTCGGCTACCTGCCGCCTGACGAGGCGACCGACGCGGCGGTGGCCGAGCTGCGCGCCGCGATCCGCGATCGCACGCGGATGACGACCACGTTCGGCTACGGGCCGCGCTACCTGCACTCCACCGGGCAGCTGCACAAGGGCGGCCCGCCCACCGGGCGCTTCCTGCAGCTCGTGCGCGACGACGGCGGCGACCTCCCGGTCCCGGGTGCCGCCTACGGCTTCGCCCAGCTGCTGCGCGCGCAGGCCGACGGCGACCTGCAGACGCTGCGCGACCGCGGGCTGCCGGCCGAGCGCGTGGTGGTCCGCGGCGACGTGGCCCAGGCGATCCGCGACCTCGCGCGCGGGGTCTGAGCGTGGCCCAGATCGGGTTCGTCGGCCTCGGCCGGATGGGCGGCAACATGGTCGCCCGGATCAAGCGCGACTCCGAGCACGACGTGGTCGCCTTCGATCCCGACAAGGCGGCCCGCGCGCGGGCCAAGGAGCACGGCGCGCGGCCGGCGACGTCGCTGAAGGACCTGGTCGGCAAGCTGGACGCGCCCCGGATCGTGTGGCTCATGGTCCCCGCCGGGGACGTCACGCAGAAGGCCGTCGACCAGCTCGCCGGCCTGCTCGAGCGCGGCGACACGATCGTCGACGGCGGCAACTCCAGGTGGACCGAGGACCGCGAGCGCGCCAAGGCGCTCAAGGCCCAGGGCATCCACTACGTCGACGTCGGCACCTCCGGCGGCGTCTGGGGCCTGGACGTCGGCTACTGCATGATGGTCGGCGGGCCCAAGGCGGCCGTCAAGCGCCTCGCGCCGTTCCTCGACGTGCTGGCGCCCGCGCCCGACCCGGTGCACGGTCCGGGCTGGGGCCACATGGGCGACACGGGGGCCGGCCACTACGTGAAGATGGTCCACAACGGCGTCGAGTACGGGCTGATGCAGGCCTACGCCGAGGGCTTCAGCCTCTTCGACGCCTCCGACTTCGAGCTCGACAACGCGCAGATCGCGCACCTGTGGATGCGCGGGTCCGTCGTGCGCTCGTGGCTGTGCGAGCTGGCCGCCAAGGCCTTCGACGAGGAGGGCAACGACCTCGCCGCGCTCGAACCGTACGTCGAGGACTCCGGCGAGGGCCGCTGGACCGTGGAGGAGTCGATCGACAAGCGCATCCCCACGCCGGTGATCACGACGTCGTTGTTCGAGCGGTTCTCCTCGCGCGCCCAGAACGCGTTCGCCGCCAAGGTCAACGCGGCGCTGCGCAACCAGTTCGGCGGCCACGCCGTCAAGAAGCGGGCGGGATGACGACCCTGGAGGCCAACCCGCTCGTCGAGGGCTTGGAGCGCCTCCCGGTCCACCCCACCACGCTCGTCATCTTCGGAGCGACCGGCGACCTGGCCCGCCGCAAGCTGCTGCCGGCGCTCTACAACCTCGCCGCCGACGGCGCGCTGCCCGAGCGCTTCGAGCTCGTCGGGGTGTCGCGCTCGCAGATGAGCGACGCCGACTACGCCCACCGCGCGGCGGAGTCGATCCGCGCGTTCAGCCGCCGCGAGCCCGATGAGGACGTCCTGCGCGGGCTGCTGTCGCACGTGCGCTACGTCTCCGGGGCCTTCGACGACGCCGAGGCGTACGGCCGCCTGGCGCACTGCCTGGACGGCTTCGACGCGCAGGCGGGCCAGCCGCTGAACCGCTGCTTCTACCTCTCCACCGCGCCGTCGTTCTTCCCGGTGATCGTCGAGCGGCTCGGCGACCAGGGGCTCGCCGGCCACGGCGACGCCGAGGTCCGCCTGGTCATCGAGAAGCCGTTCGGCACGACGCTGGCCGAGGCGCAGGAGCTCAACGGCCGCGTGCTGTCGGTCTTCGCGGAGCGCCAGGTCTTCCGCATCGACCACTACCTCGGCAAGGAGACCGTCCAGAACGTCCTCGCGTTCCGCTTCGCCAACGGCCTCTTCGAGCCGCTGTGGAACCGCAACTACGTCGACCACGTGCAGATCACCGCGGCCGAGGACCTCGGCATCGGGTCGCGCGCGGGCTACTACGACAGCGCCGGGGCGCTGCGCGACCTCGTCCAGAACCACATGCTGCAGCTGCTGTGCCTGCTGTGCATGGAGCCGCCCACGGACTTCAGCGCCGACGCGGTGCGCGACGAGAAGGTCAAGGTCCTGCGGGCGATCGCTCCGCCCGGCCCCCAGGACACCGTGCGCGCGCAGTACGCCGCCGGGTCGGTCGGGGGCGACCCGGCGCCCGGGTACCACGAGGAGGACGGCGTCCCGTCGACCTCGACCACCGAGACCTACGCCGCGCTGCGCCTCACCGTGCAGAACTGGCGCTGGTCGGGCGTGCCGATCTACCTGCGCACGGGCAAGCGGCTGGCGCGCAAGGTCACCGAGATCGCCGTGGCGCTGCGCCCGGTGCCCCATCTGGCCTTCCGCCAGGGCGGCTCGGTCGGTGTCCAGCCCAACCAGCTCGTGCTCACGGTGCAGCCCAACGAGGGCGTGACGCTCAAGCTCAACGCGAAGATCCCCGGGGTGGGCGGGGCGAGCTCCGGCATGCGCATCCGGCCGGTGAACATGGAGTTCCTCTACGGCACGTCGTTCCTGTCGCAGTCGCCGGAGGCCTACGAGCGGCTGATCCTCGACGCGATGCGCGGCGACGCGACGCTGTTCACGCGCAACGACGAGGTCGAGGCGCAGTGGCGGATCTGCGACCCGGTCGTGCGGCGCTGGTCCCGGGACCCCACGCCGCTGCCGCGCTACGAGGCCGGCAGCCAGGGTCCCGAGGAGGCCGCGCTGCTGCTGCGCGACGGCGACGCCTGGCGGCAGATCTGATCGCCCGATGAGCAGCTCCGCCGACCTCGTCTGGAGCGCGCAGGACACGACGCCCGCCGATGCCGAGGCGGCGCTGCGCCGGATGCTCGGCGAGCTGCACGCCGCGGACGCGTCCTACGTCCCGGGGCGGGTGCTGAACCTCGTGTGCGTGGTGGACCGGGCCTGGAGCGGCGAGATCGCCAACCGGCTGGCGCGCGTCGGGCGCTACCACCCCTCGCGCACGGTCATGTGCGCGGTGGAGCCCGGGCGCCGCGACCTCGACGTGACGGCCACGGTGACGGTGCCGGAGAAGCCCCGGGCCGGCGAGGCGGCGATGGCCCGCGAGAGCGTGGTCGTGCTCTGCGGCGAGCAGCACCTCCAGCGCCTGGACCGGATCGTCGACCCGCTGGTCATCACCGACCTGCCGACGGTGCTCTGGTCGCCGCACGGCCACCCGGAGGCCGTCGCCAGCGCGCTGCACCTCGTGCAGGTCGTGCTGCTCGACGGCGTGGACGAGCCGAGCCCGGCCGACGCGGTGCGCCGCGCGTGCCGCCTGAGCCAGGAGGCCTACGTCGTCGACCTGGCCTGGCTGCGCACCACCCCGTGGCGCGAGCGGCTCGCGGCGGCGTTCGACCCGGTCGCGCGGCGCCGCGAGCTCGCCACGCTGGAGCGCCTCGTCGTCCGCCACCACCCGGCCTCGCAGGTAGCGGCGCTGCTGCTGGCGGGCTGGCTGGCGTCCCGGCTGGGATGGGAGCCGTCGCAGCTCGCCGAGCGCGACGGCACACTGGAGGGGCGGGCGCACGGCCGCCGCCAGGACGTCGCGGTGCGGCTGGAGCCGGCGCCCGAGCAGCAGGTCCGCGGCCTGTTCGGGGTCGAGCTGCAGTCCGCGGCCGGCCGGGCGCTGCGCCTGGACCGGGGCCCGGGCGGCCTGCGCGCGCACGAGCGCCTGGCCCGCGGCGAGGAGCGCGCGTGGACGATCCTCGGCGCGTCGCGCGGCGAGGCCGGGATCCTCGGCGAGGGCATCCGCCAGGCGCTCCTGCGCGACCCCACGTACCTGCCGGCCGTCCAGGCCGCGCAGGTCTTCACCGGGGCCGCGGGCTAGGTTCCCGGCATGGAGCTCGTCCGCTGCGCCGACGCCGAGGAGGTCGCGACCCGCGCGGCGCGCGCCGTGGCCGAGGTGGTGCGGCCGGGCGCGCAGATCTGCCTGGCCGGCGGGTCCTCGCCGATGCGCGCGTACGAGCTGCTGGACGCGATGGACCTCGCCTGGGAGGGCGTCGACCTCTGGTACGGCGACGAGCGCTGCGTCCCGGCCGACCACCCGGACTCCAACCACGGCCAGGCGCGGGCGCGGCTGCGCGCGCCCGGCGCCGTGTGGCATCCGATGCCGGGCGAGCGCGGCCCGGACACCGGCCCCACCGTCTACGCCGACGAGCTCGGCTCGGCGATCATGACCCTGACCCTGCTCGGCATGGGGCCCGACGGCCACACGTGCTCGCTGTTCCCCGAGCACCCGCTGCTGGACGCCACGGGCACGGTGGCCGGCCTCACCGACTCCCCCAAGCCGCCGCCCGAGCGGATCACCCTCACCCTGCCGATGCTCAACGCGTCGCTGGGCCTGCTGCTGCTGGTGACGGGCGCCGAGAAGGCCGGCGCGCTCGCGCGGGTGCTCGACGAGCCGGGCCGGGCGACGCCCGCCTCGCTGCTGGCTCGCGACCGCCTGACGATCCTGGCGGACGCCGCGGCGCTCGGCGGCTGAGCGCGCACGACGTCGTGCGCCTCGTGGCGCTCCTTGGCCGGCGTGCTTCACTGTCCCGCAGCCGATGGAGCCGGTACGGATCACCGAGCAGGACACCCACCGCAACGGCGGCCAGCACCCGCCCCGGATGGGCGCGATGGACCCGGGCGCCGTCGAGCAGCGGGAGACGACCCCGTTCGTCGAGCGCACGCCGATGGCGTCGCCGTTCCCGCCGATCGCCGACTACGGGTTCCTGAGCGACTGCCACACCGGGGCGCTGGTGGCGCCCGACGGCACCGTCGAGTGGCTGTGCCCGCCGCGCTTCGACGCGCCGAGCGTCTTTGCCACGATCCTCGACCGCAGCGCCGGCGGCTTCCGCCTGGGCCCGGCGGCGATGGGGGTGCCGGCCGGGCGGCGCTACGAGCCGGGGACGATGATCCTCGAGACCACGTGGGCCACCTCGACGGGCTGGCTCATCGTCCGCGACGCGCTGATCATCGGCCCGTGGCGCGAGCGCACGCTGGGCAGCGCCACGGCGCACACCCGCCCGCCCACCGACTTCGAGGCCCACCACGTCCTGGTGCGCACCATCCAGTGCATCCACGGGCAGGCGCAGATCGAGCTGCTGTGCGAGCCGATGTTCGACTACGGCCGCGTGCCCGCGACCTGGGCCAACGTCGAGAACGACCCGTACGCGCTCGACGCGACGGACGGCAGCCGGACGCTGCGCCTGATGAGCGACCTCAACATGGGCGTCGAGGGCGGCCTCGTCCGTGCGCGCCACCGCCTCGAGAAGGGCGAGACCCGCTTCGTCGCGCTCTCGTGGTCGCGGATGCTGGACGGGCCGCGCACCGCCGAGCAGGCCAGCCAGGCGCTGCAGACGACGTCGGAGTTCTGGCGCGGCTGGATCGCCGACGCGCAGTTCCCCGACCACCGCTGGCGCGGCCATCTCGAGCGCAGCGCGCTGACGCTGAAGGGCCTGACCTACGCGCCGACCGGCGCGCTCGTGGCGGCGCCCACGACGTCGCTGCCCGAGACGCCGGGCGGCACGCGCAACTGGGACTACCGCTTCACCTGGATGCGCGACGCGACCTTCACCCTGAGCGCGCTGAACTCCCTGGGGCTCAACTGGGAGGCCGACGACTTCATCCAGCTCGTGGCCGACCTCGGGCGCAACGAGGACGGCGCCCTGCAGATCATGTACGGCGTCGGCGGTGAACGCGTGCTCGAAGAGCAGACCCTCGACCACCTCACCGGCTACGAGGGCGCGCGCCCGGTGCGGATCGGCAACGACGCCTACCACCAGCGCCAGAACGACGTCTTCGGCGCGGTGCTCGACTCGCTGTGGCTGCACGCCAAGGAGTACGGCCACAACTCCGCGCGCCTGTGGCCGGTCATCCACGACCAGGTCGAGCAGGCGATCGCCAGCTGGAAGCTGCCCGACCAGGGCATCTGGGAGGCGCGCTCCGAGCCCAAGCACTACGTGAGCTCGAAGCTCATGTGCTGGGTGGCGCTGGACCGCGGCGCCCGCCTGGCGGCCCGCCGCGGCAAGGAGGACCTCGCCGACCGCTGGCGCCTGGTGGCCAACGAGATCCACGCTGAGATCTGCGCGCGCGGCGTCGACGACCGCGGGGTGTTCACGCAGTCCTACGGCTCGGGCAACCTCGACGCGTCCTGCCTGCTCATCCCGCTCGTGCGGTTCCTGCCCCACGACGACGACCGCGTCCGCGGGACCGTCCTGGCGATCGCCGACGAGCTCAGCGAGAACGGCCTGGTCCTGCGCTACCGCACCGACATCACCGACGACGGTGTCGGAGGCGAGGAGGGCACGTTCCTCATCTGCTCGTTCTGGCTGGTCAGCGCGCTGCTGGAGATCGGCGAGCGCCGTCGGGGCCGCCAGCTCTGCGAGCGCCTGCTCGCCCTCGCCTCCCCGCTGGACCTCTACGCCGAGGAGCTCGACGCGGCCACCGGCCGCCATCTTGGCAACTTCCCCCAGGCCTTCACCCACCTGGCGCTCATCAACGCGGTCATGCACGTCATCCGCGACGAGCAGGCCAACCCGCTGGCGTAGCGCCCGATCGGCGCAGCAACCGGGAACCTCCGCCTCCCGGGAGGAGTACAAGAGCACCATGACCCCCCGCCTGCTGCCGGCGCTGTGCGCCGCCGTCCTGCTCTGCGTCCCGGCGGCGGCCGGCGCCAAGGGACCGGTCACCGTGCCCGACGAGGGCCCGGATCCGCGGGGAGTCACCGTCTCGGGCACGGGCTTCGCGTTCGTCGTGGCGCCGGCCCAGCGGACCGACGCGGCGATCGGGCGCGCCGTCGACGCCGCCCGCGTGCACGCCCACCGGCGGGCCATCGCGGCGGCCCGGACGCGCGCGGCGGCCCTGGCGGAGGCGGCGGGGCTGGCGCTCGGGGACCCGCAGGCGGTCATGGGCCGTGATCCGGAGGCCGAGATGGGCTTCGTGTCCCAGCCGCCGTGCCGCGGCATCGCGCGGTGCCGCGTGCCGCTGCTGAGCGCCTCGACGGTGACCGTGACCTTCGCCACCCGTGAGACGTCGGCCGCGCAGACGACCGGCCGGGCCGTGGTGGCGTCACGCGCCGGCTCCAGCCCGGTGCTTCCGGAGAACCGCCACAGCAGCGCGTCGATCCGCGCCACGCTCGTCGCCGCGCGCCTGCCGGCCGACGCCGCCGCGCTGGCCGGCGCCCGCGCCGAGGTCGCCCGGCTCGCGGCCGCGGCCGGGGCGCCCGTCGGCGCCCTCCTGGCCATCGCCGAGCGCCTGCGGCCGTTCGACGACCCGGCGCTGGGCTCCTTCGGGCCCGGGCGCTACTGCGGCCCCTACCGCCGCGCCGTCGTGCGCCGCGACCCGCGCACCGGCCGGCGCCGCGTCGTGCGCCGGATCCTGCAGCGGCGCTGCTTCTTCCCGCCGACCGCCACGACCACCCTGCGCGTCACCTACGCCGCCTGACCGGCGGGGGCGGGGCCGGCGCCGCGCAGCTCGGCCGGCAGCAGGCGCGGCACCGTGTACCGGTACTCCGGCCACACCCGCCGGCCCAGCGCCTCGGCCGGGCGCCCGGTCACGAGCGGCGCGAAGTCCTCGGAGGCGAGCATGACCCGCAGGGTCGTGCCGATCTGGAAGTCGGCCGCGTTGAGCTCCTCGCCGCCCAGGACGCCGTCGGCGATCAGCGCGTCGACGTGGTCGAGGTGGCCGGGCGTCGCCGCCCAGTCCGCGCGGATGCGCTCGGTGGATCGCGCATCCTCGCGGCGGGCGTAGAACGCGGCCACCGGCAGGATCATGCGCGCCGCGAGCTCGGGCCGCGGCTGCCCGGTGGCCCGCGCGAACGTCAGGCGGGCGTCGTGCTCGTGGCTCAGGGCCCAGCGCAGCAGCCGCCGGGGCAGCGGCTGCAGGACCTCCTCGCCCCACGCCTCGGCGTCCTCGACGGCCCGGCGGCGCTCGGGGTCGCGCGGGAACAGCGGCGGCTCCGGCTGCACCTCGTCGAGCAGCCGGGAGATCGCCCGCGTCCCGAGCGCCCGCCGGCCGTCGTCCAGGCGCAGCGCCGGGACCGTGCCGCCGCGGAAGCCCGCGACGCGGATCTGCACCGCCTGCGCGCCCGGCGTGACCTTCACGAGCTCGAACGGGATGCCCTTGTGCTCGAGCATCAGCCGGGCGGCGTTCGCCGGGTGCGAGATGGACATGCCGTAGAGCCGGGCGCGCACGGGCCGACGGTAGCGGCCGCCGCCCGGCGACTCCAGATACTGGTCCCTCGGGCGGCGGCTGAGGCTCAGGCGGCCGGCGGCTGCTCCACGACGGCGATGTGGTTGCCGTCGGGGTCGCGCATCATGAACAGCAGCGGCGCCCCCGGCGCGTTCATCGGCTCGTCGACGTCGACGCCGAGCGCCTTGAGGCGCGCGTGCTCGCCGAGGACGTCCGGGGTCTCCACGCCGATGGCGCTCCCGCCCGGCGTGTCGTTCATGGGCGGGTTGAGCGCCAGGCGCGCCGTCGAGCCGGGCGGGGCGACCTCGACCCAGCGCATTGCGCCGTTCTCGCCGTACGGCGTATCCGAGC
>DASPKC010000055.1:0-8158 GCA_035628295.1 Baekduia sp.
GGGGCCAGGAGCCGGTCGTCGGTGGTCCGGATGGTGGCCTGGTTGGTCTCGGCCGCCGGGGTCACGAGCGGTTCTCCCGACTGCCGTGGAGGTCGAAGGTCATCCGCAGCTCGGAACCGGCGCCCTTGCTGCCGATCTCCAGCGACGAGGTGAGGGTGGCGATCAGGGGGAGCCCGAGGCCCAGACCAGGGGAGTCCGGCCGGGGCACCATTCCGCAGCCCTGGTCGGTCACGACCAGCGTCAGGGTGCCGCCGTTCGTGCGGCCGGCGAGGATCATCGGGCCCGCGTCGGCGGCGTCGGGGTAGGCGTGGACGACGACGTTGGTGCAGGCCTCCGTCACGGCGAGCTTCATGTCCGACAGCACGGAGTCGGGCACGTCGAGGGCCTCGCCGAGCCCGCCCACGGCGTGGCGGACGACCGCGACGTTCTCGGCGCGGGCCGGCAGCGTCAGGTCGAACGCCGGTGCGTCTTCATGCTCATCTGGACCTCGTGCTCCCATGGCGCGGCCTGCCCCGGTCGTGGACTCGGCATCCCTCATCCCCGTCGCGCGAGCGTTCCAATCGCTGCGGCGGAGCGGCGCGCAGCATATCCCGGACGTTGCGCCCGGGTTCGGCGCCCCGCAACGTGGCACGCAGGCCGTTGGCCAGAGACACGTCAGGCCGCCCGAGAGCGGCCCGACGCATGTGTGGGGGGAGGTCGTCGCATCGCGCCGGGGCAGGGTCCAGCGCTGTCCGTGACACGACGTGTGCGGGCATCCATCCCGCTGGGGGCGGTGTGCCCCCGACGCCACCCTGAAAACCTGCTCACGACCGCCCGCGTCTGCGCGCGTACGCGCGCGCGAGGGCCGTGCCGGTGTTGGCCGAGGCCGTTCGCTGCTAGCGTTTCCGGTTCCGCCTCAGTGCCCCCGGGCCGCCACGGGACACCACATGACGAACTTCGCACGCCCTCAGGCCGACGGCCTGTACGACCCCACCTACGAGCACGACGCCTGTGGCGTCGCGATGGTCGCGCGGCTGGACAACCAGCCGTCGCATGAGGTCATCGTCAACGCGCTGACCGCGCTGGACAACCTCGAGCACCGAGGTGCCGAGGGCGCGGACGTCCGCACCGGCGACGGCGCGGGGATCCTCACGCAGCTGCCGCACGCGTTCTTCCGCTCGGTGGTGGAGTTCGAGCTGCCCGAGCCGGGCCGTTACGGCGTGTGCATGTGCTTCCTGCCCCAGGACCCGACGTTGCGCGCGAAGGTCCAGGCGCTGCTGGAGACCAACGTCCGCGTCGAGGGGCAGGTCGTCCTGGGGTGGCGCGACGTCCCGGTGGACGAGACGTTCGTCGGCGACACCGCCAACCGCTCGCGGCCGTACGTCCAGCAGCTGTTCATCGAGGCCGGCCCCGGCTTCCAGCACGACCAGATGGCCTTCGAGCGCAAGCTCTACGTCATCCGGCGCATCGTGGAGCTGGCCGCCGGGCCCGACTTCTACGCGCCCTCGTGCTCGTCGCGCACCATCGTCTACAAGGGCATGCTCATCTCCCACCAGGTGCGGGGCTTCTACCCCGACCTGCAGGACGAGCGGTTCAAGAGCGCGCTGGCCCTGGTGCACTCGCGCTTCAGCACCAACACGTTCCCCAGCTGGGACCTGGCGCACCCGTTCCGCGTGATCGCCCACAACGGCGAGATCAACACGCTGATGGGCAACATCAACTGGATGCGGGCCCGCGAGTCCCAGCTCGCCTCCGAGCTGTTCGGGCTCGACCTCCAGAAGATCCTGCCCGTCGTGCGTCCCGGCGGCTCGGATTCGGCGACGTTCGACAATGTCCTCGAGCTGCTCATGCTCGCCGGCCGGTCGCTGCCCCACGCGGCGATGATGATGATCCCGGAGGCCTACGCCGACCGGGACGACCTGCCCGACTACCTGAAGGGCTTCTACGCGTTCCACTCCTGCCTGATGGAGCCGTGGGACGGCCCCGCGTCGGTGTGCTTCACCGACGGCACGGTGGTCGGCGCGACGCTCGACCGCAACGGGCTGCGTCCCGGGCGCTGGTGCGAGACCAAGGACGGCTACGTGATGCTGGGCTCGGAGACCGGCATGCTGCCGGTCGAGCCCGAGAACATCGTCCGCCTCGGCCGGCTGGCCCCGGGCAAGATCTTCCTCGTCGACCTCGAGCAGGGCCGCATCGTCGAGGACGAGGAGGTCAAGAAGAGCGTCGCCACGCAGCGCCCGTACGGGGCGTGGTTCGAGGAGAACGTCGTGCACTTCGACGACCTCGAGCCGTGCGACGGGCTGCCCCTCGAGGAGCCGCTGCGCCGCGCCCAGCTGGCGTTCGGCTACTCCCAGGAGGACGAGCGCGTCCTGCTGGCCCCGATGGCGCGCGCGGGCGAGGAGCCGATCGGCTCGATGGGCAACGACGCCGCGCTGGCCGTCCTGTCCGACCAGCGCCCGCCGCTGTTCAGCTACTTCAAGCAGCTCTTCGCGCAGGTGACGAACCCGCCGATCGACCCGATCCGCGAGTCCATCGTCATGTCGCTGGGCACGGGCGTGGGCGCCGAGGGCAACCTCCTCAACGAGGCGCCCGAGCACGCGCGCCAGCTCGTCATGGACCAGCCGGTCCTGCGCAACCACGAGCTCGAGACGCTGCGCCAGGTCGACCACCCGTGGTTCCGCACGCACACGATCGACATGACGTGGCCGGTGGCCGAGGGGACGGCCGGGATGCACGCCCGGCTGGCGAACCTCTGCGACGAGGCCCACGACGCCGTGCAGATCGGCGTCAACGTCCTGATCCTGTCCGACCGCGCCGTCGGTCCCGAGCGCTGCGCCATCCCGTCGCTGCTGGCCGTGGCGGCGGTGCACCACCACCTGGTGCGCCTGGGCACCCGCCTGCAGACCGGCCTCGTGCTCGAGTCCGGGGAGCCCCGCGAGGTGCACCACTTCGCCACGCTCATCGGCTTCGGCGCCAGCGCGATCAACCCGTACGTGATGCTCGAGTCGGTCGACGCGCTGGTCGCCGACGGCCGCCTGCCCGAGGTGCCCGACGTCGACACCGCGCAGCGCAACGTCGTCAAGGCGCTGGGCAAGGGCCTGCTGAAGACCATCTCCAAGATGGGCATCTCGACCGTGCAGTCCTACTGCGGCGCGCAGATCTTCGAGGCCGTCGGCCTGGAGCGCGACGTCATCGACCGCCACTTCTCCGGCACCGCATCGCGGATCGGCGGCGTGGGCCTGGAGGTCCTCGCCCAGGAGGCGCTGGACCGCCACAGCCGCGGCTACGACATCCCCGACGAGGACCTCCTGCCCGTCGGCGGCATCTACGCGTGGCGTCGCGACGGCGAGCACCACATGTGGAACCCGGAGACGATCGCGGCGCTGCAGCACGCGGTCCGGGCCACGAACGGGTCCGCACAGCAGAAGTACGACGAGTACGCCAAGCTCGTCAACGAGCACGCCGCCCGCAAGGCGACGCTGCGCGGGCTGCTGCAGCTGCGCGAGGACCAGCAGGCGATCCCGCTGGAGGAGGTCGAGCCGGCCAAGGAGATCGTCAAGCGCTTCGCCACCGGCGCGATGTCGCTCGGGTCGATCTCCACGCCCGCGCACGAGACGCTCGCCATCGCGATGAACCGCCTCGGCGGCAAGTCGAACACCGGCGAGGGCGGGGAGGACCCGCGGCGCTTCAAGCCCGACCCCAACGGCGACCGCCGCCGCTCGGCGATCAAGCAGGTGGCCTCCGGCCGGTTCGGCGTGACGATCGAGTACCTCGTCAACTCCGACGAGCTGCAGATCAAGATGGCCCAGGGCGCCAAGCCCGGCGAGGGCGGCCAGCTGCCCGGCCACAAGGTCGACAAGTACATCGGCAGCGTCCGGCACACCACGCCCGGCGTGGGGCTCATCTCGCCGCCGCCGCACCACGACATCTACTCGATCGAGGACCTCAAGCAGCTCATCTACGACCTGCGCTGCGCGAACCCGCGCGCGTCGGTCTCGGTGAAGCTCGTGGCCGAGGTCGGGGTCGGCACGGTCGCGGCCGGCGTGGCGAAGGCCAACGCCGACCACGTCGTCATCGCCGGTCACGACGGCGGCACCGGCGCCTCGCCGCTGTCCTCCATCGTCAGCGCCGGGTGCCCGTGGGAGATCGGCCTGGCCGAGACCCAGCAGACGCTGCTCAAGAACGACCTGCGCAAGCGCATCGTGGTGCAGACCGACGGCCAGCTCAAGACGGGCCGCGACGTCGTGATCGCCGGCCTGCTCGGCGCCGACGAGTTCGGCTTCTCCACGGCCCCGCTGATCGCGACGGGCTGCATCATGATGCGCGCCTGCCACCTGAACACGTGCCCGGTGGGCATCGCGACGCAGGACCCCGAGCTCGTCAAGCGCTTCGCGGGCACGCCGGAGCACGTCGTCAACTACTTCTTCTTCGTCGCCGAAGAGGTCCGCGGGCTCATGGCCTCCCTCGGCATCCGGAAGTTCGAAGACCTCATCGGCCGCGTGGACCTGCTGCAGGCCGACGAGGCGATCGAGCACTGGAAGGCGCGCGGTGTGGACCTGACGCACCTGCTCGCGTTCCCGGCCGACGTGGACCCGGCGGCGCCCCGTCGCCGGCTCGAGCCGCCGCCGCCGGTGCTGGGCGACCACCTCGACCACACGCTGATCGAGCAGGCCGCCGCAGCGCTCGAGGACGGCACCACCCGGGTCGAGCTCGACCTGCCGGTGCGCAACGTCAACCGCTGCGTGGGCGGCATCCTCTCGTCGAGCATCTCGGAGAAGTTCGGCGCCGAGGGCCTGCCGGAGGACACGATCCAGGTGAACTTCCACGGGTCGGCCGGGCAGTCGTTCGGCGGCTGGCTGGCGCCGGGCGTCACCTTCGCGCTCGACGGCGACGCCAACGACTACACCTGCAAGGGCCTGTCGGGTGGCGTGGTGAGCGTGCGCCCGCGCGACGGCGTGACGTTCCGCGCCGAGGACAACGTCGTCATCGGCAACACCGTGCTCTACGGCGCGACGGCCGGCCGGGCGTTCTTCCGCGGGCTGGCGGGCGAGCGCTTCGCGGTGCGCAACTCCGGCGCCAGCGCCGTCGTCGAGGGCGTCGGCGACCACGGCTGCGAGTACATGACCGGCGGGCGCGTCGTCGTCCTCGGCGAGACCGGGCGCAACTTCGCGGCCGGCATGAGTGGCGGCATCGCCTACGTCCTGGACGAGCACGACCGCTTCCGCGGCCGGATCAACCCCGCGATGCTCGACCAGCTCGAGGAGATGGACGAGGCGGACGCCATCGAGTGCCGGACGCTGGTCGAGGAGCACGTGCGGCGAACGGGCTCGCCGGTCGGCCGACGGGTGCTCGACGAGTGGGAGGCGCTGCGCCCGAAGTTTGTCAAGGTCTTCCCGGCCGACTACAAGCGCGTGCTGGCGGATCTCGCCGCGCAGGAGGAGGCCGCGGCGCCGCCGACGGTCGAGGAGTTCGAGGGTGAGACCGTGGACGTCGTCGGCGTGCCCCAGGTCCGCACCACGGAGGGCGAGTAGATGGGCGAGCTGGGCGGCTTCCTGAAGATCGAGCGTCACGGCATCCCGTACCGGGACGCCACGGAGCGCATCGGCGACTTCCGCGAGTTCGTCGTCCCGCGCCCTGACGAGGAGCTCGCCGCGCAGGGCGCGCGCTGCATGGAGTGCGGCGTGCCGTTCTGCCACAACGGCTGCCCGCTGGGCAACCTCATCCCGGACTGGAACGACCTCGTCTTCCGCGGCCGCTGGCAGGACGCCATCAAGCAGCTGCACGCGACGAACAACTTCCCCGAGTTCACCGGGCGCCTGTGCCCGGCGCCGTGCGAGGCCGCCTGCGTGCTCGAGATCCGCGAGGGCGACTCGGTCACGATCAAGCAGATCGAGCAGTCGATCATCGACCACGCCTGGGCCAGCGACTGGGTCGCGCCGCAGCCGCCCCGCACCGAGACGGGCCGCACCGTCGCGGTCGTCGGCGCCGGCCCGGCCGGGATGGCGGCCGCGCAGCAGCTGCGCCGTGCCGGCCACGCCGTGACGCTGTTCGAGCGCGACGAGGCCGCCGGCGGGCTCATCCGCTTCGGCGTGCCCGACTTCAAGATCGAGAAGTGGATCGTCGAGCGCCGCGTGCAGCAGCTCGTCGACGAAGGCGTCGAGCTGCGCCTGAACACCGAGGCGACGCCCGCCGAGCTCGACGGCTTCGACGCCGTGGTGCTGGCCACCGGCTCGCGCGTGCCGCGCGATCTGCCGGTCGAGGGCCGCGAGCTGGCCGGCATCCATCCGGCGATGGACTACCTGTACGTGCGCAACCGCCAGGTGGCGGCCGCCGACGGGGCGCCCGGCGCCATCACCGCCCAGGGCAAGCACGTCGTCGTCATCGGCGGCGGCGACACCGGCGCCGACTGCGTGGCCAACTCGATCCGCGAGGGCGCGATCGAGGTCGTGCAGCTCGAGGTCCTCCCGCAGCCGCCCCAGCGCCGTCCCGACGACAAGACCCCCTGGCCGCTCTGGCCCATGAAGTACCGCAAGAGCTACGCCATGGAGGAGGTCGAGGCCACGGGCAAGGGCGAGCAGGACTACGCGGTCAGCACCCAGCGCTTCGTGGGCACCGACGGGCAGGTGGGCGCCCTCGTGGTCGCCGACTCCGACCCCGCGAATCCGTTCGGTCCGCCGCTGGCCGGCACCGACCGCGAGATCAAGGCCGACCTGGTGCTGCTGGCCATGGGCTTCCTGCATCCCGAGCAGGAGCTCGTCGACGGCCTCGGCCTCGACAAGGACCAGCGCAACAACATCAAGGCGCCGACGTACGAGACGTCGCGTCCGGGCGTCTTCGCGGCCGGCGACTGCCGCCGCGGCCAGTCGCTGATCGTGTGGGCGATCAACGAGGGCCGCCAGGCCGCCCGCATGGCCGACCGGTACCTGGAGGGCCTGGCGGAGGCGCTGCACACCGGCAACGTGGAGCCCGCCGACGAGGACGGCCCCGCCGCCGCGCCTCCGGGCCACGCGCAGGGCGCGGTCGTCGTCCCGCAGAAGGTCTGATGCCGTGGTGGGGGCGCCGCCGGCGCCCTCACACGCCGGCGCCGGTCGCGGTTCCCGAGCTCACCGCCGAGGACCGTGCCGAGGTCGCGGCCTGGGTGGCGGATGAGGTCGCACGGCTGCGCGCACTGCCCTACGAGCAGCTCCTCGCGCTGGACGGCCAGGAGCTGCACTGCGAGCGCCTGGTGCCCTCGGGCGCCTACGTGCTGCGCGAGACCGGCGCGTACATCGACGACGACCGCGCCCGCACCGTGCGCGTGTACGTGGACGCCCGCCAGCCGCAGGAGGGCTACGCGCCGCCGAGCGTGGCCAAGGACGACTTCATCGTCGCGCCGGACGGCTCGTTCGTCGGCGAGTAGCTCGCTACCGCGCCGCGCGCGCCGCGTCCTGGCGCAGGGCCTCGAAGCGCGCCGCCACCGCGGCCCGCGACGGCACCTCGAGCTTCGTGAAGATGTTCGACAGGTGGCGCTCGACGGTCTTCTCGCTGAGGAAGAGGCGGCCGGCGATCTGGCGGTTGGTGCAGCCGGCGGCCACGAGCTCGGCGACCTCCGCCTCGCGGGGCGTGAGGACCGTCACCGCCGCCGAGGGGGCGGCGCGGCCGACGCGCCGGCCCAGCAGCCGCAGCTCGCGGGCCGCCTGGTCGGCGAGGCGGGCCGCGCCGTGCGCGCGCAGCTCCCGGGCGGCCGCCTCCAGCGCCGTCGTAGCGGCTTCCCGCGCGCCCGCGGCGCGCAGCGCCTGGCCCTCCAGCAGCCGTGCCCGGCCCGCTTCCACCGGGAGGGACGCATGGGCCGCGGTGGCCGCGGCCTCGTGCGCGGCGTGCGCGGCGTCCCGGGCCCGGCCGTCGGCGAGGGCGACGGCCGCGGCGGCGCGCAGCGCCTCGACGCGGCGGCCGGGGATGGCGGGCTCGGCGGTGTCCTGCGCCAGGCTCGCCCAGCGCGTCGCCCCATCGACGTCGCCGCAGCCGAGCTCGGCGCGGGCGAGCACCTCGTACCAGCGCGGCCGGTACGCGCGCTCCATGCGCGTCAGCCCCGGTCCGCCCGCGGCGGCCAGCAGCGCATCGCGGGTGGGCTCCGGCGCCCCGCCGGCGGCCAGCTGCGCCTCGGCCAGCGTGGCGTGGGCCAGCACGGACACGGCGTCGC
>DASPKC010000056.1:0-8473 GCA_035628295.1 Baekduia sp.
AGCTCGAAGCCGAGCTTCTCGGTGTAGAACGCGATGGCCGCGTCCTGATCGGCGACGGTGAACATGGCGACGCCGATGCTCGTCACGGTGGTGGGGGTCTGCGTGGTCTCGCTCATGCCCCAAGGACGGCCGGGGCGCGCAGGACTCATCGGTCAGTCGCGATGATCCGCGCCATGGGCCACCTGCTCGACCTCGTCCGCGCGTACTACGCCGCCTGCAACGCCGCCGACGCGGACCGGCTGCGCGCCTGCTTCACCGCGGACGCCGCCCACTACTTCACCCGCCTGCCGCCGCTGCACGGCGACGTGGCCCTCGCCGGCGCCTTCGCGGCGACGCAGCGCCGGCTCGACGCCCGGTGGACCGTCGAGCACGGCCTCGAGGCCGGCGACGAGGCGGTGAGCGAGTGGACCATGGCGTGGACCCACCCGGCCTCGGGCCGGCGCCGCCTCGACCGCGGCACGGAGTGGTTCGCCTTCACGGGCGACCGCATCCGCGAGATCCGCGCCTACCACCACTCCGACGCGGCCAACCGCTCCGGCGACCTCCTGGGCTTCGACCACGCCGGGCGCGGTCATACCGTCCTGGCGTCGTAGCCTGCGCCCATGCGCAAGCTGCAGAGCCAGGGCGTCCACCACATCACGATCGTCGGTGCCGACCGGGACACGTCGATCGACTTCTGGGAGGGCGTGCTCGGCATGCCGTTCGTCTTCGAGCAGCCCAACCTCGACAACCCCGGCGAGAGCCACCTGTACTTCGATCCGGGCGACGGCCGGCTCATCACCATCTTCACCAACGAGGAGCGCACGCCCGACCCCGAGCGCACCCCCACGGACCCCGGCTGCGTGCACCACCTGGCCTTCGCGCTGTCCCAGGCCGTATTCGCGCAGGCCGTGGAGCGCCTCGACGAGCGCGGCATCCGCCACAGCGGCGTCAAGGACCGCGGCTTCATGGACTCGATCTACTTCACCGACCCGCTCGGGCTGCTGATCGAGCTGGCGTCCTACCGCTTCGAGCCCCCGGCCGGGTCCACGCACGCCGACGTGCTGCTCGAGGCCCACCGGATCCGCGTGGAGCGCGGCGACCACCACATCGACCAGCTGCATCTCGCCGACGCCATCGAGAACCTCACCCTGCGCACGCGGCCGTCGCTGTCGGTCGACCGCTCGCCCAAGCGCGCGTACCGCGGCTAGGCGACGTCGGGCCGCCAGAAGGCGGGCGTCAGGAGCACCAGCACGGTGAAGATCTCCAGGCGGCCCATGAGCATCAGCAGGATGGCGAACCAGCGGCCGGCCTCCGGCACGACCGCGAAGTTCTCCGTGGCGCCGATGTCCCCGAGGCCGAGGCCCACGACGTTGAGCATCGCGGCCGAGCTGGAGGCGGCGGTGATGACGTCCAGGCCGAGGGCGCCCATGACGAACGTCCCGGTCGCGAAGACGAAGAGGTAGAGCGTGAAGAAGGCGAAGATGCCGCGGCGGACCTCCTCCGAGAACGTCCGCCCCCGCACGCGCAGGACCTGCACGGCCTTCGGGCGCAGCTGACGCTGGACCTCCTGCGCGGCCGCCTTGCCGAGCAGCACCACGCGGATGACCTTCAGCCCGCCGGCCGTCGAACCGGCGCACCCGCCCACGAACATCAGCGCGAACAGCCCGAGCCGCGCCGCCTCGGGCCACTGGTCGAAGTCGGCGGTGATGTAGGCCGTCGACGAGGCGATGCTGGCCACCGTGAACGTCGCCTGGCGCACGGCCTCGGCCGCCGACGGGCCGTCGGCGTCGAGGATGAGGATCCCGGAGACGACGGTGCTCGCGCCGAGGATGATCAGCAGGAAGGCGCGGACCTCGGCCGCCTGCGGCCACAGGTGGTCGCGCCGGCGCAGCGCCAGCCAGTAGAAGGCGAAGTTGATCGCGCCGGCGATCATGAACACGATCGCGACCAGCTCGATGGCGAGCGAGTCGAACGCGGCCAGTGACGCCGTGCGCGTGGAGAACCCGCCGGTCGCGATGGTGGTCAGCCCGTGGTTGACCGCGTCCCACGGCGTCATGCCTGCGACCCAGAACGCGCCGAAGGCAGCGAGGCTCAACGCGGTGTAGATCCCGGCGATGATCTTCGCCGTGTCGGCGATCCGGGGCGTGAGGCGCTCGGCGGTGACGCCCGACGTCTCGGCGTGGAACACGCGCTGGGTGGCCAGGCCGGTGGCGGGCGCGATCGCCACCACCAGCACGACGATCCCGACGCCGCCGATCCACTGGGCAACGCTGCGCCACAGCAGGATCGCGTCGGGCTCGCGCTCGACCTCCGCCAGCAGCGTCGCACCCGTTGTCGTGAACCCGCTCATGCTCTCGAAGAACGCGTCGCCCACCCGGTCGTAGGTGCCCTCCACCAGGAAGGGCACCGCCCCGACCGCCGCGGCGATGACCCACGCGGCGGTGACGGCGAAGAAGCCGTCCCGGGGCCGCAGCGGCATCGACCGCAGGCGCCCGGCCCCGGCCAGCCCCGCGGCGCCGAGCGGGATCGCCGCGGCGGCGGGGATCCCGAAGGCCGCGGTCCCCCCCTCGCCGCCGGCGAGCGCCACCCCGAAGCAGATCGCCATGCCGACCCCGGCCGCGAGCAGCGTGCCGGAGATCACCGGCAGGATGATCTGCCAGTTGAGGTTCGGCCCGAGCCGCCGGCGGCGCGCGGGGCTCACGCCGCGGCGTCGAAGGTCTTGGGGAGCTCGGCCACGCCCTGGCGGACGTTGAAGACGACGAGGCGGTCCTCGGCCTTGATGCGCTCCTTCGGCGTCGGCATGACGACCCGGTCGCCGCGCACGATCGCCGTGACGTGGGTGTGGGCGCGCATGTTGGCGTCCTCGACGGTCCGCCCGTCGGCGCGGCACCCGGGGTCGGCCTGCACCTCCACGACCTCGGCGCCGCCGGTGAGGAGGTACATCGCATGCACCTTCGGGCCCCGGACGGCGCGCAGGATGGCCTCGGCCGTGACGAGCCGCGGGGAGAACGCGGCGTCGATCCCGAGCGCGTCGACCAAGGGGGTGAACTCCTCGCGCGAGACGACCGCGAGCGAGATGCCCGCGCCGAGCTGGCGCGCGTGCAGGGCTGCCAGCAGGTTCGTGCGGTCGTCGCCGGCGCAGGCCACGAACGCGCCGACGCGGTCGACCCCGTGCGTCAGCAGCGCGTCCTTGCCGACGCCCTCCTCGTGCAGCACGACCGTGCCCGGGAGCTGCTCGGCGGCCTGGCGGGCGCGGTCGGCGTCGCGCTCCATGATGGTGACGCGGAAGCCGCCCTCGGCCTCGAGCCGGCGCGCCAGCGGCAGGCCGACACGCCCGCCGCCGAAGATCATCACGTCGCGCACGCGCTGGGCGTGGCCCGCGAGCTGCGCGACGACGGCCTCGGCGTCCTCGCGGGCGGCGGAGACCAGCACGTGGTCGCCGGCCTTCGCCCGGTGCCCCGGCTCGGCCGCGATGGCCCGGCCGTCGCGGATCAGTCCGAAGACGAAGCTTGGTCGCACGGGGCGCCGCTCGCCGATCGAGCGCCCCACCAGCGGCGAGCGGTCGGTGAGGATGACCTCGGCGATCGCCAGCCGGCCCTCGGCGAAGTGCTCCACGTGAACCGCGCCCGGGACCAGGATGGACTCGGCGAGGTCGTCGGCCGTCGCGCGCTCGGGGTTGACGACGAAGTCGATGCCGAGCTGGTCGCGGGCGAACGCCTCGTCATCGCCGAAGTACTCCGGATCGCGGACCCGCGCGACGGTCATCTTCGTGCCGAGCTGATGCGCGGCCAGCGCGGCGATGACGTTGGCCTCGTCGCTCTGCGTGACGGCGCACAGGAGGTCCGCGTCGCCCGCTCCGAGCTCGCGCAGGAACTTCGGCGACGCGCCGTTGCCGGCCACGACCATGGCGTCGAGCTCGCCCTGCGCCGCCTCGACGCGGGTCGCGTCCGCGTCGACGACCTTGACCTGGTGGCGCTCGGCACTGAGCCGGCTGGCGATGTGGCGCCCGACCTCGCCGATGCCGATGACGATGACCCGCACCGGCGCATTGTGCCCAGGTGGGGCGGCTGCCCCACCTGGTCCGCCGCGATCAGGCCGGGCGGACCGGCAGGTGGCGCAGCTGGTTGACCAGCGTCGAGCGCACGCGGACCGGCTCGCCGGCCAGCTCGAGCATCGGGTAGCGCTCCAGCGTCTTCTGGATCAGGGATGGCCAGCTCGAGCCGCGCGAGGCCGGCGCCGAGGCAGAAATGCCGGCCGCCGCCGCCGAAGGCCTGGTGGTCGATGTCGGGCCGCGTGATGTCGAAGCGCTGACCGTCCTCGGTGACCCGCTCGTCGCGGTTGCCGGAGGCGTACCAGAGCACCACCTTGTCGCCCTCGGCGATCGTCTGGCCGTGCAGCTCGACGTCGCGCTGGGCGGTGCGGCGGAAGTAGGAGAACGGGCTCACGTAGCGCAGGACCTCCTCCACCGCGTTGGGCATCCGCGAGGGGTCGTCGAGCAGCAGCTGGCGCTGCTCGGGGTGCTCGATGAGCGCGCGCATGCCGCCGGCGTACGCCGACAGGGTCGTGTCGCTGCCGCCGATCATCAGCAGCCAGAAGAACATGATCAGCTCGGTGTCGCTGAGCTTCTCGCCGTCGACCTCGGCCGCGCACAGGGCGGAGACCAGGTCGTCCTTCGGGTTCTGGCGACGGTCGGCGACCATCGCGCCGACGTACTCGGCCATCTCGCCGAGCGCGCGCATGCCGTCCTCGAAGTCGGTGCGCGACTCGGGGTCCTCGAAGCCGACGTTGCGCCGGGTCCAGTCGGCCAGCTTGTGGGCGTCCGCGCGCGGGACGCCGAGCAGGTCGGCCGTGACCATCGAGGGCACGCGCTCCCCGACGTCGGCCGCCAGGTCGAACGTCTCGCGGCCGGCGACGTCGGCCAGGACGGTGTCGATGACCTCCTCGATGCGGTCGCGCTGGCCGGCGACGCGCCGGGGCGTGAAGCCGCGCTGCACCAGCGCCTTGAGGCGGTCGTGGCGCGGCGGGTCCATCATGATCATCTGCTGCTGCATCAGCTCGAGCGGGATGCCGATGTCGTTCTGCAGGGCGATGCCCCCGCGCTCGGAGGAGAAGGTCTCGAAGTCGCGGCTGGCGGCCGCGATGTCGGCGGCGCGGGTCAGCGACCAGAAGCCGGGCTCGCTGTCGTAGCCCCGCATCGGGCTCCAGTGCAGCGGCGCCTCGGCGCGCAGCTGGGTGAACAGCCCATGCGGCGGGCCGTCCCCCCAGAGGGACAGGTCGCTCAGGTCGACCGTCGACAGGTCATGGGCCGTCAAGGTGGTCATGCCGGGATGGGACCACCGGCGCCCCGCGCCGTCCTGTTCGCCGCGCACGAAGCGCCCGGACGCGTTGTGCGCTGTGCACGAACGTCCGCGCGGGCCCGCGCCTACGGTTGCGCCACCCACCGAGGAGGAGCGATGGCAACACTGCCGAAGGGCGCCGTGGGTCGGCGCGAGGTCCCGACGTTCTGCCGGATCTGCGAGCCGCTGTGCGGACTCGTGGCCACGGTCGAGGGCGACGAGCTGGTCCAGCTGCGACCAGATCCCGACCACCCCGTCTCGCGCGGGCAGGCCTGCCCCAAGGGCATCGCCTTCGCCCAGCTGCAGAACGACCCCGACCGGGTCACGCGGCCCCTGCGCCGCCGCCCGGACGGGACGTTCGAGCCGGTGTCGTGGGACGTCGCGCTCGACGACATCGCCGCGCGCCTGCGCGCGGTCGTCGACCGCGACGGGCCGTCGGCGCTGGGCTGGTACCTGGGCAACCCGGCGTACTTCAGCTACTCGCACTTCCCGTGGATGAAGGGCTTCATGGACGCGATCGGCTCGCCGAACGTCTGGACGGCCAGCTCGCAGGACGTGTCGTCGCGCTTCGCCGCCAACGCGCTGCTGTACGGGTCGGCGCTGACGATCCCGATGCCGGACGTCACGCGCACGCAGATGTGGGTGATCTTCGGTGGCAACCCGCTCGTGTCGCACGTGACCGAGACCAACAAACACGCCGACTACGTGCTGCCGACGACGACGTTCCTCGAGCGTGACGATCAGCCGTTCCTCTCCAGCGCCCTGGCCGCCACGCCGTACGCCCAGCACGCCGACCCGGTGGTGGCGCCGCGCGGCGAGGCGCGCGAGGAGTGGGAGATCATCGACGCGATCGCCCGCCGGATGGGCGTCGTGCCGGCGAGCCTCGCCCCCGTGCGCTGGCTCGGCCGCCTCGGGATCCGCCTGCGGCCCGAGCTGCTGCTCGACGTGGTGATGCGCCTCAGCCCGGTGGGCGACCTCTACGGGCTGCGCCGCGGCGGCCTCAGCGTCGGGGCGCTGCGCCGGACCCCCAGCGGCCGCGTGCTCGCCGAGCACGTCCCGGCCGGCAACGGGCGCTGGCGGCGGTTCGTCGCGCATCGCGACAAGCGCGTCCACGTCGCCTCGCCGGAGATCGTGTCCGAGTTGCAGCGGCTGGCCGCCGCGCCCGAGGACGACCCGGCGCTGCCGCTGCGCCTGATCGGCGTGCGCGAGCTGCGGTCGCACAACTCGTGGATGCACAACCTGCCCAAGCTCATGGGCGCCCGGCGTCCGTACCAGGCGCGCATCGCGCCCGCCGACGCCGCCGCGGCGGGCATCGAGGACGGCGATCCCGTGCGCATCGTCTCGCGCGAGACGGCGGTCGAGACGACCGCCTGGGTCACCGACGAGATGGCCCCGGGCAACGTCGGCCTGCCGCACGGCTGGGGCCACGACGGCGGCTGGCAGGTCGCCAACGCCGCGGGCCGCGTCAACGTCAACCGCCTGATCGCCGTCGACCCGGTCGACGAGCACATCGAGCGGGTGTCGGGCCAGTCGGTGCTGGTCGGCGTCGCCGTCCCGCATGCCTTCGAACATCCCCATGTCCTGCTCCTGTCTCGTTGCTGGCTCCGCTCCAGGCGGAGGAGGAGGAAGCATCACGGGGGCGCCCCGCCCCCTCTTGGGCTCGCCGCCCAGCCCGGCGGCCTCGTTTCGGCCGCCTGCACGAGGTGCGGCTACCGCCCTTGCGATGAATCCGCGCGCCCGCGACCGTCCTAAGCCGCCATGACCCAGTTCCTCGCCCGTCTCGCCGACCTCGCCTACCGCCGCCGCGGCCGCATGGTGCTGGCCTGGGTGGTGTCCGCCGTCGTCATCATCGGCCTCGGCTCCTCGCTGGCCGGGGAGTACAACGCCGACTACAACACCCCGGGCTCGGAGTCCAAGGCCGCCAGCGAGCTGACCGAGCGCGAGTTCGGCGGCTACTCCGGCCAGGAGATCTACGTGGTCTGGAAGGACGCCGCCGGCGCCGACCGGCCGGAGGCCATGCGCCGCGTCAAGGCCTTCCTGGCCGAGGCGCAGCAGGTCGAGCACGTGGCGCAGGCCACCGAGGTCCGGATCTCCGACAAGGGGACGATCGGCGCGACGACGCTGCCGATGACCGTCCCGGGCTGGGAGATGGAGAAGGAGCAGGGCGAGCAGCTGATCGCCGCCGCGGAGGACAACAGCGTCGGCGGTCTGCAGATCAAGCTCGGCGGCGACCCGATCTACGTCGCCCAGGAGGCCAGCAACCCCGAGGGCCTGGGCTTCCTCGGCGCCGCGATCGTGCTGCTCATCGCGTTCGGGTCGATCGTGGCCGCCGGACTGCCGCTGGCGATCGCGCTCATCGGGCTCGGGGTCACCTCCGGCGGCCTGATCCTGCTGCTGGCCAACGTCGTCGACGTCCCCGACTGGACGACGGCCGTGTCCGGCCTGATCGGCATCGGCGTCGGCATCGACTACGCCCTGCTCGTGCTCACCCGCTTCCGGGCCGGCATGGCTGCCGGCAAGGACCGCCACGACGCCGTCGTGGAGGCCGTGACCACCGCCGGGCGCAGCGTGATCGTCGCCGGCGGCACCGTGGTGATCTCCGTGCTGGGCCTGTTCCTGACCGGGCTGCCGTACATGTACGGCGTGGCGATCTCGGCCTCGCTCGCGGTGCTCGTCGTGATGCTCGCGGCGGTCACGCTGCTGCCCGCCCTGCTCTCCTACCTCGGCCCGAAGGTGGATCGCCTGCGCCTGCCGCTGGTGGGCCGCACCCTCAAGCACGAGGGCCACGGCGAGTCGCCCGCAGCGCGCTGGAGCCACGCGGTGCAGCGCCGGCCGTGGCTGGCGACGATCGCGGCGACGGCCTTCCTGCTGGCGCTCGCCGCGCCGGCGCTGGACATGCGCCTTGGGTTCCCCGACGCGGGCAACGACCCGTCGGACACGATGACCCGGCAGGCCTACGACCTCAACACCGAGGGCTTCGGCGCCGGCACCAACGGCCCGCTGGTGATCGCGGCCACGCTGCCCGGGCAGGGCGCGGAGCGCGACGTCCAGGCGTTCGCCGAGCGCGTCCGCGGCGAGGCGGGCGTGGCCGCGGTGCCCGACCCGCAGATCAGCGAGGACGGCGACGCAGCGATCGTGACGGTGATCCCGGAGGG
>DASPKC010000057.1:0-2253 GCA_035628295.1 Baekduia sp.
CACGACGTTCGTCAACCTGCGCGCGGCGCTGCGCGACCTCGGTCCGCTCGTGGAGGACTCCAAGCCCGTCGCCCGCCGCCTGCGCCCGTTCCTGCGCGAGCTGCGCCCGGCCGCCCGGGACGCCCGGCCCACGCTGCGCGACCTCAGCGCGCTGCTGCGCCGCGATGGGCGCGACAACGACCTCGTCGAGCTCACCCGGTCGGCCATCGGGCTGCGCGACGTGGCCGTCGGGCCGATCCGCCGCAACGGCGCCGAGCGCGAAGGGGCCCTGCCGGCGACCACGCGCGCGCTCGAGGTCTCGGCACCCGAGCTCGCCACCGCGCGCCCGTACGCGGTGGACCTCACCGGCTGGTTCGACGACTTCAGCCACTCCGGCGTCTACGACGCGCTCGGCGGCGGCAGCCGCGCCGCGCCGCACGTGAACCTCTTCTCGGCGGTCGACGGCGTCCTGCAGCCGATCCCGCCGGCGCTGCGCCAGCAGTTCTTCCAGGCGGCGGCGTCCATCGGCCAGAACCACCGCTGCCCGGGCGCGGTCGAGCGCGGGGCCGCGTGGAAGCCCACGCCGGACTTCCCGTGCGACGAGAAGCAGGTGCCGCTCGGGCGATGAGGCGGCTCCTCGTCACTGCGCTCACCCTCGTCGCGGCTGTCGCCGGGACCGTCGCGCTGTCCGGCGCCGGCGGCGACGATCCGGGCGCCGAGTACTGGGTCGAGCTCGACAACGCGTTCGGGCTGATCGAGGGCGGCGACCTCAAGATCGCCGGCGTCCGCGCGGGCCAGATCACCGAGATGAAGCTCGACGAGCGCACCAAGCGCGCGCTCGTGGGCATCCGCATCGACGAGACCGGCTTCGGCTCGCTGCGCCGCGACGTGCGCTGCGAGAGCCGCCCGCAGTCGCTCATCGGCGAGTACTTCCTGGACTGCCTGCCCGGGACGGCGAAGGCCGAGCTCGAGCCCGGGTCGACGGTCCCCGTCGCGCAGACCGGCTCCACGGTCGCGCCCGACCTGGTCAACAACATCCTCCGCCGCCCGTACCGGGAGCGCTTCGCGCTCATCCTCGGCGAGCTGGGCGCCGGCGTCGCCGGCGGCGGTGAGGCGCTCAACGAGGCCGTCCGGCGCGCCGCGCCCGCACTGCGCGAGACCGACAAGGTCCTCTCCATCCTGGCCCGCCAGAACCAGGTCCTCGCCGACCTGGCCCGCAACGCCGACCGCGTCGTGGGCGACCTGGCCGGCAACCGCAAGGACGTCGGGCGCTTCGTCGTCGAGGCGCGTGACACCGCGCGGGCGTCGGCGGCGCGCAAGCGGGAGCTCGCCGGCGGCTTCCGCCGCCTGCCGGGCTTCCTGCGGCGCCTGACACCGACGATGGCGGCGCTCGGGCAGGCGTCGGACGCCCAGGCCGGCGCGCTCACCGACCTGCGGGCGTCGGCGCGCGGCCTCGAGCGGCTGTTCGCCAACCTCAAGCCGTTCGCCGACGCCTCGACGCCCGCCTTCAAGGCCCTCGGCGGCGCGGCGCAGGTCGGGCGCGACGCCGTCCGCGACGCGCGGCCGGTGGCCAAGCAGCTGCAGCGCTTCGGTGCGGGGACGCCGGAGCTGGCCAAGAACCTGGCGATCGTCCTCGAGCACCTCGACGACCGCGACTTCGCCGTGGAGCCCGACGACCCGCGCAGCCCGGGCGGCTACACCGGCCTCGAGGCGCTGCTGACGTACGTGTTCGACCAGACGCTCTCCACGAACGTCTACGACTCGACGCAGCACTACCTCAAGGTCTCCGGGTTCGTCGGCGAGTGCGCGGACTTCCGCGACCTCGAGGCGCTGAAGGCGGGCGGCAAGGAGCTCGAGGAGCACTGCGGCGCGCGCGTCGGCCCGCGCCCTGTCGGCCTCGTCGCCAACGACCCCACCCGGCCGGCCGCGCAGGCCCGCCGCCGTGGCGCCCGCGGCCCCGCGCGCAAGGACCGGGTCGGCCCCGGCCCGGCCGACCTGCTCGCGCCGCCGGCGGCCGGCGAGCCCGAGCGCCCGGCGCCCGCCGCGGGCGGGCAGCGCCCCGGCCCGACGCTCGACCTGCCCAAGCTGCCGGGCGTCGGCGACCTGCCGCCCATCCAGCTGCCGAACCTCGACGGGCTGGACCTGCGCCGCGACGACGCCCGGCAGGACGGCCGCCTCCTCGACTTCCTGATGGGGGACTGACGTGCGACCGCGCCGCGCCACAGGCTCCGTCGTCGCCAACCCCGTCCTGGTCGGGGCGGTCACCACGCTCGT
>DASPKC010000058.1:0-8872 GCA_035628295.1 Baekduia sp.
AGGGGAGACCCGGGGTGCGGGGGCACACCCGGGTCCCTCTGCGCCCCGCCCGTGCGTCACGCGGCCGGAGGTGGAGGAGGCCTTCGCGGGCATGGTGGAGGACCTGCGCGTCGCGGCCGCCGACCCCGCGATCTGCGAGCGGCTGCGGACCGTCGACGTCTCCGTCGGCGTCCGGGTCGCCGAGTGCCCGGATCTCGCGTGCGTCCTGCGCTTCGACCACGGGCCGCTCGAGGTGGTCACGGCGCCGGACGGCGCCCCGCCGGCCGACGTGGAGCTGACCGTCCCCGCCGCGCGGCTCGACGGCCTCTGGGACCAGCCGCTGCCCGCCCTGATCCTGGACGGGTCGGTCGCTTACCGCGGACCGGTCAGCCGCCTGCTGCGCGTCGTGCCGCTGCTGCGCAGCGACGCCGGCCACATCCGCGCCACGGCGCACCTCGGCGCCGAGGCCGGACCGCCCGCCGTCGCGGCGCCCCCGGCGTCCGGCCTCACGCCGGGGGCCGCCGCCCTCCTGGACCGGGCCGCCGCCGTCCAGGACGACCTGCACCGGGGCGCGCCCGGCCTCTGCGAGTCGTCCCCCGGTGAGTTCTGGTCCATCGAGTGCGTGGGGGTGCACAAGCGCTTCGGTGACAACCGCGTCCTGGCCGGCCTCGACCTCGGCATCCCCGAGGGCATGATCACCGTGGTCATGGGCCCGTCGGGAACGGGCAAGAGCGTGCTGATCAAGCACCTCGTCGGCCTGCTGTTCCCCGACGCCGGCGAGATCCGCGTCCACGGGCAGTCCGTCAGCCGCATGCGCCGCAGCCAGCTGCTGGCCCTGCGTCAGCGCTTCGGGATCCTCTTCCAGGACGGCGCGCTGTTCGGGTCCATGCCCGTCTACGACAACGTCGCCTTCCCGCTGCGCCAGCACACCGACTTCAGCGAGGCGCAGATCCGCGAGATCGTCCAGCGACGGCTGGCGGAGGTCGGCCTCGGGGGCGAGGGCGCCCGCATGCCCAACGAGCTCTCCGGCGGCATGCGCAAGCGCGCCGGCTTCGCCCGGGCCCTCGTGCTCGAGCCCGAGATCGTCCTCTTCGACGAGCCCGACTCCGGGCTGGACCCCGTCCGCACCGCGCTGCTGTGCGAGCTGATCCGCAAGATGCACGTCACCTACGGCGGGACGTACCTCGTCATCACCCACGACGTGGCCTCTGCGCGCCAGATCGGCGACTACATCGCCGTCCTCTGGAAGGGCCGCATCGTCGAGGCCGGGCCGGCGCGGCGGATGTTCGCCTCGGAGAACCCGTTCGTCCGCCAGTTCCTCAACCGCGCGCCGCAGGGGCCGCTCGGGATGGAGTGACGTGGCGCCGCCTCCGCCGCCCGCCGCCGCCGCCGTCGCCGTCCCGCCGGGACCGGCCGTGCCGGTCGCGCCGCCGCAGGAGCCGCCGCTGGCGCCGGCCGCGCCCCGGCAGCTGGACGAGCTCGCCGGGATGGTGCTGCTCACGGGGGCGGCCATCGTCGCCGCCATCACGCCGCCCTACAGCTGGCGCGACGAGTTCGTCGAGCAGTTCGTGGTGATCCTGCGCCGCGTCCTGCTGCCGGCCATCATCTCCAGCGCGGCGTTCGCCTTCGGCGTGGCGCTGTCGTTCGGCGGGCTGATGGACGCCCTGGGCTCGTCCGCGCGCCTGGGCGGGTTCTGGGCCGTCGGCGCGCTGCGCGAGTTCGGGCCGTGGGTGACCGGGATGGTGGTGGCGGGCGTCGGCGGGACGGCCGTCTGCGCCGACCTGGGCGCGCGGCGCGTGCGCGACGAGATCTCCGCGCTGGAGGTCATGGGGCTGGACCCGGTCCGCGCGCTGGTGGTGCCGCGGTTCCTGGCTCTCGGCATCGTCACCGCGCTCATGAACCTCATCGTGTGCGCCGCGGGCATGATCGGCGCCTGGCTGGCGGCCGTGATCGTCTTCCACGACAGCTCGGGCGGCTTCTTCATGACGTTCGCCACCGTCCTGTCGCTCGTCGAGCTGCTGGCCAGCGTCCTCAAGACGGCGATGTTCGGCTTCATCATCGCCATCGTCTGCTGCTACAAGGGCCTCAACGCCAGTGGCGGCTCCGAGGGCGTGGGCCGCGCGGTGAACCAGGCGGTCGTCGTCTCCTTCGCGGCGATCTGGGTCTTCCACTACCTGTTCACCTCGACGATGTTGGCGGCCTTCCCCGACATCCACCAGCTGCGGTAGGTGGAGGGTGGCCGCGACGACCGACTCCCGCGAGCGCCTCGGCCGGGAGGTCGCCGACGGCCTCGCTGCCCCGGCCGACTCGCTGCTGCGCGAGGCCGGGCACTTCGCCCGGTTCTGCGGGCAGGCGCTGCTGGAGGTCGGGTCCGTGTGGCGCTACACCTCCGAGGTGCTGCGCCAGGCGAGCATCCTGCTGCTCGGCTCGGTGCTGGTGATCTCGGCGATGGAGTTCGTCGTCGGGCTGCAGTGCGCGACCGAGGGCGACTACGCGCTGCGCGCGTTCGGCGCCTCCTCGTACTCCGGCGTCCTGACCGCCTACTGCGGCGTGCACGAGATGGGCCCGTTCATGTTCGGCTACATCGCCGCGGCGAAGATCGGCTGCGGCTACGTGGCCGAGATCGGCTCCATGCGCATCAGCGAGGAGCTCGACGCGATGGAGTCCGTCGGGGTCAGCCCGATGCGCTACGTCGTCGCGACGCGGCTCGTGGCCGCGTGGCTGGCGTTCCCGCTGATCTACATCGTCGCGCTCGGGGCGCACTTCGTCGCCAACTACGTGGTCATCGGGCTGATGCTGAAGACGACGTCGGTGGGGGCCTGGGCGACGCTGCACTGGGCCTACCAGTCGCCGATGGACCTCCTGTACTCCGAGCTCAAGGTCCTGTGGATGGGCACGGCGATCGTGCTCGTCTCCATGTACTTCGGCTGGCGGGCCAAGGGCGGGCCGGTCGGCGTGGGCCGCGCGACGGCCAACTCGATGATCGTCAACCTCGTCCTGGTCCACATCATCGGGTCGGTGGGCACGGCCTGGTTCTGGGGCGTGGACCCGCGGCTGCCCACGGGGGGCTGACGTGACGCCTGCGCGGACCCGTCGCCTCGTCTTCGCGCTGGCCCACCGGCCGTGGCTCGTGATCGCGCTCCTCGCGGCCGTCGCGCTCGGCACCTGGGCGGTCGGCACGCGCCAGCAGCCGCACACGGTCCGGGTGGCCTTCGCCGAGGCGCTCGACCTGGTCCCGGGGATGGACGTGCGCGTGCGCGGCCAGAACGTGGGGCGGGTGAACGAGGTCGACCTCGCGCACGGCCGTCCGGTGGTCGAGCTGGGCATCGAGGACGATGCCTGGCCCCTGCCGGCCGGCACCCGTGCCGTGCTGCGCTGGGGCTCCACGCTGGGCCTGGGCGAGCGGCGCGTCGACCTGCTGCTGGGACACCGCTCCGGCCCGTCGATCCCGGAGGGGGGCGTCATCGGCGCCCAGGAGGCCGTCGTCCCGACCGAGTTCGACCAGGTCTTCCAGACCCTCGACGCGCCGACGCGGCGCAACCTCCAGGTGCTGATGGCCGAGGCCGACGCGGCGCTGCGCGGGCGCGCCGACGCGCTCGGCGACGGTGTCGAGACCGGCTCGCGCGCGATGGGCGCCGCCGGGGGCGTCCTGCGCGACCTGGGCGCCGACACCCTTGCGCTGCAGGCGCTGGTCCGCGAAGGGGACCGCCTGACGCACGCCCTCGGCTCGCGGGCCGGGCGCATCCGCAACACGCTGTCGGTGGCGGCGCTGACGTTCGACACGCTGGCGCGCAACGCCTCCGGCGTCCAGCGGTCGATCGCCGTCATGCCGCAGACGCTGCGCACCTCGCGCGCGGCCCTGCGGCGCCTGGACCCCAGCCTGGACCGCTTCGCGCGCCTGGCGCGCGCGCTGGCCCCCGCGGCGCGGCGTCTGCCGGCGGTCCTGCGCGACGTGCGCGGCGGCGTGGGCGAGCTGCGCGCGACGGCCCCTGTCGGCGTGGGCGCGCTGCGGTCGGTGCGGCGCGCCGCACCGCGCGTGGAGGAGCTGCTGCGCCGCGCCACGCCGCTGGCGCGCGACCTCGAGCCGGCGCTCGCGCAGGCGCTGCCAGTGCTCGCGTGCGTGCGTCCCTACGCGCCGGAGGCCGCCGGCCTCCTCACGAACTGGTCGTCGTACATGGCCAACTACGACGGCAGCGGGCACTACGCCCGCGTCGCGGTGACCGTCGGGGCGGCCAACGCACTCGTCTACCCGCCGTCGACGACGACCGCGGCGTTCACCAGGCTGACAGGGCTGCGCTACATCAGCCTGATGCCGCCTGGCTGGATGGCCGGCCGGCGGGAGTTCACGCCCGACTGCGGCGTCGGCCCGGAGATGGCCGACCCGAGCAAGGACTGGCAGGACCGGCGATGAGACGCGACCGCCGCACGCTCGTCGCGCTGGCCCTCGCCGCGGCCGCCGTCGCACTGCTCGTCGCGCTCGGCCCGCTGCGCCTGGGCGGCGGGCCGGACAGCGGGCGCACGCTGCGCGTCGAGGTGGCCGACGCGACCGGCCTGGTGCAGGACTCCGACGTCAAGGTCGACGGCATCCCGGTCGGCAGCGTCGACGCCCCCGTCGTGACCGCGCGCGACACCGCCATGGTCACGCTGCACCTCGACGAGGGCGTCGTGGCCGGCCGCGGCGCCCGCGCCGGCGTGCTGGCGGCCAACCTCCTGGGCGAGAAGTACGTCGACCTCAGCCTGGGCGACCGCCGCCGGCCGCTGCCCGACGGCACGGTGCTGCGCGGCGCGCGCACGCCGGTCCAGCTCGACGACGTCCTGAACATGCTCGACACGCCGACGCGCGCCCGGCTGCGCCTGCTGCTCAACGAGGCGGGCATCGCGCTGCTCGGCCGCGGCGCCGACCTCAACCGGCTGCTCGACGAGCTCCCGGGGTCGCTGGACCGCACCACGGCGCTCGTCGAGCAGGTGGCCGGCGAGAACCGCGCGCTCGGCGCCCTCGTCGAGCACGCCGAGCGCTTCGCCGGCACCGCGGCGCGGCGCCGCACCGAGCTCGGCCGCCTCGTCGACGGCGCGCAGCGCTCGCTGGCCGTCACGGCGCGCGAGCAGCGCGCCCTGGGCCGGACGATCGCCGCCGCGCCCGGCGGCCTGGAGCAGCTCAACCGCTCGCTCGGGCACCTCGAGCGCCTGGCCGAGCCGCTGCGCCCCGCGGCGCGGGCGCTCTCGCAGACCGCCGCCCCGCTGACCCAGACGCTCGCCGCGCTGCCCGGCTTCGAGCGGGCGGCACAGCCGACGCTGGCCGCGATCCGCGAGGCCGTTCCGGGCCTGTCGCGGCTGGGCCGCCGTGGCGCGGGCCCGGTGCGCCGCCTGCGCCCGGCCCTGCGCGACCTGGCGACGCTGGCCGCCGTCGCCCGGCCGGTCACCGAGGCGCTGGACGAGGGCAGCGCCTTCCGGCACCTCCTGGACTACTTCGACGGGTTCGCGGGCGCGATCCGCAACGCCGACGGGCTCGGCCAGTACCTGCGCATCCACGTCACCGTCGACCGGACGACGATCACCGGCCTCGTCGACCAGCTCGCGGCGCTGCTGCCGCGGCGCCGGGCCGGGCGCACCGATCGCGGCGCGCGCACGCCGCAGGCTGCCCCGCCGGCCGCCGCGCCGCAGCAGCCCGAGCGCCCGCGGGCCCGGCCGGACCGCGGGCCGCTGGACCTCCCGCGCCTGCTGCCCGAAGCCACCCCGCTGCGCGAGGTCGTCCCGGACGTCGTGGACCGCACCACCAAGCAGCTCGACCGGCTCCTCGGCCACCTCCTCGGACCATGAAGGCGCTCGACCGCTACCGCGAGGTCTCCCACGTCCACAGCCGCTGGACGATCATCGCCATCGGCGTCGGCTCGCTGCTGGCTGCCCTGGGCATGGTGCTGTTCTCGCTGGCGGCGCCCGACGGCGTGCCCACCTCGAGCTACTACACCGTCCAGGCGCCGCTGCGCGACGCGACGGGGCTCTTCCCGCACGCGCAGGTCCGCGAGGACGGCCGCCTCGTCGGCCAGGTGCTGCGGCCCCGCGTCGAGAACGGCCACCCGACGGTGACGCTGCAGCTCTTCGCCGACACCGAGCCGCTGCCGGTCGACACCCGCGTGTCGCTGCGCGGCCAGAGCGCCGTCGGGATGGGCTCCGTCCTGCTGCAGCGCGGGACCGACCGCCGGACCGTGCCCGACGGCGGCAGCCTGCGACTGGGCGACACCGCGCCGTACGTCACCGGCGAGGACGCGCTGCAGGGGCTGGACGCGCACACGCGCCGGCGCACCCAGCAGCTCCTCGGTGCGCTCGGCCCCGGCCTGGCCGACCGCGGATGGGACCTGCACGCCACGCTGCGCGCCGCGCCCTCGCTCTTCCGGGACCAGCGCGCGGTGGCCGGCGCCCTGCTGCAGCGCCCGGGCGCCGTCGCGCGCGCGGTGCGCGAGTCTGCGCGCGGCCTCGGCGCGCTGGACCGCGCGCGCGAGGACCTGGCGGAGGGCTTCGACCCCGCCCGCCGGGCGCTGGCGCCGCTGGCCGAGCACGACGAGGGCCTGACGGCCGCGCTGCGCGAGGCGCCCGGCGCGTTCGCCGCGCTGCGGGCCGACCTGCCGCAGTCCGACCGGCTCGTCGACGAGCTGGCGGGCCTGACGCGCACGGCGCTGCCCGCCCTGCGCCGCGCGCCGGGCGCGCTGCGCGCGACGACCGCGCTGCTGCAGACCGGCCGGCGGACGCTGCCCGCGGCGGTGCGCACGCTGGGCCTCGCCTCACGGGCCGCCGGACCGACGCTGACGTTCCTGCAGCGCGCCGACCCGGTCAGCCCGCGCCTGAGCGACCTGGCCTCCAACCTGCAGCCGCTGCTGGCCACCGCCGCGCGCTACGCGTGCGACCTGGTGCGCTCGGCGCGCAACTGGGGCGAGTACGTCCGCTACGGCAACGCCGGCGGCAACTACGTGCGCGTCCTCGGCGTCGCGCCGACCACCTCGTCGCTCGCCGGCCAGACCCGGCACCTCAGCCCGGCGCCCGAGCACCGCAACGCCTATCCCGAGCCGTGCACGGCGGCCGGCGACCGCGCAGGGAGGGGCCGGTGAGCGTCCGCGCCCGCGTCCAGGACTGGGCCGACCCCGTCGTCGGCGCCACCCGCGAGCGGCCCCGGGTCGCCGGCGCGATCCTGCTGGTCGTCGGGCTGCTGCTCGTCGTGTCGGGCTACCTGGGCCGCATCCCGTTCCTGCCGCAGGGCGGCACGACGGTGACGATGGAGGTCTCGGACTCCTCGTTGCTGGCCTCGGGCTCCCTGGTCCGCGTCAAGGGCGTCGACGTCGGCGAGGTCACGGCGGTGCGTCATGTCCGCGTCGGCGCGCCGGCGGTCGTCGAGCTGCGCGTCGAGGACGATGTCGCGCGGACGCTGCGCCGCGACGCCGGCGCCGAGGTCTGGTGGCGCACGCTGTTCGGCGGCCGCTCGTACGTCGAGCTGCGACCGGGGCTCGCCCGCGCGCCGCTGCAGGGCACGATCCCCGTCTCGCGCACCAGCGTCCAGGTCGAGTTCGACACCCTCCTGCGCACGCTCGACGACCGGGCGCGGCCGGCGGTCGCGACCGCGCTGCGCGAGCTGCGCCGCGGGTTCGCCGACCCGGCGGCCGTCGCCCGCATGGTCGAGCGCGCCCCGGGCGCCGCGCGCGCGGCGGCCCCCGCGCTGCGCGCGCTGCGCGGGACGTGGTCGGGCGACCTCACGCGCCTCGTGCAGCGCACGGCGCGCATGGCAGGCGCCGTGGCGCGCGACGAGGAGGCGCTGGCGCGCCTGCTCGACGGCGCGGAGCTGACCTTCACGGCCACCGCGGCGCGGCGCGCGGACCTCGCCGCCGCGCTGCGCACCATCCCGGCCGCGGCGCAGCGCGTCCGGGCCGAAGCGGCGGCGCTGCCGCGGACGCTCGACCGGCTCGACCCCGTCGTCGACGGCGCGCTGCCCGCCGCCCGCCGGCTGGACGCGGCCAACCGCGCGCTGCAGCCCGCCGCCGCCCAGCTGCGGCGCACGCTGCGCACCGCCCGGCCGCTGCTGGCCGACCTGCGGCCGGCCGCCCGGGCCCTGGGCGCCGCGGGGACGGCCGGGGCGCCGCTCGTGCGCGACCTCACGCCCACCGTGACGCGCCTGCGGCGCGAGATCGTCCCGTGGCTGCGCGAGCGCGACCCGATCAGCGGCATCGAGGTCGGCCAGCTCCTCGGGCCGACGCTCGCCGGCCACGACGCCGTCGCGACGACCTACGACGTGCACGGCAACGGCGTGCGCATCGCGCCCAGCGTCGGCCTGAACTCGATCGGCCCGCTGCCCTGCGAGACGTACCTCTTCGAGCCCGGCACCCGCGCGCGCGTGGTCTGCAACCAGCTCTCGGGCCTGCTGCGCGGGATGCAGCGCGCGATGTCGCGGAGGGCGAAGCCATGACCCACGAGCGCCTGCGCCTCGAGCTGCGCCGCGCGCGGCGGCCGTTCGCGGTCTACGTCGTCGCGCTGGCGGTGGCGTCGGCCGTCCTGGCCGTCATGGTCACGAGCCAGCGCTTCGACAGCCCGTTCACCGACACCTACCGGTTCCGGGCGGTGGTCGACGACGTCAAGGGCGTCGTGCCCGGCAAGAACCCGGTGCGGATCGCCGGCGTCGAGGTCGGGCTCATCACCGCCGCCGACCTCGAGCGGGGCCGCCCGGTCGTCGAGATCTCGATCAGGCGCGAGTTCGCCCCGGTCTTCCGCGACGCGCGGGTGCGCGTGCGGCCGCTGACGGCGGTGCAGGACATGTACGCGTCCCTCGAGCGCGGCCACCGCTCCGCGGGCCGGCTGCCGGAGGGCGGCCTGATCGGCGCCGAGCAGACCGTCAGTGCCGTGGACATCTCGCGGG
>DASPKC010000059.1:0-17485 GCA_035628295.1 Baekduia sp.
AGGTGCGGTCGCCCTTGCGGGCGACACCCCACTCGTCGCTCAGGCGCTCCAGGAGCCGCAGGCCCCAGCCGCCCTCGGACGGTCCGCCGTCCGGCTGCTCGCCAGGGAGGGCGTCGGGCTCGAACCCGCGCCCTGGGTCGACGACCTCGACGTGCAGCGCGCCCGGCCCCTCGCGGACGGCGACCTCGATGCGGTCGCCCTCGTCGAGGTCGGCGTGGCGCAGCGCGTTGGCCACGAGCTCGGTGACCAGGAGCTCGCCGCGCTTGCAGGTGTGGTGGTCCAGGTTGAGGCCGCGCAGCAGGCTCCGTGCCTTGGCGGCCGACGCGGGAACCGGGTCAAGCTGCCAATGGTGGGCGGGCACGGTGAGAGCGTGCCCGGTGCCACCGCAGCTACTCCTCGACCTTGTAGCCCTTGTCCTTGAGCTCCTGCTGCGCCTCCTTGATCTTGGTGGCGCCGGCAGAGCCCTCGATGCTGGAGAACGTGGTCACGAGCTTGGACAGGTCGTTGGAGCGGGCCTGGTCGGCGCCGGTGCGGAACGTCTTGGCCAGGTCCTGGACGCCGGAGACGATCTTGTCGTGGGCCTCCTGCGCGTCGTCGGGCGGCTCGAGCTCGTCGAGCTCCTTGGCCGCGTCGTCGAGCGCCTTGGCGCCGTCGTCCAGCTTCGTGCCGATCTCCTTGGGATCCGTCGAGCCTGTGATGTCGGTCCCGAGCGACGTGAGCGTGCGCTCCAGGGTGTTCCCGACCTGGTTGAACTCCTTGACGTACTCGTCCTTGTCCGGGCCGCCGCCGCAACCGGCGACGAGCAGGGCGAGCGCACAGGACACGGCGGCGAAGACGCGGGTCACGGCGCGCACTCTACCCTTGACGGCCATGGCGCTGGATCCGACGACGACGGCCCTGGGCACCTGGTCCGGGGGGCGGTTCATGCACTTCGGTGAGCCGCTGGACGACGACCGGCTCGTGGCGCTCGTCCGGCCCGACGACCGGATCCGCACGGTCATCACCGCCGACACCTACGGACAGGGCGAGGCCGACCGGCTCCTCGGCCGCGCGCTGCAGGGCCTGGAGCGCGACAGCTTCTGCCTGGTCGGCGCGGTCGGCCACGACTTCTACGAGGGCGAGCGCGAGGGGGCGAAGGGGTTCCCGCGCTTCACGGACCCGCGGCTGCGCGGCCCCGACCAGTACGCGGACTACCTGCGCCGCGCGACGGAGGCGAGCCTCGAGCGCCTCGGCGCCGACCGCTTCGACCTGCTGCTGCTGCACAACCCCGACCGCCGCGGCTACACGCACCCTGCGGTGTGGGACGGGATGGCCGCGCTGCGCGACGCCGGCCTGACGCGCCTGCTCGGCGTCGCCCCCGGGCCGGCCAACGGCTTCACGCTGGACCTGATCGCCTGCTTCGAGCGCTTCGGCGCGCTCATCGACTGGGCGATGGTAATCCTCAACCCGTTCGAGCCGTGGCCGGGCGAGCTCGTCCTGCCGGCGGCGCGCGACCACAGCGTCGAGCTCATCACCCGGGTGGTCGACTACGGCGGCATCTTCCACGGCGACGTCCGTCCCGGCCACGCGTTCCCGCGCTACGACCACCGCGGCTTCCGGCCGGAGGGCTGGGTCGAGGCCGGCCACGAGAAGCTCGAGCGCGTGCGGCCGATCGCCGAGCGCCACGGTCTCACCAGCCTGCAGCTCGCCTGCGCGTGGAACCTCGCCCACGAGCCGGTGCGCTGCGTGGTCCCGACGCTGATCCAGGAGACCGGCGAGGCCGTCAAGCGCGCCGAGGACAAGCGCGACGAGCTCGCCGCGGTCGGCGTCCCGTCGCCGCTCACCGCTGACGAGGTCGCCGAGATCCGCGCGATCGGCGACAACACCGGCTCCATGGCCCTGAAGGGCGCGGCGCCGGACCACGAGGGCGACGAGCGCCCCGACCGCTGGGAGCTCGACGACGACCTCGCCCGGCTCGCCGGTCGCTGGGGCATCGACCCCGCGCGAGATCTCGCGCCGGCCTGAGCGCCGGTAGTCTGCCCGCGGTGCGGGTGAACGGTTGGGCTCGCGCCCGCGCGGGCGCACGACGTGGTGCGCCGGTGCTGGTCGCGGCCCTCGCGTCGCTCTGCGCGCCCGCGGCGGCCGCGCCGGTCAGTTGCCAGGACGAGGACGTCTACGTGGCCGACGAGCGCGCCACGCAGAGCGTCGAATGCCTCGTCGATCGGGAGCGCGCCACGCGCGGGCTCCCGCGCCTGGTGCACGACGACCGCCTCGCCGCGGCGGCGCAGCGGTTCGCCGAGCACCTGCAGGCGCGGGGCGGCATGGTGACCGAGGAGTCCCATGCCGGCGAGCCGCCCGACGCCCGCGCCACCCCGCAGGAGCGCCTGGCCGAGCAGGGCTACGACGCGGCGATGGAGGGCGAGGTGCTCGGCAACGCCCAGGCCACGCCGCGCCAGGTGGTCGAGGACTGGATGCGCAGCCGCGGCCACTGCCGCACGCTGCTGCTCGCCACCGCGCCCGGCGGGCCGGCCAGCAGCCCCGTGCACATCGGCGTCGGGCGGGCGGGCGTGGGCACCGGCTCCTACTGGGTCGCCCTCGTCGCGCGGCCGGCCGGCACGCCGGATCCCGGCTCGCCCGGCTACGTGCCGGCCTGCCCGGTCGCGGGCGCCGCCCCGGAGTCCGCCGACGTCGTGCCGTTCCAGCCTGCGTCCGCTGCACCGGGCGCGCGCACGTCGGCGCCGGGCGGCCACGGGCTGGTCTTCGTCCCCCAGCCCGAGGAGCCGCTGCGGGCGGGCACGTCGCGTCGCCTGTACCTCCTGGCGCCGAGGACGGCGGCGCTACGCGCCACGGTGCGCGACGGCGCGGGCACCCGCGAGCTCGGGCGGCCGCGCCGCGTCCACGACGGCGAGGACGGCATGCGGCTGTGGGCGCTGCCGTTCGTGCGCGTCCTGACGGCGGCCACCGTCACCGTGACGGACGGCGCCGCCACCGTCGAGCAGCAGCTCGTCCCCAGCGCCTACCTGCACCGCGCGGTGCGCCGGGCCGGCCCGCGCCGGGTGCGCGTCACAGGGTCGCTGCGTCCCGAGCTGGCGGGGCAGGTGATCCGCATCGGCGTGCGCCGCGGCGGCCGCGTCCGGACGGCGGTCGTCCGCACCACCGAGCGCGGCCGGTTCGCGGCCACGGTCGGGCTGCCGTCGCGACGGGGCAGCGAGGTCGTCGTGCGCGTCGTCGCGCCCGCCGCGCCGGGCCTCTACGCCGCGGGCTCCGCGACGCCGCGCTACCTGCTGCTCGACCCCTGAGCCGGTGGCCACCGGCGTCCTCGTCCCGGTCGGCGGCTTCGCGCCCTACCTGGCGCAGGCGCTGGACGCGGTGCTCGCCGAGCGGCCCGCGGAGGTCGTCGTCGTCGACGACGCGGCGGACCCGCCGGTGGCGCTGCACCCCGACCACGCGCCGCTCGTGCGGCTCGTGCGGCGCGCGCGGCGCGGCGGGCCGGCCGAGGCGCGCGCCACCGGATTGACGATCCTCTCGCCCGAGGTCGACGCGGTGGCGTTGTGCGATGCCGACGACGCGTGGGAGCCCGGCTCGCTGGCGCTGCGCGAAGCCGCCCTTGCGGCGGACCCCGGCGCCGGGCTCGTCTTCGGCCGGGCGGTCGTCGTCGGTCCCGACGACCGCCCCACCGGTGAGCGCTGGGCCGCGCCGCCGGCCGGCCCGCTCGCGCTCGCCGACCTGTACGCCGCCAACCCGTTGCCGACGTCCTCGGTGCTGCTGCGCCGGGCGGCGCTCGACGACGCCGGCGGCTTCCATGCACCGGTGCGCGTCGCGGAGGACTGGGACCTGTGGCTGCGCGTCGCCCGCACCGGCCGGCGCATCGTGTGCGTGCCCGACGCCGTCGTGCGCTACCGCCGCCACCCCGGCGGACTCACGGCCGATGTCGCGGGGCTGGCACGGGCGCAGCTCGACGTCCACCGCCGCCACGCCGACGCGGTCGGGGCGACGGCGCGCGACCGGGCGCTGGCGCGCGACCTGCGCGCGCTGGCGCGCGGCCTGGCCCGCGAGGGTGCCCACGCGCAGGCGCGCGCCGCGCTGGCGCAGGCGGCGGAACTCGCGCCGGCGCCGCTGCGCGAGCGGATGCTGCGGGGGGCACTGGCGGTGCCGGGGACCCGGGCGCTGGTCGCGCGCCGGGACCCCTACCGCGGCGTCAGCGGTTGAAGCGGTCCTGATCGAGGGTCTGGGTCGCGCCCTCGACGCGCTCGCCCTTGAACTGCGACGGATCGTCGACGGGCTCGCCCTCGATCGTCACCGACCCGTCGTCGTGGTGCTCGACCCCCGACGGGCCGAGCTTGCGCTCCGGTCCCTCCTCGTAGGAGTGGTCGCCCTCCTTGCCACCGAAGGTCTCGTACTTCGCGTCGCCAGACGGCCAGTCCTCGAGCTTCTTCGGGGGGTCGTCCTCGAGCTCCTTCAGCTCCGCCTGCGCGCGCTCTCGCCGATCGCTCGTCTCCATGGGCGCGGGGTACCCGGTGCCACCTCGTTGGAGGAGCGGCGTCCGAGCTCGAACGCCCAGACGGTCGGGCCGTCGAGCAGGCCCTCCGCCGCCGCGTCGCGGTCGCCGCGCGCGAGCGCGCGGAGGCCCGCGCCCGCGCGGCGCACGCCCCACCACAGCAGCCCGGGCCAGCGGCGCCGCGGCAGCGCCCCGGGCCAGCGCCGGCCCAGCCACGCCGCGCCCGCGCCGTGGCGGGCGCGCTGGCGCAGCACTGCGCGCAGGCGCGTGCGGTTCTCGTGCACGACGACGGCGCCGGGGCGGCGCTCGAGGTCCCAGCCGGCGTCGCGCAGGCGCCAGCAGAGGTCCGCGTCGCCGCCGGAGCGGATGCCCTCGGAGAACCCGCCGGCGGCGCTGAACGCCTCACGGCGCACCGCGCACGACGCGGTCTGCGCGAACGCCCAGCCCTCGTGGCCGAGGGTCACCTCCTGGGACATCGACGCCTTGCGGTGCGCCCAGCGCTCGGCCAGCGTCGCCTGCGGTCCGGGAGGGGCGTCGCGCACGGCGCCCGCCAGGACCGCGGTACGCGCTCCGGGAGCGGGATCGAAGAAGCGGTCGAGCAGGTCGGCGGGTGGGTCGACGTCGGCGTCGAGGAACAGCAGCCAGGGCGCGGCGCCGCGCGCGGCCCCGCGGTTGCGGGCGTAGTACGAGGACGCCTGCGCCGCGTCCACCACGACGCGCGGGTCGGCGACGCCCGCCCCGCGGTTGTCGACCACGACGACGCTGTCGCCGGGGCGCAGGACCAGGCGATCGAGCCGATCGAGCACCGCGCGCACCCGCGCCGGGCCGGCGGCGACCGGGACGACGACGTCGACGGCGGGGCGCAGCATCGGTCACATCGCACCACACCGGACCGCGGGCGGTCACGCCGCCTGGTCGGGGGCCCCCACCCCGGGTAGGGTCGGCGGATGGGGGACCTCCGCCCGGTGACGCCGTTCGAGGCGTGGGAGATCGAGCTGCACGGCCACCAGGTCGTCTACCGCGTGGCCGGCAGCGGGCCGCCGGTGGTCCTGATCCACGGCATGGTCAACTCCTCGCGGCACTGGCAGCCGGTCGCCGAGCGGCTCGCGTCGCGCTACACGGTGATCGCGCCCGATCTGATCGGCCACGGCGACAGTGCCACCCCGCGGGGCGACTACTCCCTTGGCGCGCACGCCTCGGTCATCCGCGACCTGCTCAGCGCGATCGGCGTCGAGCGCGCGTCGTTCGTGGGTCACTCGCTCGGCGGGGGCATCGCGATGGTCTTCTTCTGGCAGTTCCCCGAGCGCGTCGAGCGGCTGGCGCTCGTCTCCAGCGGCGGCCTGGGGCCGGACGTCAGCCCGCTGCTGCGCTCCGCGGCCCTGCCGGGCGCCCGCACGCTGCTCTCGCTGGCCGCGCATCCGCGGTTCACGGCCGGGCTGATGCAGGCCGGCGACCGCCTGCGCGCCCGGCGCTCGGGCCTGGGCGTGCAGTTGCAGGCGATCGCCCGGGCGCTGCGCCCGCTCGAGACGCCGGGGGCGCGCGAGGCGTTCATCCAGACGCTGCGCGCGGTCATCGACCGCCACGGTCAGCGCGTCAGCGCCGAGGACCGCCTCTACCTGCTCGAGCGCATCCCGACGCTGGTCGTCTGGGGCGGGCGCGACCGGACCATCCCGGCCGACCACGGCCGCGCTGTGCAGGCCGCCGTCCCGCACAGCCGCTTCGTCACGCTACCGCGCGCGGCCCACTTCCCGCACCTCGAGGACCCGCAGGGTCTGGCCGAGGCGCTCGACGCCTTCCTCGCCGGCACCGCGCCGGGACGCCTCGACGATCGGGCGTGGCGCGAGCTGCTGGCCGAGCGCTCGGGCGCGCGGCCCCGGCCGCGCGCCGTCGCCTGAGGCTCGCGGAACTTCTCCGGGTCGCCGCTCGTTCTCCGGGCAGCTACGACGACGGGGGAGGTCCCGATCACCATGAAGCGCATCCTGTGCGCGGCCGTCCCGGCCGCGATCCTGGCCGCCTGCGCGCCGCAGGCGGCATCGGCCAACGTGACGGTCGGCTCGTCCGGCTGGGAATGGGGGACGCCGGCCCCGCAGGGCAACACCCTGCGCGCGATGGCCTTCGGCCCCGGCCGCGGCTACGCGGTCGGCGACTTCGGCACGCTGCTGGCCACCGACGACGCGGGCGCGACCTGGTCGGGCCTGCGGTCCGGAACGTTCCAGGCCCTGACCGAGGTGCAGGCCGTCGACGCCGACACGATGGTCGCCGGCGGCGGCTGCGTGGCCCGGCGCAGCGACGACGGGGGCCGGAGCTTCTCGCGCATCGCCTTCACGCCCGTCGAGGCGTCGTGCCGCGAGCCGCTGGTCGCCATGGCGTTCCCGGCCGAGCGCACGGGCTTCCTGATCCTGGCCGACGGCACCGTCCTGCAGACGAACGACGGCGGCACCGAGTTCGCGCAGAAGACCGCCATCCCCGGCAGCCGGTCGGCTCCCGGCGGGGCGCAGAACCGCCCGGCCGACGCCGCCTTCACGAGCACGACCACCGGCGTGGTGGCGATCGGCGGTCAGCTCTACCGGACCGTCGACGGCGCCAACAGCTGGTCCCTCGTGGCCGACGCGCAGCGCCTCGTGCGCTCCGTCGTCTTCGTCGACGCCAACGTCGGTTACGCGGTCGGCACCGGCTCGCTGGTGCTCACGACCACCGACGGCGGCGCGACGTGGAAGGGCCTGGAGGCCAAGGCGCCGGCGCCGCTGGACCTCGCGACGATCCGCTGCGCCTCCGCGGAGCTCTGCGTCGCCGCCACCGTGGGCGGCAACGTGCTCGCCCGCACCGCCGACGGCGGCGCGACGTGGACGTTCCCGACGCTCTCCACCGATCCGCTGCACGCCGTCGCGTTCGCGTCGGCGGCGCGGTTGGTCGCCGGCGGGGCGCAGGGTGCGACGGTCGTCTCCGACGACGGCGGCATCACCGCGTCGCCGATCGGCTCGCGCCTGACGGGCCAGTTCCGCCGCATCCGCGCTGGGCTCGCGGCCGGCACGGCCTTCGCGCCGGGCGCCGACGGCGCGCTGGCCAAGACGCTCGACGGCGGGCGGACGTGGACGCGCGGCAACGTCTCGACGTCCGAGGACGTCCTCGACGTCGCCTTCCCGACGGCGACGGAGGGCTACGCGCTGGACGTCGACGGCGGGCTGTTCCGCACCTCCACCGGCGGCGCCTCGTGGCGGCCGCTGGACAAGGGCACGACCGCCCGACCCGTGGCCGTCTTCGCGCCGGCGGCCGGCCAGGTGCTCCTGATCGGGCCGCGGGGCGTGCGGCGGTCGGCCGACGGCGGGGAGGCCTTCACGCAGATCCGCGGCGGCGCCGTCGCCCGCGCCTCCCTCGCGGGCGTCGACCGGGCCGGCGCGCACATCGTCGCGTGGGGCACGAGCACGCTGGTGCGCTCGTCCGACGGCGGCAGGACCTGGAAGGCGATCGCGAAGCCCTCGGGGAAGCTGCGGCTGCGCGCCGCCGACTTCCTGACGGCGAAGACCGGCTTCGTGCTCGACGGCGTCGGCCGCGTGTGGCGCACCCGTGACGGCGGCCGGCGTTGGACCGAGTTGCCGGGCGTGGGAACCGACCAGGCCTACGACCTCGCGTTCTCCAGCACCAGGGACGGCTACCTGCTGTCGCCGATCTCCAGCGGCTCGACGCGCACCGACGGCCTGCTGCGCACGAACGACGGCGGGTCCACGTGGCATCCGCAGTACGTGGTCGCCGCCCGCGTGCCCGAGCTCGGGCTGGCCGCTCCCGGCGGCGGGGTGGACTACCTGCTGGGCGGCACCTCGGCGCTGCTGGCCTCGCGTACCGGCGGCGAGCAGGGCGCGCCGAGCACGCTGACCATCACGACGCAGCGCCGGCGGCTGACCAAGGCCGGCCGCATCCGGGTGACCGGCAGGCTGGCGCCCGCCACCGGCAGCGAGACGGTGACCGTCGCCGCGCGCCGCGCCGGCGGCGGGTGGCGGACCCAGGCGGTGAAGGTCGCCGCCAACGGGGCGTTCACGACGAGCTGGGACGTCGGCCGCGGGACCACGACGTTCGTCGCCCAGTGGTCGGGCGACTTCCGCTCGCGCGGCGACGGCTCGCCGACCCTCGCGGTCCGCGGGGGGCGGTAGCCCCAGCGCACCAAAGGGCCTGGCCCCTTGGTGCGTCAGGCGCGTCGCACGACCATCGGCATCCCGTCACGGGGGCCGATGGTCGGCGTCTGGCGCACGCGCAGCTCGTAGCCGGGGAGGAGCTCGAGGCGGAAGCGCTCGAGGATCGCCCGGGCGATGACCCGGATCTCGGCCTGGCCGAAGCGCATGCCGATGCACGTGCGCGACCCGCCGCCGAATGGGACATAGGCGTGCTTGGGCAGCCGGTCGCGCTCCCCGCCGGGCGCGAAGCGGTCGGGCCGGAACTCCTCGGGGGCGTCCCAGACGTCGGGCAGGTGGTGGCTGACCCACGACGAGTAGTTCACGTCGACGCCACCAGGGACGCGCACGCCGCACAGCTCGAACGGTGCGACGGCGTGGCGCGGGCCGATCCACGCCGGCGGGTACAGCCGCAGCGTCTCCTCCAGCGCCCGCTCGAGGTCGAAGTGGTCGTCGAGCAGGTGGGGCGCCCGGGCGAGCTCGTAGAAGAGGAACGCCACGGTCGAGGTCGTGGTGTCGTGGCCGGCGAACAGCAGCGTCATGACCTCGTCGCGCAGATGTGCGCGGCTCAACCGCTCGCCGTCCTCGTCCTCGGCGTCGAGCAGCAGCGAGAGGAGGTCCTCGCCGCGCTCGCCCGTCCTGCGACGCCGCTCGATCTCCTCGAAGATGATCGCGTCCAGCCGCCGGCGCGCCGCGTGCATCCGCGCCCATGGCGTCCCGGGGCCGCGCAGGACCTGCAGCAGGTAGTCGCGGGAGTAGAAGGACAGCGCGTGCTCGAACTCCCGCGCGGCGTCGACGCGCCCGCGCAGGCGGTCCGGATCGAGCCCGAAGAGCGCGCGCATGGCGATGCGCAGGGCGAGCTCGCGGGTCCGCGCGTAGAGGTCGATCGTCTGGCCGGGGCGCCACGCCCCCACCGCCCGGTCGGTCTCCTCCTGCATGACCGCCTGCGACGCGCGGATGCGCTCGGTGTGGAACGCCGGGAGCATGACCCTGCGCGAGCGCCGGTGGAAGTCGCCGTCGATCGTCAGCAGGCCGTCGCCGAGCAGCGGCCAGAGCTCACCGAACCCGCCGTCGCGCCAGAGGAAGTTGCGCGCGTTGGCCACCAGGACGTGCTGGTTGGCCTCCGGGCCGAGGACGAAGACGTTGACGTCGTGCAGGATCCGCAGGCTGAAGACGGGGCCGTGGCGCTCGTAGGCGTCGAGCAGGAGGCCGAGCGGATCGCGCAGCGCGGCCCGCGTGCGGACCAGCGACGGGCGCAGGTCGCCGGGTGGGAGCTCGTCGCGCACGCGGCGGTCCGCGCGGACGTCGGTGACGATCCGCCGCAGCGGGTTGGTCTCGAGCGGCTCGAGGGGCCCGGTCAGCGACATGCCCTCGAGCGTAACCGGTGGCTGGCCGGCCAGCCAGTCCCGGTCGCTACCTCCGGCGGGGGCGCACGGTGACCGGCACGGCGGTCGGCGTCCCGCCCGTGGCGTCCTGGACCACGGCACGCGCGATCAGCGTGCGCGCCGCGCCGCGCGGCGGGCGTCGCAGCGCGAAGCGCAGGACGGCGGTCTCGCCGGGCGCCAGCCGCACGGCGGCGGGCCGGCGCGCGCCCGCGAGGCTTGCCTCGCCGGTGCAGGGCAGCAGGGCGCGCGGCGGGCAGGTCGCGCGCAGCGCCACCCGCCCGCCCCGGCCGACGGTCGCATGGGCCAGCCGCAGGCGCAGGGCGCGGGCGCGGACGGGGCCAGCCGGCGGGAGCGGACCCGGCACCCACGGTGCCGCGTACTCCTGCGGCTCGGCCAGCGAGTACTGGAAGCCCTTGTCGGGGTTGGGCTGCCCCGCATCGCCCGGGACTGCGTGCTCGTCGCGCGGGCCGTCGTCGCCGGTCCCGTCGGTCAGCGCGGCGAGGATGCGCAGGTACAGCTCCTCCTCGGCGCTCCCGCCGCCCGCGAGGCTGGCCTGGGAGTCCTGGCCGTTGCGCGCCACCACGATCCCCTGGGTCGGCAGCACCGTCACGAGCTGCCCGAACAGGCCGGAGAAGTGGAACGCGTCGGTGGGGATCCGCGGCAGGTAGCGGCGGCTGATCGGCCGCTCGCTGATGGTCGGGCCGATGCAGGGGGTGCCGCGGTTGAGCCAGATGAGCCAGCCGTAGCACCCGTTCGTCGCCGACGGGGTGAGCGCCTCGCGGACGAAGCGCTGCGACAGCAGCCGGCGGCCGCGCCACACGCCGCCGCGGCGCAGCAGCTCGCCCAGCCGCGCGAAGTCGTCGGTGCGGGCGTTGACGCCGAAGAAGCCCTGGGTGTGTCCCCGCGCGTCGCGGATCCAGCGCCACGAGCCGGCCGGGATCCCGACCGGTCCGAAGAGCTCGCGCTGCGCGAAGGCCTGGAAGTCCTCGCCCACGGCGCGCTGCACCGCCTCGGCCAGCAGCGCCGGCCCGCTCTGGGAGTACTCGTACCACGTGCCGGGCTCGTGGGCGATGCCCACGGTGAGCGCGTCGCGCAGCCGGTCGGGCATCGCGATGTCGTAGTCGCGCAGCCCGTTCCAGCGCAGGCCGGAGGTCATGGTCAGCAGGTCGCGCAGGCGGATCTTGCCGTGCGCGCGGTCGGCCTCGAAAACCAGCGCGCCGACCGGGTCGTCCGGGGAGACCAGCCCCAGCGTCATGGCGCGGCCGAACACCAGCGCGGTGATCGACTTGGCCATCGACCAGCTCTCGTACTGGCTGTCGCGGTTGGCGGGATACAGGCGGTCGACGCCGGCCAGGCAGCCGTGGCGGTAGACGCGGATCGAGAAGCCGTTGGCCGAGGACCCGAAGTCGATGGCCGACTGCAGCTTGGCGGCGTCGAAGCCGGCGCGCTCGGGCGCGACCCGCTGCCAGCCTGCGGTCGTCGGCTCGGGGCAGGCCTGCGCCGCAGCGGCGGGCGACGCGGACGCCAGGCCGGCGAGGAGGAGGCAGGCGGCCGCTGCCGCGGCCCGTCGCTGTCGCGCGCTCATCGCCCTCCATGCTAATGAACGCTTCCGTTCATCGCGCCGCTGCGCCGTCCGCCGTCCGGCGGGGCGGTCGCCTGTCGGCTGTGCGTACAATGCGTGACCCGCAAGGGGGCGTAGCTCAGTTGGTTAGAGCGCCGGCCTGTCACGCCGGAGGTCGCGGGTTCGAGTCCCGTCGCTCCCGTAGCTCATCGTGCCCGAAGCCGCTGCGCCCGCAGCGGCTTCTGTCGTTGCGGGGCGTCACCAGCGGGCGAGCTCGCCGTGCAGCCACGGCCGCAGCTTGGCGCACCACGCGTCGACGGGGTCGTAGCGGTGGTCGGTGCTGGTGCAGCTCCCGCGGGCGGTGAGCGGCGCGTGGCAGTGGTGGCAGAGTCGCGGGATGTGCTCGGTCATGTCGCCGGGCTCCTGGTCGTCGTGTCCTGTGGAGTAGGCCGCCCGGCGGGCGGTGACAACCCGACGGACGTCCGAGCTTGCGGGTCGCCGCGCCGGGGACGGTGGGGGCATGCTCAAGCAGCTCATCCGACAGGTCACCCGCGGCGGCGCCCAGGCGCAGCGCGGGGGCTTCCTGACCCGCACGGGCGGCGCCCGGCGCGGCGGCCGGCGCTCCGCGGGCGCCGGCGGGACGGGCGCCACGCTCGGCGCCGCGGTCGAGCGGTACCTGCGCCGGCGTCACTAGCGCGCGGGTGGACCGGCAGGCCGCGTCCGTGGAGGACCTCCCGGAGCTCGAGCTCCGGGAGCTCCGCCGTCTGGACCTCGAAGAGCCGCCCGACCCGGGCCGGCCGGCGCACATCGCGTCCGCCAGCGGCGTGGTGCGCCGCGGGGATCTCCTCTACGTCATCGGCGATGACCTCAACGCCGTCGGCGTGTTCCGGGCGTCAGACGGGGCTCCAGGCGTCCTGCGCCGCATGCTCCCGGGCGAGCTGCCGGCCGCCGACGACGACCTCAAGGCCGCCAAGCCGGACCTGGAGGCGCTGACGGTCCTGCCGCCCAGCGAGCAGGCGCCGTTCGGCTGGCTGCTGGGCCTCGGGTCCGGCTCCGGGCCGGGCCGCGACCGCGCCTTCGCCTGCCCGCTGGCCCCCGACGGCAGCCTGCGCGAGGAGCCGCGGGTGATCGACCTCGGCCCGCTCTACGCGCTGCTGGCCCAGCACGTGGAGCACCTCAACGTCGAGGGCGCGTGCGTGATGGGCGAGCGGCTGTGGCTCATGCACCGCGGCAACCACGCGGAGACGACCAACGTGGTGGCCGAGGTCGCGTTGGAGCAGCTGGCCGAGTCGCTGCACGGCGACCGGCGCATCGACGTGCAAGAGCTGGCCGCGCTGCGCTCGTACGACCTCGGCGAGCTCGACGGCGTGACCCTCACGTTCAGCGACGCCACGCCGGTGGGGCGCGAGCTGCTGGTCTTCACCGCCTCGGCGGAAGACGACGAGACCGGCGGCGGCAGCGACGGGGCCATCCGCGGCTCGGTCGTCGGCACCATCGACCTCGACGGCGCCGTGCGCCGGATGCGCACGATCGACCGCCGGTTCAAGGTCGAGGGGGTGCACGCGACGCTCGACACCGGCGTGGTGGACCTCCTGTTCGTCTGTGACCAGGACGACCCGCAGGTCGCGGCGCCGCTGCTCTCCGCGTCGATGCCGCTCGACGCGCGGGTCGAGCGCGGCGCAAACGGCTGACCGCGCCTACGGGGCGCGGCCCGCGGCGTGCCCCGGCAGGATGCCGCGCCGAGATGCCGCCCGCCCCCATCGTGTGGACGACCCGGCCGCGCTGCGTGCCGCCCTCGACGGCGGGCCGATCGGCACGCGCCCGGTGTGCACTACCCCTCGGGTGAGCCGGTGACGGTGCCCCGCCATGTCGACGTCGGCGGCGTCACGCCGCTGCTCACCACGGCCACGGTGATGCCGGTGCGCCGCGTCGAGGCCCTGGTGCCGGTGCTGACCGTGCTGGTCGTCGTGGCGCTGCGCTCAGCGCGGCTGCGCAGCGTCCTTGACCGCGCGATCGACCGGCTGCCCGAGGGCCCCGCGCCGGCGGCCCGGCAGCGCGCGACGTGGACGGTCGTGGCCGAGACGCACCCGCGCGGCGGCGGCGCGCCGCGAAGGGTGACCGTGGCAGGGCACGACATCTACGGCATCACCGCCGTGACGACCGTCCACGCGGCGGCGTTGATGGCGGCGGAGGGCTACGACCGGGTAGGCGGGCTGGCGCCCGCGCAGGCGTATGACGCCCGCGCGTTCCTCGCCGCGCTGGTCCCGCACGGGGTCACCGTCGCGGGCGTGTAACCGCCGGCCCGCACCGGCGTACTACTTCGTGCCATATCACACAAGCTCCACGCGAACGAGGAGGTTCGTGCAGATGGAGTTCCTGAAGCGCCTCGATCCCCTGTGGCTGGCCCTCCTGCTGGTGGGCGGCCTGAACTGGGCGTGCATCGCCCTCTTCGACACGAATGTCGTGTCGGAGATCTTCGGCAGCGGGACGGTCCTCGACGTGGTCTACGTGCTGGTCGGCGTCGCCGCCCTCGCGTACGCCCTGCCCCGCCTGGCCGGCGAGCTGGGGCACGTCGGACACCACCGCGCCCGCCCGCACGGCGCGTAGCGGTCCACCCCGCGGCGGCCTGCGCCTCGGCGCGGGCCGCCAGCGGCTACGGGATGACCGTCTGGAGCGCCGCGGCCTCGCGCTCGGCCGCGATCACGTCGGAGATGATGTCGCCCAGGGACCGCTGGGGCTGCCAGCCGATCAGCTCGCGGACCTTCGTCGTGTCCGGGATGCGGCGGTACATGTCCTCGAAGCCGGCCTCGTAGGCCTCCTCATAGGGCACGAACGTCACGGTCGACGCCGAGTCGGCGAGCGCGATGACCTCGTGCGCGAGGTCGAGGATCGTCGTCTCGTGCTCCCCGCCGACGTTGAAGACCTCGCCGTAGGCGTCCTCCCGGTCCATGAGCGCGACCAGCGCCTCGACCGCGTCGTGCACATGGCAGAAGCAGCGCTGCTGCAGCCCGTCCCCGTAGACCGTCACCGGCTGATCCGCCACGGCCTGGCGCACGAAGCGCGGCACGACCATGCCGTAGCGGCCGGTCTGGCGCGGGCCGGCGGTGTTGAAGAGGCGCGTGACGACCGTCGGCAGGCGGCTCTCCTTCCAGTAGGCGAGCGCCAGGAACTCGTCGACGGCCTTCGAGCAGGCGTACGCCCAGCGGCCGGCCTCGGTCGGCCCGAGCGTGAGGTCGCCGTCCTCGCGGAACGGCAGGGCGTTGCTCTTGCCGTAGACCTCGCTCGTCGAGGTCAGCAGCACGGGGCGCTTCTTCTTGGTCGCCTGGGCCAGCAGGATCGATGTGCCGCGGACGTTGGTCTCGATCGTCCGCGCCGGGCTCTCGACGATGAGCTTCACGCCGACGGCCGCGGCGAGGTGGAAGACCGCATCGGCCTCGTCGACGAGCTCGGCCACGAGACGCACGTTGGCGATCGAGTCGATGGTGTAGGAGAACCGCGGGTCCTCCTTCAGGTGACGGATGTTCTCGATGCCGCCCGTCGACAGATCGTCGAGGACGTGGACCCGGTCGCCGCGCGCCAGCAGCCGCTCGGCCAGGTGCGATCCGATGAACCCGGCGCCGCCGGTGATGAGGTAACGCATCAGCCTAGGCGGGGCGGTCCCCGGCGCCGACCGCGGATGCGCGGTCCGCCTTCCCGCGGCACGCCACCCGTTCGTCGTCGCTCTCGATGCCCCACCTGCGCGACCTCATGAGACTCCTTCTCCCCCGTGATCCCTGCCCGGGCGTGAGCCTACCCCGCGTGACGCACTCTTCCGGTGCACTTCGTCAGGGCGAGGACGCCCCGGCCGGTGCCGTGTCGCCCGACGCTGCAGCGGATCCGGTCACCCGCGCGGCGAGTTCGGCGTTCCAGGCCGGGGAGTCGAGGTGGGCCACGAGCAGGATGCCGGCGGCGACGCACCCCACGGCGGCCGTCGTGACGAGCGTGCCGGGCGCCTCGGCGAGGCCGATGGCGACCGCCGCCAGCGCGGCCTGCCCGACGCCGAGCGCCGCTGCGACCGCGCGGGCCGAGGGGAGCCGGATGCGCAGGCGGTGGGAGAGGTGGTCGCGGCCGCCGGTCAGCACGGAGATCCCGCGCCGGGTCCTCGACACCACCACGAGGGTGGTGTCGAGGATCGGGACCGCCACGAGCAGCGCACCGACGAGCAGCGGGGCGCCACCCCCGCCCTCGGCGCCGGCGACGGCCATCGCCAGCGCCGCGATCGCGAAGCCCAGCCACATGCTGCCGCCGTCGCCGAGGAAGATGCGCGCCGGCGCGGCCAGGTTGTAGCGCAGGAACCCGGCGCAGACGCCCGCCACGCCGACGGCCAGGGCCGCGAGGCCGAGCTCGTCCCGGGTGGCGGCGAGGACCGCCAGGCCCGCAGCCGACACGAGGGCCACGGAGCCGGCCGCGCCGTCCATGTTGTCCATCAGGTTGAAGGCGTTGACGATCCCGACGACCCAGAGCCACGTGAGCGCGAGGTCGAGCACGCCGACCGACGTGACGGCCCACCCGAGGTCGGCCGTCCAGAGCACGGTGGCCGCGCCGAGCTCCGCGAGCACCCGCAGGCCGGGCGCCACGTGCCGCCGGTCGTCCCACGTCCCGAGGACCGCCAGCGCCACGGCGCAGGCCAGGATCGGCGCGTGCGGGCCCGGGTCGCCGAACGCGACGGCCGCCGGCAGGAACGCCACCAGCACGGCGAGCCCGCCGAGGTAGGGCGTGGGCGCGCGGTGCGCCCGGTAGCCGCGCGGCAGGTCGAAGAAGCCCATGCGCAGGGCGAGCGCGGCCGCGGCGGGGACGGTGAGCAGCGCCAGGCCGCAGCTGGCCGCCAGCGCGCCGGCGAGGCGCAGTGCCTCGCTCATCTCCCGCGACCTCGCTGCCGGAGGTTGGCCCCCATCGGTTCCCGTAATACCGCAAGATGCGGGTCCCTAGCGCTGGTGCGGTCAGCGGGCTGGCCGCACACGGACCCGTATGGCGGCGAGCGCCCGGACCAGCAGGTCGTCCGGGCCGGGGCGCCGGAAGGCGGTGCGCAGCGGCAGGCCGGTCGCGTGCTCGAACCGGCGCAGGAGCAGCAGGGCGTAGGTCCAGTACGAGATCACGGAGGCCAGCGCCGCGCCGCTGATGCCCAGCGACGGGACGAGCAGCAGGTTGAGCACCACGTTGGCGACCGCGCCCACGACGGCCGGCTGGACGACGACCGCCGGTCGTGCGACGCGAGCCAGGAGGACCCGCACGGGCGCCTCGAGCGCGAACGCGACCGCGGCGAACGAGAGGATGGCGAACGGCAGCGCGCTGGAGGTCCACTCCGAGCCGTAGGCGACCACGATGAGCGGATAGGCCGCGGCGGACGCCGCGGCGGCCAGGACGACGACGATGAGCCAGCTCTGGCGGACGAACTCCAGCGTGTAGCGCGCGGCCACCTCCGGCTCGGCCTCCGTCTGCGTGCGCGCCGCGGCGTGGGCGATGGTCCAGGCCGCGAAGAACATGATCTCCGCCAGGCTCGTCGCCAGGGAGTAGAGCCCGGTCTCCTCGGCGTCGGTCAGCGCGCTGACCAGGAAGAGGTCGATGCGGAGGTTGAGGTACATCGCCACCCAGGCGAGGTGCATCGCGACCCCCGCGCCGAGCAGCAGCCGCAGCGCGCGCCGCGAGCCGCCCGGCACGAGCGCGCCGAAGCCCGTCCGGCGACCGACGGCCACCGTCAGCAGGATGCCGAGCGTCGTGAGCTGCAGCACCGTGGCCCCCATCGCCCGCTCGAGGGTGAGCGCGTCGGCCGCCGCCAGGCCGAGGACCACCGTCAGGGACAGGACCCCCGCCGCCACGCTGGCCCAGCCGTAGCTGCGCAAGGCGCCGAGCCGGATGAGCA
>DASPKC010000060.1:0-2932 GCA_035628295.1 Baekduia sp.
ACCAGCCCCACGGCCACGAGGGCCACCCAGACCGGCGCGCGCAGCAGCACGCGGGCCACCAGGAAGAACCCGAGCGCGGCGATTGCCAGCAGCAGCGCGGCCTGCGTCGAGATCACCTGGTAGACGTCGAGCCCGGCGACCTTGGCGTGGGCCCCGAGCGCGAAGTAGATCGGCGGCTTGGAGCGCCACTGCAGCCAGACCTCGTCGACCGGCAGCGAGACGTCCGTGCCGGTCGGGTGGTTCTCCTGCAGGAACATGGCCGTGCCCACCGCCATGTGCGCGTCCTGGCCCTCGCCCGCGACCGTCACGAACCCGGCGCGGAACAGCGGGATCAGCGCGACCGCCGCCAGCAGCAGCGCGACGTACGCCGGCCAGCCGGCGCGCCGCCAGGCCGCCACCGGCGGTCCGGCTCCCCGGCGGCGCAGCGCGACGGCGCCCAGCGCCACGCCGGCCGCCACCACGGCCGCGAGCGCGACGTCGAACGGGACGTAGGCGTAGCCGAGGAGCGTGAGGCTGAGCGCACACGCGCACGCGCCGACGGGCAGCACCCACAGCGGCTCGTGGTCGCGCAGCTGCGCCGGCAGCAGCAGGCGCGTCAGGCCGAAGCCGCAGACGGCGAACAGCGCCACGCCGGCCGCGCCGGCGCGCACCAGGTCCGGCACCGCCCCGCGCCCGACGACGCCCGCGTCGTCGGCGATCTGCAGCGCCAGCAGGGCCGGCAGCGCCGCCAGCAGCGCCCTGCGCAGGCGCGCGCGGCGGCGCGACGTCAGTTCGCCGTCGCGCCCGGCGGGTGCTGGCGCGCCCGGGCCTGCGCCATCACGCGGCTCACGAAGACCGGGTTGCCCAGCAGGTAGCGGCGCCACATCCGCTGTGGCTCCACGGCGAGGCGGAAGATCCATTCCAGTCCATTGTCGGCCAACCAGGCCGGCGCGCGCGGCACGCGCCCGGACACGTAGTCGAAGAGCGCCCCCACGGTCCACAGCACCGAGGCCTCGACGCGGTCCTTGTTGTGCTCGACCCACAGTTCCTGCTTGGGCGAGCCCATCCCGACCAGCACGATGTCGGGCCGCCGGGCGTTGATGTCCTCCACGACGCGCTCGTCGTGCGGCGAACCGGCATCGAAGTAGCCGTGGTGGGTCCCCGCGACGCGCAGCTTGGGGTACCAGCGCTGCAGGCGCAGGGCCGCGTCGGCGGCGACGCCCGGCTCGGAGCCCAGCAGGTAGAGCGAGCGCCCCTCCGCCTCGCACAGCGCCGCCAGGCCCCAGATCCAGTCGGCCCCGGTCATCCGGTGGGGGATCTCGACGTCGAGCGCCTTGGCGGCCAGGCGCACGCCGTAGCCGTCGCAGTAGACGAGGTCGGCCGACTCGAGCGCCTCGCGCAGCGCCGGCTCCTCGGTCGACTGGTTGAGCACGTGGGCGTTGACGTACATCACCCGGCGCGGCGGGTGCGGCACGCCGCCCCCGGCCCAGCTCGTGATGCGCCGCAGCAGCTCGGCCGGCCGGCCGAGGTCGATCGGGATGTCGAAGATCCGCGACTGCGCCGCGTCGTGCCCTGCCGTTGTGGTGGCCGCGCCACCGGTGCCCGTCATGGTCGCCCTCCCTGCGTCCCGCACCCCTACCCGCACAGCGGATGGTACGCCCATACGCTTGCGCGCGCATGCCGCTGGTCGTCGTCGATGCCCGGGACGCCGTGCTCGAGCCCCTCCGGGGCTGGGGCCGGTACGTCCGCGAGCTCGTCGACCACCTCGCCCCGCCGGACCTCGAGGTGCGCGCGCTCACCGCCGGCGGGCGCGGGCCCGAGGTCCTCTTCGAGCAGGTCGGGCTGCCGCGGCTGCTGCGCCGCACGGGCGCCGACCTGGTGCACGCCCCCAACTGCTTCCTGCCGCTGCGCCGGCCCTGCCCCGGGGTCGTGACGATCCACGACCTGGCCTTCGAGGCGCTGCCGGAGGACTTCTCCCGCCGGACCGGGACGAAGTACCGCGTGATCACGCGGCGCGCCGCCCGCAGCGCCCAACGGGTGATCTGCGTGTCGCGGTGGACGGCCGACGACGTCGTGCGCCGCTACGGCGTCGACCCGGAGAAGGTCCGCGTGGTCCCCAACGCGCCGTCGCTGCCGGTCGGCGACGCGCCGCTGCCGGCGGCGGGGCCCTACGTCCTGGCCGTGGGCGACCTGCGCCCGAAGAAGAACCTCGTCCGCCTGGTGGAGGCGTGGCGGCGCGCCGCCACGGGGCACCGCCTCGTGCTCGCCGGCGCCGGCGCCTGGCCGCAGGGCGCGCCGCCGGACGGCGTCGAGCTGACCGGCTACGTCGACGATGCCCGCCTCGACGCGCTGATGCGGGGCGCCGACCTGCTCGTGCACCCCAGCCTCTACGAGGGCTTCGGTCTCGTCGTGGTCGAGGCGATGGCCCGGGGCGTCCCGGTCGCCTGCGCCGACGCCACGGCGCTGCCCGAGACGGCGGGCGGGGCAGCGGTGCTGTTCGACCCGCTCGACGAGGACGCGATCGCGGGCGCCATCCGCCGCGCCCTGGCCGACCGCGAGCGGCTCGCGACCGCCGGCCGGGCCCGCGCCGCCGAGTTCTCCTGGCAGCGCACCGCCGAGCTGACGGCCGAGGTCTACCGGGAGGCGCTCGCGTGAGCCGCCGGACGACCATCCTGGTGCTCAGCGTCGACGAGGCGCAGCTGCTGGAGGCCTCGCTGCCGCCGGCGGTCGCGCAGCCCGACGCCGAGGTCCTCGTGATCGACAACGCTTGTGTCGACCGGACACGGACGGTCTGCGAGGAGCTCGGCGTGCGCGTCGTCGGCCTGCGCGAGCGCGTCCTCGTCGAGCGGGTCGAACAGCACCGCTGCCCCGCCCGCCGTCTCGGGCAGCGCCGTGGCGTCGGCGCAGGCGACCGGGACGCCCCGGGCCATCGCCTCGACCACGACGAGACCGA
>DASPKC010000061.1:0-13583 GCA_035628295.1 Baekduia sp.
GAGCCGCTGCCGCCGCTCAGCCCGCAGACGGGCGAGCCGGCCGGCCCGGGCGACCTCACGCCGATCTTCCCGATGGGGCTGATCGAGCAGGAGGTCTCGATGGAGCCGGAGGTCGCGATCCCCGACGAGGTGCGCGAGGCGTACGGGCTCTGGCGGCCGACCCCGTTGTTCCGCGCGCGCCGGCTCGAGCGGGCGCTCGGCACCACGGCGCGCATCTACTACAAGTACGAGGGCGTCTCCCCCGCCGGCTCGCACAAGCCGAACTCCGCCATCGCGCAGGCCTACGAGAACGCGCAGGCCGGCGTCAAGCGCCTGGTCACCGAGACCGGCGCCGGCCAGTGGGGGTCGTCGCTGGCCTTCGCCTGCGCGAAGTTCGGCCTCGAGTGCGAGGTCTACATGGTCGGGTCCTCCTACGACCAGAAGCCCTACCGCCGGTCGATGATGCAGACCTGGGGCGCGACAGTGCACCGCTCGCCATCGGACCGCACGGAGGCCGGCCGCGCCCAGGCCGGGCACCCGACCGGGTCGCTGGGCATCGCGATCTCCGAGGCCGTCGAGGTCGCCGCCGGCGACCCGGAGGCCAACTACGCGCTGGGTTCCGTGCTGTCACACGTCTGCCTGCACCAGACCGTCATCGGCCAGGAGTCGATCGCCCAGATGGAGCTGGCCGGTGAGGAGCCCGACGTCGTCATCGGCTGCGTCGGCGGCGGGTCGAACTTCGCCGGCATCGCGTTCCCGTGGCTGCGGCGCAACCTGCGCCACGGCGCGACCACGCGCTTCGTCGGCATGGAGCCGGCCGCCTGCCCGACCCTCACGCAGGGCACCTACGCCTACGACTTCGGCGACGCCGTCGGGCTCACGCCGCTGATGCCCATGTACACCCTGGGCCACGACTTCGTGCCGCCGCCCGTGCACGCCGGCGGCCTGCGCTACCACGGCGACGCGCCGCTGCTGTGCGCCGTGGTGAAGGCCGGCCTCGTGGAGGCGCGGGCGGTGCGCCAGAACCCCACCTTCGAGGCGGCGCTGCTGTTCGCGCGCACCGAGGGCATCATCCCGGCGCCCGAGTCCGCCCACGCCATCCGCGGCGCGGTCGACGAGGCAGAGGCCGCGCGCGAGGCCGGCGAGGAGCGCGTCATCCTGTTCAACCTCTCCGGGCACGGCCACTTCGACATGGCCGCCTACGACGCCTATCTCTCCGGCACGCTGGAGGACCCGGAGTTCGAGCAGGGCGCCGTCGACGACGCGCTCGCCCGGCTGCCCGAGGGCGTGCCCTCCATCGCCTGAGCGCCCGTGCCGCGCCGCCCCGTGCGCGTCCGCCCGCCGAGCGCGGTCGCCGGCGGCGTCGCCGCCATCGCGACCGAGTTCGGCCTGCCGGACGCCTTCCCGGCCGACGTGCTCGCCGAGGCGCAGGCAGCCGCCGCGGCGTGGCGGCCCGCCCCCGGCGTGCCGCGCCTGGAACTGCCGTTCGTGACGATCGACCCGCCCGGCTCGCGCGATCTCGACCAGGCGCTGCACCTCGAGCGCCGCGCCGACGGCCACCGCGTCACGTACGCGATCGCCGACGTCGCGGCGTTCGTCGCGCCGGGCGGCGCCGTGGACCGCGAGGCGCACGCGCGCGCGACGACCGTCTACCTGCCCGGCCTGCGCCTGCCGCTGCACCCACCGGTGCTCTCGGAGGGCGCGGCGAGCCTCCTGCCCGGCGAGCAGCGACCGGCGTTCGTGTGGACGCTCGACCTCGACGCGACCGGGGCGCTGGCCTCGGCGGCGGTCCACCGCGCCGTCGTGCGGTCGGTCGCGCAGTACGACTATGCCGGCGTCCCGGAGGACCTCGGCGCCCTCCTGGCCGAGGTCGGCGAGCGGCGCCTCGCCCAGGAGCGAGCCCGCGGCGGTGTGTCGCTGCGCCTGCCCGAGCAGGAGGTCGTGTGCGGCCCCGACGGCTGGACCACCGCCTTCCGCGCCCCGCTGGCCACGGAGGAGCACAACGCGCAGGTGTCGCTGCTGACCGGCATGGCCGCGGCCCAGCTCATGACGCGCGCGGGCGCCGGCCTGCTGCGCAGCCAGGGCCCGCCGGACGCCAAGGCCCAGGACCGCCTGCGCGGCGCCGCCGCGGCACTGGGCGCGCCGTGGCCGCAGGACGTCCCGTACGCCGCGTGGGTGCGCACCCTGGACCCGTCGGCCCCCGCGCACGCCGCGCTCCTGCACCAGGCCGCCACCAGCGGGCGCGGCGCCGGCTACGTCGCCTTCGACGGCGAGCCGCCGCCGGACGCCTCCCACTTCGCGATCGCGGCGCCCTACGCGCACGCGACCGCGCCGCTGCGGCGGCTGGCCGACCGGCACGTGCTCGAGGCGTGCGCCGCCGTGTGCGACGGCCGACCGGTGCCGCGCTGGGTCCGCGACGCGCTGCCCGCGTTGCCCGGGGTGATGGCCGCGGGCGCCCAGCGCGCCGCCAAGGCCGAGCGGGCGGCCGTGGACCTCGTCGAGGCGACGCTGCTGCAGGACCGTGTCGGCCAGACGTTCGAGGCGGTCGCAATCGACGACGACCTCGTGCAGCTCCACGCGCCGGCGGTGCGCGAGCGCGTGCCCGGCGGCGGCCTGCAGGCCGGCGCCACGGTCACCGTGCGCCTGGACGCCGCCGAGCCGGCGACGCGCACCGTGCGCTTCAGCACCGTGTAGCGGCCGCGTGCCACCGGGTAGCCGGTGCGCCATGGCCAACCCCGTTCCTTCCGGCAGCGACGTCTCCGCGGGCACCTACCGGTGCACGGAGTGCTCGTACGACCTCCAGGTCGGCTCGACGGACAACCTCCCGCCGTGCCCGAAGTGCGGCAACGGGCAGTGGGAGACGGTCACCGGCGGCGACGCCGCCGCCGATCCGTACCCGGACCGCAAGTAGCGCTCAGCCGGCGGCGCGTCGCGCCCAGTCGGCCTCCTCGAGACCAAGCGGCGTCGCGGCGGGGCCTTCCTGCAGCAGCTCGCCGTAGACCGCGCGCCAGTCCATGGCGCCGCGCAGGTCGGTGATCGTCGTGTAGAGGAGGTCCTGCTGGCGCCGGTAGAGCACCGCCTCGCGCGGGAGGTCGAGCGTGCGCAGCAGGTCGAACGCCGGCTTTCCGAGCTGGAACAGCCGCCGCATCATCTGCTTCTGGTGCTCGGGCCCGAGGCGCACGGGCTGGTCGGGGCTGAGGAGGTACTCGCCGGCGATCGCGAGGTACTCGTGCAGGAGCTCGGCGTCGCCGTCCCAGTCCGGCGTGAGGTAGCGCAGCTCGCGCATCACCCGGACGAGCTCGGCGGAGTCGCCGTCGCTGAGCGCGGCGTGCACGACGCCCTCCTGGCGCAGCACGTGCGGCGGGAGGTTGCGCAGCATCCCGAAGTCGAAGGCGAGCAGCCGGCCGTCGGCATCCATCAGCCAGTTCCCCGGGTGCGGGTCGCCGAGCGCCACGTCGAAGCGCACGGCGGTCCCCAGGAAGAAGCGCACCAGCAGCTCGGCCAGGCGGTCGCGCTCGGCTTCCGGCGCGGCCTTCATGTCGTCGTAGGTGCGGCCGTGCACCAGCTCGGTGACCAGCACGCGGCGCGTCGAGAGGTCGGTGTACACGCGGGGGATGCGCACGTGCGGGTGCGCGCGGTACCAGCGGTGCACACGGCGATGCGAGCTGGCCTCGAGCTCGTAGTCGAGCTCCTCGGAGATCCGCTCGGAGAGCTCGTCGGCCAGCGCCTTGGTGTCGAGGCCGGGCGCGATGCGGCCCAGCAGCGGGATGAGCATCCGGGCGTTGCGCAGGTCGACCTCGACGGCCTCGGCGATGCCCGGGTACTGCACCTTGACCGCCACCTCGTCGCCGTCGCGGGTGACGGCGCGGTGGACCTGGCCGATCGACGCGGCGGCCAGCGCCTCCTGGTCGATGTCCTGGAGGACCCTGCCGACGGGCTCGCCCCATTCGCGCGCCATCAGCTTCTCGAGGTCCTTGAACGGGACGCGCGGCGCGTTGTCGCGCAGCTCGGCGAGCTTGGTCTTGATGCGCTCGCGGTCCTCCTCGGGCATCCCGGGGAAGTCGACCGTCGACAGCACCTGGCCGACCTTCATCGCCGCGCCCTTCATCTGCCCGAGCTGGACGACGATCTGCTCGACGACCTTCGCGACGCGCTCGGCCTGCGCGCGGTCGCGGCGCTCCTCGGAGCGCACCCGGTCCAGGGCCTTGCCGCCCGCGATGCGCATGCCCTGGCCGGCGACGAGCCGCCCGACGCGCGCCGTCCGGCCCGAGGAGGAGATGGACGGCTTCTCGCGGTCAGCCATGCAGGGAGCCTACGAGGCCGCTCCCGTCGGCCGATCACCCGTCCGGGACAAGCGATATGCGAAAGTTGCTATATTCCTATTCCGTGAGGCACCAGATCCCGCAACTGAAGGCCGAGTTCTTCAAGGCGCTCGGCCATCCCGTGCGGATCCGGGTCCTGGAGCTCCTGACCGAGGGCGAGCGGCCGGTGTCCGAGCTCCTTGCGGCGGTCGGCATCGAGCAGCCGCACCTCTCCCAGCAGCTCGGCGTCCTGCGGCGCGCCGGGCTGGTGACGGCCCGCCGGGAGGGCCCCGGCGTCGTCTACGCGCTGGCCGACGACCGCGTCGCGGACCTGCTGGCCGTCTCGCGGGCCATCCTGCTCGACCTCTACACCGTCACGCGCGACGAGCTGCAGCGCTCGTGAGGCTGGCCGGGCGCCACGCCGACCTGCTGCCCGGGCGGCAGGACTACCGCGGGCTGCGCGCCACCTGGCGGGGCGACCTGCTGGCCGGCATCACCGTCGCGATCGTGGCCCTCCCCCTGGCGCTCGCCTTCGGCGTGGCCTCCGGGCTCGGCGCGCAGGCCGGCATCGCGACCGCCATCGTGGCGGGCATCGTCGCCGGCGTCTTCGGCGGCTCGCACCTGCAGGTCAGCGGCCCCACGGGCGCCATGACGGTCGTCCTGGTGCCGGTCGTCGCCTCGGTCGGGCCCGACGGCGTGGTCGTCGTCGCGCTGCTCAGCGGGCTGGTGCTCGTCGCGGCAGGCGCCAGGCGCCTGGGCCGCTACGCGGGCGTCCTGCCCTGGCCCGTCGTGGAGGGCTTCACCGCCGGCATCGCGCTGCTCATCTTCCTGCAGCAGGTCCCTAGCGCGCTCGGCGTCGCGCGCCCCGAGGGCGAGAACACCGCCGCGGTGGCCGCCCGCGCCGCCGCGGACTGGGCGGGCAGCGGCTGGAGCGCCGCGCTCGTCGTGGCGGCCGTCGCCGCGACGATGGTCGCCCTGCCCCGCCTGCACCGCGCCCTGCCCGCCTCGCTGATCGCCGTCGTCCTGGCCACCGCGCTGGCCGAGGCGGCGGGGCTGGACGTCGCGCGCATCGGCGCCATCCCCTCCGGCATCCCCGCGCCGTCGCTGCCCGACGTCGCGGCCGGCGACGTGCCCGGCCTGCTCTCGGCCGTGCTCGCCGTCGCCGCGCTGGCCGGGATCGAGAGCCTCCTCTCGGCGAAGGTCGCCGACGGGATGGCCGACGGCGAGCCGCACGACCCCGATCGCGAGCTCGTCGGCCAGGGCCTGGCCAACGTGGCCGTCTCGTTCTTCGGCGGCATGCCCGCCACCGGCGCGATCGCGCGGACGGCGGTCAACGCCCGAGCCGGAGCCCGCACCCGCCTGGCCACGATCGTCCACGGCCTCGCGCTCGCGCTCATCGTCGTGGCGCTGGCGCCGCTGCTCGAGCGCGTCCCGCTCGCCGCGCTGGCGGGCGTGCTGATGGTCACCGCCGTGCGGATGATCGAGTACGGGACCGTCGGGCGGATCCTGCGCTCCAGCCGCGGCGACGCGTTGCTGCTGACGACGACCGCCGCCGCCACGGTGGCGTTCGACCTCGTCATCGCCGTGGGCGTCGGCGTCGCGCTGGCCGGTCTCCTGGCCCTGCGCGCGCTGGCCGACAGCACGACCTTCCGCCGCGAGCCGGTGGACGTGGTCGACATCGACGCCGCCCGCGAGCATGCACTGCTGGCCGAGCACATCGTCACCTACCGCATCGACGGCGCGCTGTTCTTCGGCGCCGCCCAGCGCTTCCTGCTCGAGCTCACCGAGGTCACCGACGTCGAGGTCGTGATCCTGCGCCTCGGGCGCCTGCGCCTGCTCGACAGCACCGGCGCCCAGGCGCTGGCCGATCTGATCGAGCACCTCGAGCACCGCGGGATCACGGTCCTGCTGGCCTCCGTACGTCCGGAGCACCGCAGGCTGCTGGACCGCGTCGGCGTGCTGGAGCGCCTCGCGCACGAGAACCACCTGCTGCCCTCCATCGACGAGGCGCTGCGCCATGCGCGTCGCCACGTCCGCCGGGCGCAGCCCGCGGTGGCCGCCTAACGCGAGGGCCGCGAGCGCAGGTACAGCGACGTCGCCTCGACGCGGTTGGCCGCGCCGAGCTTGCGCAGGATCCGCTTGACGTGCGACTTGGCCGTCCCCGGCGTGATCACCAGCTGCTCGGCGATCTGCTGGTTGGTCGCCCCCATCGCCACGAGCGCGAGCACCTCGCGCTCGCGCCGCGTGAGGACCTCCTCCACGCCGGAGCCGTGGTCGGCCGCGGGCGCCGGCGGCCTGCCGGTCAGCAGCGCCGCCGCGGCGCGGGCCGACGCCCGCGCGTTCGACCCGTCGCGGCCGCCGGCCAGGTCGACCTCCACCGCGAGGTGCTCGGCGACGACGGCGTCCGTGCGCGCGATGAGCTCACGCAGCTCGCGCCCCTGCGCGCGCAGGTGCTCGAGCAGCTGCATGCGCTCCACCGCGTGGCCGAAGCCCTCCGCGAAGGCCCACAGCGCGTCGCGGTCGAGGTCGTCGACGCCCAGCGGGTCGCCAGGCCGCTTGAGCCCGTGCTCGGCGTGCAGGAACCCGATGACGCGGCCCTCGGGCATGATCGGCGCCGCGACGTAGGCGTTCGTGTCGTAGAACTCGACGAGCGGCTTGTAGGTCAGCGGGTGCGTCAGCGCGCCGTGCACGACCATCGGCCGCCGCCGGCGCACCATCTCGGTCTCGAGGATCTGCTCCTGCAGCGGCGCGGGATGCGCCCGGGAGAACTCCAGGAGCTCGCGCGCGCGCACCGGGTCGCCGCGCACATGGAAGCCCTCGCACACGAGCATCGAGCCGTCGATGCGGTAGATCGCCACCCGGTCGAAGCCGCAGGAGCGCGCGATCTCCGCCGGCGCGCGCTGGACCATCGCAGCGACCGTCCCGAGCTCACGCAGCCGCGCCAGCGACTCGTGGATGCGCTCGAAGACCTGCAGCCGCCGCGCCGTGTGCGCCTCGGCCACGGAGGCGCGCTCGCGCTGGAGCTCCAGCAGCGCCGACCACCGCAGGCGCAGCTCCTCCGAGCCGGCCTCCTCGAGCAGGGCCGCCTCCGCGGCGGCGATTGCGGCGTCGAGTCCCTCGAGCTCGTCGCTCCGGGTCACACCACGACGCTATCCGGCTGCGCCGGCACGTGATCGGGAAGATCGTGCCCCACGGAGCCGTCGCGCTGCCACGCGTGCATCCCGAGCCGCTTCATGGCCAGGTACTTCGCGCGGCCGTGCACGTTGCCGACGTGCCAGACGGCGTGCACGGAGACGGGCAGCAGCGAGTTCCAGAAGCCCGGCGGGCACGGGTCGCGCGGGCGGGGGACGTCGAGCCGGACGTCGGCGCAGATCCACCCCTCCCCGTCGTCGTAGGACAGCCGCTGCAGGACCACGCCGTCGGCATCGCAGATCGCCGTCTCGCCCACGCACCACGAGTGCCACGGCAGCCCGGGGACCAGCGGCGTCTGCATCGTGAACGGCCCGACGTGCGAGGGGTGCACGGCCGGCACGCCGAGCAGCCGGGCCATCCGCGGCGGCGTCTCGCGGGCGTACTGCAGCAGCGCCTCGTGGTCGCGCTCGATGAACCACTTGCGCGTCAGGCGCCAGTCGGGGAACGACGGGAAGTGCATGCCGCCGGCCAGCAGCCGCACCCGTCCCGCCATCCGCCGCACCGTCCGCGTGCGGCCCCACTCGAACCCGTTCGCGCACCCGATCGGCCCGAGCGCCGACGTGAGCATCACGCCGTCGTCGTGCCCCGGGCCGTAGTAGTTGTTCTCCCAGAAGGACGGCTGGTCCTTGTCGTGCAGGTGCACGGCGCCGTCGGGCTCGCACACGGCGTACGTGCCGCGTGCGTCCTGGCCCCGGACGGCGATGAACCCGCCGCCGACGACGCAGCCGAACTCGCGCGCCGCGTCGCGCAGCAGCTGCAGCGGCGCGCCGTCGACCGGCCGCGCGACCGCGCGCATCCGCCGGTCGTAGGCGTTGGGCGAGGTCATCGCCTCGGGCAGGAAGATGGCGTCGGGGTGGTGCTCGCGCGCCGCGCCGGAGATCAGGTCGCGCAGGTGGCGCAGGTTGTCCTCGACCGCGCCGATCTGCACGTGCGGCTGGATCGCGACGACGCTGATCGTCCGCGGGTCGGGCGTCATGCGGCCTCCTCCGGCAGCGCCCGGGCCACGATGGCCGCGGTGTCGACCCAGTCGGGCAGCTCGCCGAACGCGGCGCTGCCGGCGCCCTGCAGCCGGGTGGCGCAGAACGCGTCGGCCACCTCGCGCGGCGCATGGCGCACCAGCAGGCTCGCCTGCAGGCACCGCGCCATGCGGCCGACCCAGGCGCGCGCCGTGGACTCGTCCGGGACCTCCTCGCGCAGGGCGCGCGCGGCCGCGTCGAGGCGGGCGTCCGCGCCGTGGGCCAGCGCGATCTCGTCGAAGACCGCGTCCAGCGCGTCAGGCGTGCGCGCCAGGGCGCGCAGCACGTCGAGGGCCTGGACGGAGCCCGACCCCTCCCACACGCTCATGAGCGGCGCCTCGCGGTACGCGCGCGCCAGCCGGGACTCCTCGACGTAGCCGAAGCCGCCCTGGCACTCCAGCGCCTCCCCGAGGTGCGCCGGAGCGCGCTTGCACGTCCAGTACTTCAGGACCGGCGCCGCGAGGCGCCGGAAGCGCTCGGCCGCCTCGTCGCCGCGCGCCGCCGCCTCGTGCGCCCGCGCCAGGCGCAGCGCGCCGGCGGTCGCCGCCTCGCTCTCCAGCGCGAGGTCGGCGAGCACCGCGCGCATGGCCGGCGCCGCCAGCAGCGGGCGGCCGAACGCCATCCGGTGCGCGGCCCAGTGCACCGCCTCGGCCGTCCCCAGACGCATCACGGCCGTGGACCCCAGGACGCAGTCCTGCCGGGTCCCGCCGATCATCGCCATGATCGTCCGGACGCCGCAACCCTCCTCCCCGACCAGCTGGCCGCGCGCGCCGCGCAGCTCCACCTCGGCGGTGGGGTTGGACCGGTTGCCCAGCTTGTCCTTGAGGCGGTCGAGCACGAAGCCGTTGGGCCGGCCGTCCTCGTCGAGGCGCGGCACGAGCAGGCAGGACAGGCCCGACGCCGTCTGCGCCAGCACGAAGAACGCGTCGCTCTGCACCGCGGAGACGAACCACTTGCCGCCGGTGACGCGCCACGCGTCGCCGTCGGGCTCGGCCACGGTGGTGGACGCGCGGACGTCCGACCCGCCGGCGCGCTCGGTGAGCGCCATGCCGATGAGCGCCCCGCGCTTGGCCGACGCCGGCCGCTCGCCGGGCTCGTAGACCCCGCTGGTCACCAGCGGCTCCCAGACGGCCGCCACCTCCGGCTCGAGCCGCAGCGCGCCGACCGACGACCAGGTCATCGCCAGCGGGCAGGTGGTGCCGGCCTCGACCTGGGCGTGCAGGATGAACTTCGCCGCGCGGGCGACGTGGGCGCCCGGCGCGTCCTGCGCCCAGGACCCGCCGCCGATCCCGTGGTCCATGGCCAGGCCCATCAGGTCGTGCCAGGCGGGGTGGAAGTCGATGGCGTCGGCACGCTCGCCGTCGCGGTCCAGGCGCACCACGCGCGGGGGGTGCTCGTTGGCCGCGAAGCCGCGCTCGATCCACTCGGGCTGCGCGAGGATCGCGCCCAGCTCGCGCACGGCCTCCTCGAAGGCGCCGGCGCCCTCGCGGCGCAGCGCCTCCAGCAGCGCCGGATCGCCGTCGAGGAGGTTGCCGCCCGCGCGCTGCGGCGGCAGCGCCACGGGCGCGAGCGGGTCGTGCACGGCTGCGGAGATCGCCATGGGGCGATCCAACCAGCGCGCGAGGGCCATGGGGGCGAAGTCGCCCCCCCAGGGAGAGCGGTTGACCCCCAAAGCGGGATGCGGGCGCCGGCGCGCCGACCGTAGCTTCGAGCCATGCCACGTCCAGAGCAGGTCGACGTCGTCGTCATCGGTGCCCGCTGCGCCGGTGCCGCGGCCGCCATCACGTTCGCCAACGCCGGCCGCCGGGTGCTGGCCGTCGACCGCTCGGCGTTCCCGTCCGACACCCTCTCGACCCACGCGAACTTCCCCTCGGCGGTCGCCGAGATCCAGCGCCTCGGCGCGCTGGCGCGGGTGCGGCGGGCGAACGGCCCCGAGTGCCGCGAGGGCATGGTCTGGGCGGACGGCGTGCCGTGCCTGGGGCGCTTCTCCCCGGTGGACGGCATCGACTACGCGCTCTCCAACCCCCGGCCCGCCTTCGACCTCGCGCTCGTCGAGACGGCCCGCGAGGCCGGCGCGGAGGTGCGGGAGCGCACCTCGCTGGTCGACGTGGTGTGGCGCGACGGCCGCGCCGCCGGCGTGCGGCTGCGCGACCGCGACGGCACCGAGCACGTCGTCCGCGCGAAGCTGGTCGTCGGTGCCGACGGCCGCCGGTCGCTGACCGCCTACCGCGTCGGCGCCGACGCCCCGTACCGCGGCTCGGCCAACGACCGCGGCGCGGCGTTCTTCTACTGCGACGACCCGCAGATCGGCACCGCGTGGCGCGGGCGCCTGGCCCAGCTGCGCGCCGGCACGACGCACACGTTCGTCTTCCCCTGCCCCGACGGCCGGCTGCTCGTGCTGTTCATGGGCCCGCAGTCCGATGTCGCCGCCTTCCGGCGCGATCCGATGGGCACCTGGGACCGCCTCGTCCAGGAGAACCCGCTGGCGCGCGAGCGCCTGGAAGGGGCGGCGAACCACACGAAGGTCCGCTCGACGGCGTCCATGGCGTCGTTCTTCCGGCGCTCCAGCGGCCCCGGCTGGGCGCTGGTCGGCGACGCCGGCCACTTCAAGGACCCGGTGATCGGCCAGGGCATGCGCGACGCGATGCGCTTCGGCAGGCTGCTCGGCGAGGCGGCGGCGCCGGTCCTCGACGACCCGCAGCGGCTGGACCGCGCGCTGCTGGCGGCAGAGCGCCGCCGCGACCGCGAGTGCCTGGCGACCTACCACTGGGGCAACCGCGAGTCGCGCGTGACGACGCCCACACCGCTGGTCAAGGAGGTCCTGCGCGCGTGGGACGGGCGCTCGCCCAACCCGGCGCTGGAGATGTTCGACCGGCGGCGTGCGCCCCACCGCGTCCTCAACCCGCTGGTCGGCGCCCGCGCGGCCGCCAGGGCGGCGCTGCGGCCCGGCACCGACCGCCGTGCGCTGCTGGCCGAGGTGCGCGAGGAGCTGCGCATCGACGCCGGGGTGTGGCTCGAGGAGCTCACGCACCCGTTCCGGCCCACCAGGCGCCGGCCCTCGGAGCGGCCGGGCTTCGCCTGGCCGAGCGCGGCGCCCGCCCCGGCGCGCCCGGCGCCCGCCGACGCCGACGCCCTCGAGCCGGTGGCCGCGTGATGCCCGCGACCAAGCGCGTCGTCGCCATCCAGCTGCGGCCGAAGCCCTTCGACGTCGAGGGCAACCTGCGCCACATCGCCGACCTCGTGGGCGAGGCGGTCCGCGAGCACAGCCCGGACATGGTCTTCCTGCCGGAGGTCTCGGCGGCGCCGAACCTCGCCCACCGCCACATGCACGGCGTGGTGCGCCCGTTCGACGGGCCGGCGCTGCGCACCTACCGCGAGCTCGCCCGGCGCCACGGGTGCGTGGTCGGCGGCGGCGCCCTGACGGTCCGCGGCGACGACGCGCGCAACACCTACCTCGTGTGCGAGCCCGACGGGGAGGTCCACACCCACGACAAGGACCAGCCGTCGATGTGGGAGAACAACTACTACGGCCCGGGCACCGACGACGGCGTGACGTCGCTGGCCGACGGGACGATCGGCCTGGTCAACGGCTTCGAGTGGATCCGGGCGCGGACGGCGGCCCGGCTGCGCGGCCGCGTGCGCCTCGTCGCCGGCGGGATGTGCTTTCCGTCCTATCCCCAGTGGGCGGTCACCCGGCGCTACTTCTGGCGGCGCGAGCACGGCTCGATGCTGGACCTCGCCCGCGAGACCCCGGGCCGCATGGCGCGCGTGGTCGGCGCGCCGGCCGTCCACCCCTCGCTGGTCGGCGACGTGGTCATGGAGACGCCCTTCGCCCGGGCGGTGCGCTGGCCGACGATCATGGTCGGCGAGACGATCATCGCCGGCCGCGACGGCCACATCCTGCAGCGCCTGGGCTACGAGGACGGCGAGGGCTACGTCTGCGCCGACCTGCCGTGGGAGGACGCGCGGCCGCTGGACCCGGTGCCCGACCGCTTCTGGATGACGACGCTGCCGTTCTCGACCCAGGCCGTCTGGTACGCCTGCAACGCCGCGGGCCGCGCGAGCTATCTGGCGCGCAAGCGGCACGGATCGCTGCCGTGGCAGCAGGCTCCCGCGCCGCCCCCGGCGGTCGCAGTCAACGGCAACGGCGCCGGTCCCATGACCTCGGAGGTAGGTGCGGGGACGCACGCGCCCGGCTAGGTTGGCCGGGCATGTCCGAGGTCGCCGCACCGCCCCGTGTCGGCGCGCTGCTGCGCGAGTGGCGGCGCCGCCGGCGCCTCAGCCAGCTGGACCTCGCGCTGGAGGCGGGCGTCTCGGCGCGCCATCTGAGCTTCGTCGAGACGGGCCGCTCCCGGCCGAGCGCGGAGATGGTGCTCCACCTCGCCGAGCACCTCGACGTCCCGCTGCGCGAGCGCAACGGCCTGCTGCTGGCCGCCGGCCACGCCCCGGTGTACGGCCAGCGCGGCCTCGACGAGCCGGAGATGGGACCCGTGCGCGACGCGCTGGACCTGATCCTCGCCGGCCACGAGCCCTATCCCGCGGTGGTGGTCGACCGCCACTGGGGCATGGTCGCCGCCAACCGCGCGGTGGCACTGCTCACCGCGGCCGTCGCCCCGGAGCTGCTCGAGCCACCGGTCAACGTCCTGCGCGCCAGCCTGCATCCCGACGGCATGGCGCCGCACATCCTGAACCTCCCGCAATGGCGCGCCCACCTGCTGGAGCGCCTCGGGCGCCAGGCCGTCACCAGCGGCGACCCGGCGCTCGCCGCGCTGCACGAGGAGCTGGCGGGCTACCCCGGCGGCGGCGGCCCGGCGCCCGAGGAGCCCTACGGGGCGGTCGCCGTGCCGCTGCGCCTGCGCGCCGGCGACGACGTGTGGACGTTCATCAGCACCGTCACGACGTTCGGCACCGCCCTCGACGTGACGCTCGAGGAGCTGGCGATCGAGTCGTTCTTCCCCGCCGACGCGGCGACCGCCGCCGCGGTGCGGCGCGCGTTCGAGGCGCTGCCGACCTGACGCACGCCGTACTGTGCGGTCGGCGTGGCCGACCTCCTGCGGATCCTGGCGGTGCTCGCCCTCGTCGGCGCGAACGCGTT
>DASPKC010000062.1:0-4935 GCA_035628295.1 Baekduia sp.
ACGCCGGTCCCGACCGCGCCGCGGTAGTCGAGCTCCCGGCCGCCGAAGGCGGTGGCGTGGCGCGCCGTGGAGATGGCCGCGCCGCCGCCCTGCGACTGGCCCACCGCCACCCACTTGCCCGAGAGCTGCTCGTCGCTGCGCAGGTGGTTGCGCGCGTAGCGCCGCGCCGCCTTGACCGCATCGACGACGTTGTGCGCCTCCGAGCGCCCGTGCAGGTAGGCGTGCACGCCCTCGGTCCCGAGCCCGGCGTAGTCGCTGGCCGCGATCGCGTAGCCCCGCTCCAGCCACCCGCGCAGGTACGGCAGGTCGCGTTCGGGCAGCGCCGGCCCGCGGACCGACGGCGCGCAGGCGTCGCCGATGCCGACGGTGCCGTGCGCCCACGAGAGCACGGGCCACCCGCCTGCGGGTGCGGGGCCCTCGGGCAGCAGGAGCTGGCCGGTGCTCAGCGCGCGGCGACCCCGGCCGTCGGTCGTGACGTACGTGAGCTTGAACGCCTTGCCGTCGGCGCCGGGGATCCGCAGCTGCGCGGGGAGCGGCTCGGCCGCGACGACCGCGCCGGCCGGGGCGTCGGCGGGCACGGCGCCAGCGGCGGGAGCGGGAGCGGCGGCGAGCAGCGCGGCGGCGGCGACGGCCGCGCAAGGGACCGGCATCTTGTGCATCGGGCGGGAGGTCTACCAAGCCGCGCGGGCCTCCCGCGCCGGGTGCTCAGTGCTGCGCCTGGCAGCACCAGTCCTCGTCGTCGAGTTCGCGCGGCACCTTGTGCGTGAGCTGCAGCATCCGCCGCATGCCGCGGTGCCCCGCGTCGGACGTGGCCCCGAACATGTTCGGGCAGCCGCCCGGGATCACGGCGATGCCGTGGCGATGGCAGGCCTCGATCGCCTCGTCGGAGCGCGAGCCCGGGCCGATGCCGCGATGCAGCCACACGCGCGGGACGCCGGCGGCGGCGCAGTCCTCGACGACGGCGGCGGACGCGGCGGCCGGGGTGACGACGACGACGCCGTCGACGCCCCCGGGGATCTCGGCGACCGCGTGGAAGGCGTGGACGCCCTCAACCTCGTCGGCCTGCGGGTTGACCGCGAACACCTCGTGGCCGGTGTCGCGCAGGCGGCGGAAGATGAGGTTCGCCGGCTGCTTGGGGTCGCGCGAGACGCCCGCGACCGCGATGCGGTGCTGGGCCAGGAACTCCTCGGCGGCCTCGCGCAGCGTGGTGTGGTGGCCCTGGGCCGGTGCGTGCGCAATGGACATGGTCTGATCGTCCGCCGCCGCCGGCCCTGGCGCATCCGCCGCCCCGCGGGATGTCGGTCCGTAGAAGACCGCAGGCGCGGGATGCTCAGCCGATCCGGTTGCGCTCCCGGTCGCGCAGCGCGGCCACCACGCCGGCGTACATGCGCTCCTTGATGACCCCCAGCGTCGCGGGGTCCTTGCCTGCCAGGGGCGCCACCTGCGCGATCGCAGCCGGGAGGACGTCGTCCTCGCCGGCGGTCGTGGTCACCAGGTCGGCGGTCAGCGCGTCCTCGCCGCCGTAGCGCCGGGCCGTCAGCATCACGTCGGTCGCGGCCGCGGGCGTGAGCTTGGCCTGGATCAGCGCCGACATCCCCGGCAGGAACGGGATGTTGATGTCTGCCTCCGGGAGGCAGAAGAACCCGCGGTCGGCACGCATCACGCGCCAGTCGTGGGCGAGCGCGAGCATCGCCCCGCCCGCGAACGTGTGTCCCTGCAGGGCCGCGGCAGTCGGCGCCGGGAACGTCAGGACGCGCGCCAGGAGGTCATGCACCTGGGCGGTGTAGTCGTTGACGGCGGCCGTGTTCGCGCTGAGCCAGTCGAGGTCGAGGCCGTTGGAGAAGAACTTGCCGGTGGCCGCCGTCACCAGGGCGCGGGGCGCCGGCGCGGCCGCGACCTCGTCGAGCAGCTCGCCGACGGCGGCGAGGAGGTCGGGATGGAAGCGGTTCTCGCCGTCGCCCAGCTGCAGGACGAAGACGTCGCCGTCGCGATCGAGATGCGGCATGGGGCGCATCCTGATCGAAAGCGCGTCGACTGAGCCACCCGCCGGTGCGGGTAGGGCGCCTCCATGGCCGACCCCTCCGCCCTCGCCGACCGCGCCGCGCTGTTGCGCCGTCTCCACGACGAGCACCGCCCGCTGGTGCTCCCCACCGTCTGGGACGCGTGGTCGGCGCAGACCGCCGCCGGCTGCGGCTTCGCGGCGCTCACGGTCGGCAGCCATCCGCTGGCCACCAGCCGCGGGGAGGCCGACCAGGAGGGCCAGGCGCTGGCCGAGGTGGTCGAGGCCGTCGCGCGCATCACGGCGGCGGTCGACGTCCCGGTGTCGGTCGACCTCGAGGCCGGCTACGGCGTGGCGCCTGACGACCTGCTGCGCGCGCTGCTGGACGCCGGCGGCGTGGGCCTGAACCTCGAGGACACCGTCCATGCCGAGGGCGGCCGCCTGCGCTCGACCGACGAGCACGCCGCGTACATCGCCGGTCTGCGCGAGGCCGCCGACCGGGCGGGCGTCCCGGTGTGGATCAACGGCCGCACCGACCTCTTCGCCCGCGCCGACGACAAGCACGCCGTCCTCGACGACGTCCTCGACCGGCTCCGGGCGATGGTCGCCGCCGGCGCCGACAGCGTCTACCCCGTCAAGATCCAGGACGACGACGACCTCCTGCGCGCCGTGGTCGACGCGGTCGAGGTCCCCGTGAACGCGACGGCCCATCCCGCGCGGCACGACCTCCGGCGGTTCGCCGACCTCGGCGTCCGGCGGATCACCAACGGGCCGCTGCTGCAGGCCGCGCTGACCGAGGCCACGCAGGAGCTCCTGGCGGCGTGGCGGCCGGCGTAGCCGCCGCCCGGCGTCCGGTCACCGCAGCGCCCGCCGGGCCCGCGGCAACGGCCGGAAGCGCGTGCGCGGGCGCTCGAGGCGGCGGAAGGACGCGCCCGTGGTTGGGCTCGTCCGCAGCCCGGCGACGGCGCGGACCGTCACCCGCCCGCCCGTCCAGCGGGGGAGCCCCACGAGCGCGGCGCGGCGCGCCCTCGTCCGGACTACCCGCTGCTGCCCGGCGGCCGTCGTCGCCACGACCTCGTAGCGCGCCGCCTCCGACACCGCGCCCCACGTCGCGTGCACCGTGCCTCCGCGCCGCCGCACCCGCAGCGCGGCGGGCCGGCTCAGGGCGGCCGCCGGGGCGGCGAAGCTCGCGACGACGCGGCGCTCGGCGGGCAGGCCGTCGAGCTCGAACTGGGCCTCGATGCGCCGGCGGCCCGAGCCGGGAGCCGTCGTGAACCGCAGGGCGCCGGTGCCGCCGTCGACCGCGCCGATCGGGCGCCGGGCGCCGTCGGCGGTGATCTCGACGAACGTCACCCGCTGCGCCGGGCGGCGCCGGATGTCGTAGCGCAGGACCCGGCGCAGGCCGCGGCCGGCGACGCGCGCGCGGACCTGCGCATCGGGCGGCTCGCTGGCCTCGGTGATCCCGGCGGCGGCCGGGGAGCCCTCCAGCGCCTCGATCCGGTAGGTCCCGGGAGGTGCGCCGTCCAGGCCGACCGCGGTGAGCTTCGCGCTCTCCAGCCGCATGATGCGCAGCGGCCCGCCGGTGTCGAGCACGGCGTCCGGGCGGCCCTCCAGGACGAGCCCACCCGGCCCGGTCACGCGGACGTGCGGCGCGCCCGTCGCCCCTTCGATCTGGACGACCCGGCTCGGATCGCCACGCCGGAGCTGGACGACGTGCGGCAGCCCGGCCTGCGCCGCGGCGGCGCGGCCGCGGACGTCCGGCTCCTTGAACGGCGACCACTTGCAGCCGTCGATCGGCCACGCCTTGACCGAGAACGGGCTGTAGGTGAACCCCACGCCGATGCGCAGCGGACCCACGATCAGGCACCCGGACAGGCCGCGGCTGGAGATGAACCCCTCGCCGCCGCGGCAGAAGACCGGCGTCAGACAGGCCTCCACTTTGCCGAGCAGGTTGAAGCGGCCGTTGGCCACGTTGAGCTCGCCGTCCAGCCGGCCGTCGAACGTGACGATGCCCGCGAAGCGCTGGCGCACGCCGCCGCCGAACGCGACATAGCCCGGGTACTCGTAGAGGAAGTAGCCGCCGCCCAGCGGGACGCGCCCGATGACGGGGACGCGCACGGCGCCCTCCGCGCTGGCGCCGATCGTCGTGGTGGTGTGGCGGCGGCCGTAGAACGCTGGCGGGAACCCCGGGCCGACCTCGCGGGCGTCGAACGTGAACGGCGCCCGCGCGCTGGGGAAGGCGAGCACCATCCGGCCGTCGATCTCGTAGATGCTCGCGGCGGTCACACCGGCGTTGGCCAGCAGCCGGGTGGGATCCAGGCCGACGCCGAAGCCGATGTGCTGCAGCGTCACGCCGGGGAACAGCGGGATCCCGGGCGCCGGGAAGCGCAGGGTGGCGCCCGCGGACTTCAGGTCGCCGCCCTGGATCACGATCCCGCCGCTCGGCGGCACCATGTCCAGGCACGCGCCGCTCACCACGCAGGCGCGCCCCTGGCCCCGCCATTCGCCCTGGTTCTCGCGGCGGTAGTCCAGCTGGAAGGCCTGCAGCGCCAGGGCGCCCAGGTCGGCGTTCAACGGGCCGATGCGCAGGCCATCGAGGACGAGCCCCTCGGCGTTCGTGGCGCGCAGGCGGACCTGCCCCTGCAGGTCGATGCCGCCGGCCTGCAGCCAGGACGGCAGCTTCAGCGTCGCCGTCAGCGCCGCACCGGCCGGGAGGCCGCCGGCGGCGCCGACGAGCCGCACGTCGAGGGCCCCGGCCAGCGGGAAGCCGGCCAGCGCGGCGAGGCCGCCCGGCAGCCTGGGGAACGTCCCGAGCGGGATCTGCCCGAGGCTCGGCGCCGTGTTGAGGGCAAAGCGCGGCGGGCTGTCCAGCTTGATGGCGCCCACCGACATCCGCGCGAACGAGGAGGCGATCACGTCGGCGCGCGGGAAGACGG
>DASPKC010000063.1:0-6449 GCA_035628295.1 Baekduia sp.
CGGGACGAGGCCCAGGCCGTCCAGCGCCTCGGGCCGGAGGTCGCGGGCCAGTCGGCGGACGTCCTCGAGCGTCGCCTCCACCCCACTGCGGATCTCGAGCGCCTCGTCGGCGTGGTCGGCGGCCAGCGCCCGCCGGAGGCGCTCGACCTGCAGGACCGTCGCGGTCAGGCTCTGCCCGATCTCGTCGTGCAGCTCGCCGGCGAGGCGCCGCCGCTCGGCCTCCCGCTCGGTCAGTGCCCGCCGGCCGCTCTCGCGCCGCTCGGCCTCCAGGCGGTCCAGCATGCCGTTGAACGCCTCACCGAGGACGGTGATCTCCGACGGCGGGCCGGGGACGTCGAGCCGCTTGCCCGGCGACAGCGGATCGACGGCATCCATGAGACGGGTGAGCTGGACGAGCGGGCTCACGGCCCGCCGGATCAGCACGAAGTTGACGGCCAGCATCACGACGAGCCCCCCGGCGAGCGCGACGACCCGGCCGTTCGCCGGCTCCAGGAACAGCACAACGCACGCCACGCCCAGCACCGTGGCGTTCGGCACGAACAACCGCCAGAAGAGCGGGACGTAGCCGTGGCCCACCCGCCAACCGTACGGACAGCGGGGGACCCACGGCGCCGTCACGCCGGGCCGTCGCTCGCGGATGACATCCCGCGGCGGCTCGCCCGGGCCGGGGGTACCAGGTGACATTGTGCTCCGTAAACCGCGGCTTCGACGAGCCGGCGAGCGCCCGTCCTGGCGTCCGCGGGTCGCGGTGCTCTATCTCGTGGCCTGGCTGCTGCCGGGCGCGGCGGTCGTGGCCGCCGTCGTGCTGCTCGCCGGGGGCCGCTCGCCTCCGGCCGCCGACCTGCCGCCGGTGCGGCAGATCGACCTCTCGCAGGCGGCGCGGGCGGCCGGCTGCGAGCTGCGCCGCGGTGCTGCGCGTCCGCCGCTCGCGCCACGCGTCGACGGCCCGCACGGCGCACGGCCGGCGGCCGCCGCCGTCCATCGCGCGGCGCCGCCGGTGCCGGCGCTGCTCGCGGCGATGCGCCGCGGCATCATCGTCCTGCACTTCCGCACCGACCTGGTCACCGACGACCAGCTCCGCCAGCTCGAGGCGCTGCAGCGCCTCGTTCCGCGAGGCAGCATCCTCACCCCCGACACCACCGGCATGCCGTACGCGGTCGCCGCCACCGCCCACCGCCGGCTGCTGGGCTGCCCGCGCTTCTCCGACCGGGCGATCGACGCCATCCGCCTGTTCCGCGGGCGCCACCTCGGCCGTCGCGCGGCCTGACGGTGGGGGTGCGCGGCCCGCGGCGATGGGGGTTCTCCCCCAGGCTCGCGCGTGCCCGCACCGGACACCCCAGAGCCCATGGCCACCTTGGCAGACCACCGGGCCGTCGACCGGCACGCACGCTCCGGCGACCGGGCGCTGTGGGACGTGAGCGTCCGCGTCCGCGTGTTCGAGCGCGACCCGGACCTGCTGACGGGCGTCGATCCCCGGGCGGCCGGGGTGCTGCGGTTGCGCGCCACCGCGCCACGGCGATGGCTGGAGGCCGGCCCCATCCCGGCCTCGGACCCGCAGCTGCGCCCGGCGTGCCTGGGGCTGCTGGTGCTCGACGGCCTGCTGATCCGCTCGATCACCTTGCACGGGCGGCGCTGCCCGGAGCTGCTCGGTCCCGGAGACGTCCTCCGTCCGTGGGACGACGACCTCGGCTGGGCGACGGTCCCGCACGACGTCGAATGGCGGGTGCTCAAGGACGCAACGCTCGCCGATCTCGACGAGTCGTTCGCGACCGTCGCCGGCCGCGTCCCGGCGGTGCTCTCGCAGCTGCAGGCCCGGGCGTTGCGGCGGGCACGGATGCTGGCCTTCCACTTCGCGCTGGCTCACGTGCGCCATGCCGAGCAGCGACTGCTGCTCCTGCTGTGGCACCTCGCCGACCGCTGGGGCCGCGTCACCCCGCACGGCGTCCTGATCCCCGTGGGGCTGACGCAGGAGCTGCTCGCCGACCTGGCATGCATGCGCCGGCCCACGGCGTCCTCGACGCTGCGCGGCCTGGTCGACGACGGCGTCCTCGGCCGCACGCGCGACGGTTGCTGGATCCTGCGCGGCGCACCGCCCGACTGCTGAGGCTGGTCATGCCGCCTGCCGGTACCGGGACCACCCTCGTCATCGCCTACGACGCCACACCGGAGGCAGACGCCGCGATCTCCGCGGCCGGGCGCCTGTTCAGTGGCGCGCAGGCGGTGGTCGTGCACGTCTACCTCGGCGACACGGGCGCCATCGTTGCACCCGCGACGCCCGGGATGGTGGTCGGCGTCGCGGCAGCAGACGCGGGTACGAGCGGCCGGGGCGCGGCCGACGCTGCGTCAGCTGGGTGGGAGGTCGCCGAGCGCGGTGCCCGCCTGGCACGCGAGGCCGGCCTCGACGCCACCGCCGACGCGCGGCCGGGCGGTCCTGGTGTGAGCGGTATCTGGTCGGTCGTCCTCGACGAGGCAGAACGAGCTGCAGCCGACGCCGTGGTCGTCGGTTCGCGCGGGCGCTCGGGGCTCGCCGCAGCGCTGCTGGGCAGCGTCTCGGACGGCGTCGTGCACCACGTCGACCGGCCGGTACTGGTCGTGCGGGGGTCCTAGGGGCGTTGACAACGTCTGAGCGGTCACTCGCGTCCGGGTCCGCCCGATTCGCCGCGCGGGTCGTCGTAGCGTCGGCGCAGCCACCAGCCGGTACCCGCGCCGCCGGCCAGCGATACCACCACGATGGCGCCGAGCACCACCGCGAGCGCGATGTACCAGTCCATCCCGAGCACGGTTGTCGCGTTCGTCGTCTCGAGCGTGCGCATGCAGCCCCGGAGTTCCCGTACGGCGCAGGCGCCTGGCGGACATGTCAGCCGCCGGCGTGGCCGCCTCAGCCGCGGATCGCCCGGCGACCTGCCGCCGACGCCGCCTCGCTCGTCGCAGGAGTCCCGGCGCGCCCGAGCCGGGTATGAGGCCGGCGACGAAGGCAACCCGATGCGGTGTCGTCGCGGCTGTCCCGGCGGGCGTCGACCCCCGGCGGCCTGGCCGGCGAGCCGACGGTGGGTGGCGGCGCGACGCGAAATGGAGATCGGCCCCGATGGTCGCTTGGGGCTGCCGCCGCCATGCTCGCGCCATGGACATCGACGTGAGCTGCACGGCGCGTCACGACGCGGCCTTGGTCTGCGTCTCCGGGGAGATCGACCTGAAGACGGCACCGGCCGTGCGCGACGCGATCATCGATGCGGCGGCCGGCCGCCGGCGCGTGGACCTGTCGCTGGCGGCCGTCACGTTCCTCGATGTTCACGGCGCCCGCACCATCGACGAGGCGGCGGCCGGCCTGGCCGCCGAGGGGAGCGATCTGCTGCTGACCGCCGGGTCCTACCCGGTGGTGCTGCTCCTGCGCCTGCTCGACGAGTTGTCCGCGCCGGCGGCGGCCGGTGCCCGAAGGTCACCCGTCTGGCGTTCCGGTGTGCGAGGTCGACTGGCGCCTCCGGCAGGCGCGCCCCGACGCGGACCTCATGGCCCGGCGGGCGATGACTGGCCCTCGGCGCGTTCGCGACGCTCCTCGAGGAGGTAGGCGCCGACCGTGCCCGCAAGCGACGCGATGAGCACGAGCCCGGTCGCGAAGGCGCCGAGCATGACGAGCCGTCCCAATGCGGTTTCGGGCACAGGATCGGCCTGCATCCCGACGACCGTCGTCGCCGCCCACAGCAGAGCATCGCCGAACGTCCCGAACGTCCGATGGTCGCGCTCCGCGAGCCAGGCGAGCTCGGCGACGGCCAGCGTGGCGACGGCGGCCAGCGCGCCCACGTAGCTCGTCCGCGACTGCAGGAGCCGACGGGCCACGCCCGCGGCGCGGTAGGACGTCGACACCACCCGCGCAGCCGGCAACGCCCGCCCGAGACGCAGCAGCGCGCCGAGGCGCAGGACGCGAAGCGTCGGGACGAGCAGCATGAGCCCCGCCAGCCAGTGCCGTCGCGCGAACCGCAGGGCTGATGGCGCCGCGATGAGCCGCGCGAGGTAGTCGGCGACGAAGACGATCCAGATCAGCCCGGCGCCGATCGCCAGTCCGCGCTCCCAGCGTGGCGAGAGCCCCGGGTCGGCGAGCTCGAACGCCGCGAGCAGCGCAAAGAGGATGCCCAGGAACGCCATGAGGGGATCGAGCCGCTCGGTCGCCTGAGCCAGCCAGCGCTCGTACGTCGCCTCGTCGCACGTCCCCCGGCGAGGGCGGCCGAGCCGCGTGAACCGGTCGTCGTCGGCGCAGGCGCCGCCCGACGCGCGCAGCGCATCAGGCAGTGCTGCCATGCCGCCGGCATGCCCACTCGCGGCCAACGCCCGGTTCCGCAGTCAGGCGCCTGACAGTCCCCGCCGGCGCGCGACACGTCCGGCGCCTCCGGCCCGCGCCGGGGTAGCCCGAGGGCCATGCACACTCGAGCCCTGCTGGACCAGTACCCCGCCGAGATCTCGGTCGACCGCGAGCTGCTCGCGCGCGCCATCGAGGCGACGGCCGCCTGTGCGCAGGCCTGCACGGCGTGCGCCGATGCCTGCCTGTCGGAGGACGACGTGGCCGCAACGACCCGATGCATCCGCGACGACCTCGATTGCGCCGACGTGTGCCAGACCGCCTCGCGGGTCCTGTCGCGCCACACCGGCTACGACGCGCGCCTGACCCGCGCGGTGCTGCAGGCCTGCGTCCAGGCCTGCACGACGTGCGCGGACTCCTGCGGCGAGCACCGCGACCACCACCCGCACTGCGCCACCTGCGAGGACGCCTGTCGGGACTGCCGGGACGCGTGCCTCGAACTGCTCGGACAGATCGAGCCTGCCACCGACGGCGGTGGCTCGCCGCAGGCCGCGGCACCGCAGGGCTGACCGGGGAGGAACCGGCCAGACGCCCGACGGCCCGCCGCGCGCGGGCCGTCGAGGCGCCGGGCCAGGGCACGGCCCGCCGACCGGGCCCGATCGACGCGGTCGCGGACCTCGCGGTCCGCCGAGTCGAGGTCGTTCTGACGAAACGATCAACGCCGACAGGACGATCGGCACCGGCGTAGCCTGCCGGCATGAGCACGCACGCCGACCAGCCCCTCGACCGGCGCGCCCGGCGCAAGGCCCAGACGCGCGCGAAGCTCGTCGAGGCGGCGCGCACCGTCTTCGCCCGGCAGGGCATCGACGCCACGCGGATTAACGAGATCACCGACGAGGCCGACGTCGGCTTCGGCTCGTTCTACAACCACTTCGACGGCAAGGACGCCATCGTGGCGGCCGTCATCGAGGAGCTCGTGCACGAGCTGGGCGCGTCGATCGATGCCGCCACGTCCACGCTCCAGGACCCGGCCGAGGTCGTCGCCGTGGCCCACCGCGTCCTGGTCCAGGCGGCCTCGGCCGACCCCGAGCTCGGGTGGCTGCTCGTGCGGCTCGAGCTCTCGCACGGGCTCGGGACGGCCGGCCTCGGCGCGTACGCGCGGCGCGACCTCGAGCGCGGCCGCGACGCGGGGCGCTTCGCGGTGGGCGACGTCGAGCTCGCCCTGGCGGCCAGCGGCGGCGCGTTGCTGGGGGTCATCCGCGCCGCCCTCGACGGCCGCCTCGGCGACCGCGCGCCCGAGGAGCACGCCGCCGCCGTCCTGCGCCTCCTCGGGGTCCCGGCGGACGAGGCAGCCGACGTGGCGCAGCGGCCATTGCCGGCCATCAGCCCATGACATTTTCATCGAAGTTGACAGACTCATCAGTATTATGCTCCAATGAGGTCCGTGAGCGTCATGGAGAGCCCGCTGCCCATCCCCCGGTCGCACGTCAGCGGCGCGCTCGCCGTGCCCGGCACGCGGGAGGACTGTGCGGCGCTGTTGACCGCGTGCGAGGCGGTGCTTGGCGTCCCGGGCGGCGCCCGGGAGGTCTTCGGGCGCCGGGGCGAGCGTTACTTCCGCTTCGGGGCGCCGGTCCCCGAGACCCGCCGGGCCGGCCCATCGCCGCGGCGACAACCGCCGCGCCCTGCTGCCGCGCGTCGGTGACGCCGTCCGCGACGCCCTGCCCGTCTAGCCACCCCCTCCCGATACCGCCGGAGGACCACGCCGTGAAGCTGCGCATGACCCCTGAGGGCCTGATCGCCCGGGCCGACGAGCACTGGGTGCACGTCGACTACGACGGCGACCTGCTCGCGTTCCTCGCCGAGACGCCCGCGGCGCGGCGGGCCGCGCTCAGCGAGCGCGCCGCCGACCCGGCGACGGCAGGCCTGCCGTTCCGCCCGCGGTCGATGCGCGCCTTCATGCTCTACGAGCAGCACGTCATCGACTCCAGCCGCGTGCTGGCGACGAAGTTCTTCCCGCAGCCCGTCCCGCGCGTCATCGGGGCCTACGAGACGCTGATGCGCCGGACCTTCCCGAAGCTGCGGCCCAACGCGCGCTTCCGGGAGGCGCCGACCTTCTACGTGGCCAACCACGCCGCCGTCCTCGCCGACGGGCAGGACA
>DASPKC010000064.1:0-7652 GCA_035628295.1 Baekduia sp.
CGACCACCACGACCACATCCACGTGGGCTGGCAGCCGCAGGGCGCGGCCGCCAAGCGCCGCTTCGACGCCATCCTCAAGCCCGGGCAGTGGACGAAGCTCATCGATCGTCTCGGGACGATCGAGAACCCGACGGTCCGCAAGGACATCTCCGGCGCCGCGCTGCCGGCGACGGGCCACGAGCCCGGCCACTGAGCCGCGGTCGGCGCGGCCTCGCGGAGCCGGACCTGACCCCTGCTCGGCCCGCCGGTGGCGTGGTAGCGTCGGCGCGGCGCCACCGGCTTGGAGCCGTGCGCCGCTGGGGGAACACCGGCCGGGAGGGGCAGCGCGGTGCAGGGGAGCAGCGAGGCAGGGGCGCGACGCACGGGCTGAGCAATGGCCACGCTCACGCCACGTGTCCCTGCCGACGACGTCGACGCGGCACCGCCGCAGCGGCGCCGGCGGGTCACCCCGCCGGGGACCGTCCTGCTCGTCGCCGCCGGCGGCGTCTTCACCGCCTTCCTCGACGCGACGATCGTCAACACGATCTTCCCGGAGATCGAGGAGACGTTCCGCGGCTCGTCTATCGGCGCGCTGTCGTGGGTCTTCAACGCCTACAGCATCGTCACGGCGGCGCTGCTCATCCCTGCCGGCCGCCTCGCCGACGCCCTCGGCCGCCGGCGGGTGTTCCGGATCGGCACCGTCGTCTTCACGCTGGGGTCCATCCTCTGCGCGGTCGCGCCGTCCCTCGAGGTCCTCGTCGGTGCGCGGGTCGTGCAGGCGATCGGCGGCGCGGCGCTCATCCCGACCTCGCTGGCGCTCGTGCTCGACGCCTTCCCGGGAACGACGCGCGCGCACGGCATCGCGATGTGGTCCGCCGCTGCCGCCATCGCGGCGGGCGTGGGGCCGGCGGTCGGCGGCGTGCTCGTGGAGCTCTCGGGATGGCGGCTGGCCTTCCTGGTCAACCTGCCCATCGGCGTGCTCATCTACGTGGCGACGGGGCGCACGATCGTCGAGAGCCGCGCACCGGGGCGGCGGATCATCCCCGACCTCGCCGGCAGCCTGATCCTGGCCACCTCGATCGGCGCGCTCGTCCTGGCGATCACCAAGGTCAACGACTGGGGCCTGGGATCGGCACCGCTCATCGCGACGGCGATCGCCGCCCTCGGACTCCTCGCGCTGTTCGTCCAGCGCACCGGGCGCCACCGGGCGCCGCTCTTCGACCTCGAGCTGTTCCGCATCCCCGCCTTCAGCTGCGCCAACCTGCTCATGGTCCTGGCGGCGATCGCGTACTACGCCTACCTGCTGTGCAACGTCTTGTTCCTCACGAGCGTGTGGGGCTACTCCGTCCTCGAGGCAGGGCTGGCGCTCACGCCCGGACCGTTCGTCGCCGCGGCGATCTCGCGGCGCTTCGCCGTCGTGACCCAGCGCCACGGCTTCACGGCCTCGCTCGTGATCGGCGCTTCCATCTGGGGTCTCGGGGTGCTGTGGATGATCACCCGGGTCGGGACGGAGCCCGCGTTCGTGGCCGAGTGGCTGCCCGGCATGGTCATCCTCGGCGTCGGGGCGGGGGCGACCTTCCCGGCGCTGTCCGGCGTGGCGATCGCGGCGGCGCCGGACGCGAGCTTCGCCACGTCGACCGCCCTGAACTCCGTGGCGCGCCAGCTGGGCGCCGCGCTCGGCATCGCCCTGCTCGTCGCGATCGTCGGGACGCCGGGGCCGGCCGACCTCGCCGGCGCCTTCGACCGCGGGTGGGCGCTGGCCGCCGCGATGTTCGCGCTGGTCGTCGCAGGCGCATCCACCGTCCGTCGCGTGCGCCAGCTCCCGGACGCGCCGGCCGAAGCGCTCCGGGCGCCCTTCGTCTCCGCGCTCGCGCCGCTGACGGTCACCGCGGGAGCCGGCGCGGTCGGTCGCCTCAGCGCGTTCTTCACCGAGGCAACCGCCCCGAGGACCGAGACGGTCGCGGACGTTCTCGGGCGTGCCGAGTGGTTCGAGGAGCTGCCGCGGCGCGCGATCACCGAGCTCGCCGGCCTAGCCACCAGCCGCGTCGTCGCCCCCGGCGATCCCGTTCACGTCGCGGGTGACGCGGCGCGCCACGTCCTCGTCATCCGCTCGGGCCGCGTGCAGGTGGCGACGGGCGACGGCTCGCCCATGGAGCTGGGGCGCGGTGCGGTGCTTGGCATGGTCACCGCGCTGTCGCGGACCCTGCACGCGGACACCGTCGTCGCGCTGCGCGAGACCGAGCTCATCGTGCTCGACCGCGAGGACCTCTTCCGCGTCTCGCGCGAGGTGCCGGTTGCCGGGCCGCGGCTGCTCACCATGGTCAGCCGGCGGCTCGCCGAGGCCCAGCGGGCGCCGGCGCGCACCGCCAGCCCAGCCACCGTCGCCCTGGTCCCCATCGACCTGTCGGTCGACGTCCGGGCGTTCGCCGCGCGCCTCTCGGACGCGTGCGGCCGGCTGGGCAGCGTGGGACTCCTCGACGGCTCCGAGCGCGAGGTCGGCCCCGGGCAGCGGGTGGCCGACGTCTTCGGCCCGGTGCTGGCCCGCTCGGAGCGCGACGTGGACCGGACGCTGCTCGTCGCCGGCCCCGACCCCCACACGCCGTGGACGGCCTTCTGCCTGCAGCACGCCGACCGGGTGCTGGCGGTCGCCACCCCGCGGACCACCGCGATCGCCGAGCCCGCGCAGCTCATCGGGTGCGACCTCGTCCTGCTGGGCGAGGGGACCTCAGAGCCGTCGCTGCGCGAGGCGCTGCTGCCGCGCGCCACCCATCGCATCGGCTCCGACCCCGGCGACCTCGACCGGCTCGCCCGGCGCCTGGCGGGCCGGTCGCTCGGCGTCGTGCTCTCGGGCGGCGGGCGCGGGCGTTCGCCCACGTGGGCGTCCTGTCCGAGCTCGCCGCCGCCGGCATCGAAGTCGATCGCGTCGGCGGCTGCAGCATGGGCTCCTACATCGGGGCCCTGCTGGCGTCCGGGCTCTCGCCGCAGGAGATCGACGCCGAGTGCTACGACCACTGGGTCCGCGGCAACCCCGTCAGCGACTGGACGCTGCCGCGCACCGCGCTCATCCGCGGCACGCTCATGGAGCGGATGCTCGCCGCCACGTTCGGCGAGGAGTCGCGGATCGAGGACCTGCCACGGCCGTTCTACTGCGTCTCCGTCGACATCCGCGCGCAGGAGCTCGTCGTGCATCGGGACGGCAACCTGTGGCGCGCCATCGGCGCGAGCCTGTGCCTGCCCGTCATCGCGCCCCCGCGCGTGATGGGGCGCCAGCTGCTGATCGACGGCGGGCTCATGAACAACCTGCCGGTCGACATCATGGCCGCCGACGGCGAGGGGCCCGTGCTCGCGATCGACATCAAGCCCGAGAGCGGCGGCACGGGCGGCGACGGGCGTCGCGTGCCGACGCGTCCTCCGCCGATGATGAGCACCCTCGGGCGCGTGCTGCTGCTGGCCAGCGCGAACACCTCTCAGCAGGCGGCGCTCTACGCCGACAAGGTCATCGAGGTCCGGGTCGGCGCTGTCGGACTGCTCGAGTTCCACCAGATCGACCAGGCCATCGCTGCGGGCGCCGCCGCGGCCCGGGCCGCACTCGAGGAGGGCATGTTCTGACATGGCGATCGTCTCGATGCACTCGTTCCGCGGAGGGACGGGGAAGTCCAACACCACCGCGAACCTCGCCGTCCTCGCGGCACAGGAGGGGCGGCGGGTCGGCGTCGTCGACCTGGACATGCACAGCCCGGGCGTGCACATCGTGTTGGGGTTCGACCACGCGGCGGCCACGCGCACGCTCAACGACTTCCTCGAGGGGCGCTGCGAGATCATCGAGGCGGCGTACGCCGTCGATGCCGCCCGCGGCCCCGGCAGCGTCCACCTCGTCCCCGCGAGCATGGACGCCGCGGCCATCGCCCGGGTCGTGCGCAACGGCTACGACGTCAACCGGCTCGCCGACGGGGTGCGCCGCCTCATCCAGGAGCTGGACCTCGACCTCGTCATCCTCGACACCCACCCGGGTCTCGGGGAGGACACGCTGCTGTCGATCGCCCTCTCCGACGTCCTGGTCATCCTCCTGCGGCCCGACCAGCAGGACTTCGAGGGGACGATGGTCACCGTCACCGTCGCCCGCCGGCTGCAGGTGCCGCGGATGGTGCTCGCGCTCAACAAGCTCGCGCCGTCGCACGACCCGGCGGCGCTGCGCGCCAGTGCCGAGACCACGTACGGCTGCGAGGTCGGCGCCGTCATGGTCCACGCCGACGAGATGCTCACGCACTCCAGCCGCGGCGCGTTCGTGCAGTCCTACCCCGACCACCCGCTCGCGGGGGAGTACCGCAGCCTCCTGCAGAGCGTCGGGCAGCGGGTGTGATGGCCGTCGCCGCGCCAGCGCCGGGCCAGGGCCTGCAGGGCTACGCGGCGCTGCTCGACGTCAGCCAGCTCGCGCGCATCCGCGCGACGATGTGGGCGGCCGGGTCCTCGACCGGCATCTTCGCGCTCCTGCTGCCGCACAGTGCCGGCTTCCACGCCTGGCCGTGGATCGTGTGCGGCGTCCTCACCGCGATCGCTGCGGGCGCCGTGCTCGTGGACCGGCGGCCCCGGTCCCTGCGCTACTTCCGGATCATGACGACGGTCGCGATCGTCTTCGAGAGCCTGATCACCTGGGCGGCGGGGGCCAACGCCCCGATGGTCGCGCCGATGTTCCTGTGGGCCGGCATCACCGCGGTGATGGTGTTCAGCCGCCGCGAGGTCGTCGTCTTCGCGGCGATGATCTGCGCCGGCTACAGCGCCGGCGTCCTGCTCGTCCCCGACCAGGGCGCCGACGCCATCCGCATCATCGTCCCGCTCATCGGGGTGATCGTCACGCTGGCGATCGCCGACTTCCTGCTGGCGACGATCCGCCGCTGGGCCGACGCGCAGGCGCGCACGGCGGAAGAGAACGCCCGGCTCGCCGCCGCCGCCGAGGCGGCCGCGCAGGCCAAGAGCTCGTTCCTGGCGACGATGAGCCACGAGATCCGCACCCCGATGAACGCGGTCATCGGCATGACGGGCCTGCTGCTGCGCACCGACCTCGACGACGACCAGCGCAAGCTCGCGACCACGGTGGAGGCGAGCGGCGAGATGCTCCTGCGCCTCATCAACGAGATCCTCGACTTCTCGAAGATCGAGGCCGGCGAGTTCGACCTCGACGAGCGCCCGCACGTCGTGCGCGACTGGGTCGAGTCGGGCCTGGACCTGGTGGCCCCCCTGGCCTCGCACAAGCGGCTCGAGCTCGTCTCGCTCGTCGACGACGAGGTGCCGGCCGCCATCGTGGGCGACGACACCCGCCTGCGGCAGATCCTCGTGAACCTCACCTCCAACGCGATCAAGTTCACCGAGGAGGGGGAAGTCGTCGTCGCGCTCGGCGCACGGCGCATCCCCCCGCCCGAGGGGCAGGGCGGCCGCTGGCACGAGCTGCACCTCAGCGTCCGCGACACGGGCATCGGGATCCGCAAGGAGCGCCAGGAGACGATCTTCTCGTCCTTCAGCCAGGCGGACTCGTCCACGACACGCCAGTACGGCGGAACCGGCCTGGGCCTGACGATCTGCGAGCGCCTCGCCACGATGATGGGCGGGCGCATCTGGGTCGAGAGCGAGCCCGGCGTGGGGTCGGTCTTCCACGTCGTGTTCCCGGCGCAGGAGACGGCGGCCCCGCGCACGGCGCCGGAGGTCGACCTCTCGGCCATGCGCGGCCTCGAGGTGCTCATCGTCGACGACACCGAGGCCAACCGCGAGCTGCTGCGGCGGCTCACCACGGCGTGGGGCATGCGCCCGGTGCTCGCCGCCGACGCCGCAGAGGCCCTCGCCGCCGTCGACGCCGGTGCCCACTTCGATCTCGTCCTGCTCGACCACATGATGCCCGGCGTCGACGGCCTCGCGCTCGCGCACGAGCTGCGCGGGCGCGCCGGCGGCGGCGCTCCCGCGCTGGTCCTGCTCTCCTCGCTCGGGCACCGTCGCGCCGACGGGGAGGCCGGCCTGTTCGCCGCCTCGTTGACGAAGCCCGTGAAGGCGTCGCAGCTGCTCGACACCCTCATGGCCGTCGTCGCGCCGGAGAACCGCCCGGCCGCCGGGGCGGACGCCACGGCGGCCGACGGGCAGCTCGCAGGCCTGCGCGCGCTCGTCGTCGAGGACAACCCCATCGGCCAGGATCTCGCGGTGCGGGTGCTCGAAGGCATGGGCTGCACGACCGAGGTGGTCGACAACGGCCGCGACGCGGTCGAGGCGGTCGCGCAGACGCCGTTCGACGTCGTGCTGATGGACATCGAGATGCCGGTGATGGACGGGCTCGAGGCGATGCGGCGCATCGTCGCCGCAAACGGCGACCGCCGCCCGCGCCTCATCGCGATGACGGCCAACGCGTTCGTGGCCGACCGCGACGCGTGCTTCGCCGCCGGCGCCGACGACTACGTGAGCAAGCCGATCCGCATCGATGCGCTGGCCGCCGCGCTCGCGCGCGTCACGCCGCGCACGGAGGTCGCCGCGGTGATCGCGCCGGGCGGCGGGGCGGGGGCCGTCGGCGCCCCGGCGGCTCCGCCGGACGTCGCACCCGGCCTCGATCCCGAGGCGATCGCGCGGCTCTGCGAGACCGCCGGCGGCGGCGACTTCGCGGGCGAGCTGATGGCGGACTTCGTGGCGCAGGGCGAGAAGCTCGCGGCGCGGCTGCAGGAGCCGCTGTCGCTGGAGGAGCTGCGGCGGACGGCCCACACGATGAAGTCCGGGGCGGCGACGTTCGGCGCCCTCGCCCTGGCCGACCTGTGCGCGACCCTCGAGGCGGCCGCCCATGCGGGCCCGTACGACGACGGGCTGCCGCGCGCGATCGCCGAGGAGTTCGCGTCCGTGCGCCCGGCGCTCGAGGCGACCGCCGACCGCCTGCGAGCATGAGCGACGCGTCGATCCTCGTCGTCGACGACGACCCCATCGTCCGCCGGCTGCTCGTCCGGCGCCTCGAGCTGGACGGCTACGCGGTGACCGCCGCCGCAGGCGGCACCGAGGCGCTGGCGCTCCTCGGCAGCCAGCACGTCGACCTGGTCCTGCTCGACGTGCTCATGCCCGACGTCGACGGCTACGCCGTGCTCGAGCGCATCCGCGCGACCGAGCGCCTGCGCCACCTGCCCGTCGTGGTGATCTCCGCGGTCGACGACATGACGAGCGCCGTGCGCTGCATCGAGCTGGGGGCCGACGACTACCTCAGCAAGCCGGTCGACGCGACGCTCCTGCGCGCGCGCATGCGCGCGGGGCTCGTGCGCAAGCGGCTCCACGACCTCCAGCAGGAGTACATCGAGCAGGTCGGCGTCGTGGCCGAGGCCGCGGCCGCGGTGGAGGACAAGACGTTCGAGCCCGAGCGCCTCGCCGGCGTGGCCGCACGCGACGACGCGCTCGGGCGGCTGGCCCGCGTCTTCGCCCGCATGGCCTCGGAGGTGCGCGCCCGGGAGCTCGCGCTCGAGCGCGAGGTCACGCAGCTGAAGATCGAGATCGACCGCAACCGCACGGAGCGCAAGGTGCAGGAGATCACCGACACCGACTTCTTCCGCAACCTCGAGACGCGCGTGAGCGAGCTGCGCGAGCGCTGAGCCCGCCCGCCCGGGACCGGGCCCGGGACAGGGGGTCCCGGGCCCGGTGGGGCGACCTGAGCTCCCGGCGAGGTG
>DASPKC010000065.1:0-3244 GCA_035628295.1 Baekduia sp.
GTCATCTGGTTCTCGGTCAGCGTGCCGGTCTTGTCGGTGCACACCACGGTCGTGCTGCCCAGCGTCTCGACCGCGGGGAGGTGCCGGACGATGGCGTTGCGCCGGGCCATCCGCCGCACGCCGATGGCCAGGGTGATGGTCAGTGCCGCGGGCAGGCCCTCCGGGATCGCGCCGACGGCGAGCGCGACGGAGGCCAGCAGCATGTCGGCCGCGCTCTCGCCCCGGGCGAGCCCGATGGCGTACGTCACGGCGGCGAGCGCCAGGATCGCGCCGGTCAGCGACCTGCTGAACCGGGCGATGTTGCGGGTGAGCGGCGTCGCCAGCTGGGCCGTCTCGCCGATCATGCGGTGGATCAGCCCGAGCTCGGTGTCGCCGCCCGTCGCGACCACCACGCCGCGACCGTCGCCACTGGTGACCAGCGTGCCCGAGAAGGCCATGTTGGCCCGGTCGGCCACCACCGTCTCGGGCGCCAGCACCCGGTCGTGCTTGGTCACCGGCAGGGACTCGCCGGTGAGGGCCGACTCGTCCACCTGCAGCTGCGCCGCGTGCACGAGCCGCACGTCGGCGCCCACCGCGTCGCCCGCGGCGAGGACCAGCAGGTCCCCCGGGACGACCTCGCGCGCGTCGATGCGCCGGCGCCGGCCGTCCCGGATGACGACCACCTGGGCGCACACCATCGCGGCGAGGGCCTCCAGGGCCCGTTCGGCGCGCGCCTCCTGCACGAAGCCGACCGCGGCGTTGATCACGACGACCCCGAGGATCACGCTGGCATCGACGTGCTCGCCGATCAGGTAGGTCACCGCGGCGGCGGCCAGCAGGACGTAGATCAGCGGCTGGTGGACCTGCAGCGCCAGGCGGCGCAGCGGGCCGGAGCGCGGCACGGCGGGCAACGTGTTGGGGCCGAACCGCTGCAGGCGCTCGCGCGCCTGGGTCTCGGTCAGGCCGTGGCTGCTGTCGCTCTCCAGCAGCAGCAGGGCTTCGTGGACGGGCAGGTGGTGCATGCGCGGGCCGCCACCCCAAGATCACGCCTCGCCGCGCCCCCCACATCCGGCGCAAGCCCCGGAGTCGGCTCCGTAGTCGTTGCGCGGGTCAGAACCCGCCGGCGGCCAGCAGGCGCTCCTGGAAGCCGTCCGGGTCGTCCGCCGCGCTCCAGGCGGTGGTGCCCGCGGCCTGCAGGGCCGACTTGACCTGGGCGGGCGCGGCGGCCGGGTTGCGCGCCCGGTACAGCGCCGCCGCGCCCGCCACGTGCGGTGCGGCCATCGACGTCCCGCTGATGGTCTTGTAGCCGCCGCCCTTCCACGTCGACGTGATGCACACGCCCGGCGCGATCAGGTCGACGTCCGCGCCGAAGTTCGAGAACGACGCGAACGTGTCGTCGGCGTCCGCGCGGCAGGTGGCGGCGCCGGCACCGCCCGGCTTGCCGTCGAAGTCGGCGAGCGCCGAGACGGTGACGACCTCGTCGAACGCGGCGGGCACGTGGTTGGCCGCGTTGTCGGCCTCGTTGCCCGCCGCGACGGTGTAGGTCACGCCCGTGCCGACCGAGCGGCAGATGGCGGCGTGCAGCGGGTCGGCGGTGCAGGCGGAGTCGCTGCCGGTCCCGCCCAGGCTCATGTTCGCCACGTCGATGGTGGAGTGCATGCCCGTGACCCAGTCGACGCCGCAGATGATCGACGACCAGCTGCCGCTGCCGGCGCTGTTGAGGACGCGGACCGACCAGAGCCGGGCGCCGGGCGCGACACCGACGACGCCGATCCCGTTGTCGAGGGCGGCGATCGTGCCGGCGACGTGGGTGCCGTGGCCGTTGCCGTCGCCGTAGCCCTTGCCGCTCTGGCAGTTCTTGCCGCCGGTGACCTTGACGTCGGCGTGGCCGAGGTCGATGCCCGTGTCGAGCACCGCGACGTCGGCGTCCACCCGCCGGTCGATGCCGTCGATCGCCGCTGTGGCGCTCAGCTCGGCGTCGGCGCGGTCGACGCCGGTCGGCAGCGTCTGGGCATCGGCGTGCACCCGCTGGTCCTGCACGACGGAGGCGATGCCGGCCTCGCCGGCGACCTCCTGCGCGGCACGGGCCGACATCCGGGCCGCGTAGCCGCGCAGCGCCTGCGTGTAGACGTGGTCGACCTGCGCCCCGTGGCGGCGCTCGGCGCGCTGGGCCGCCGCGGCCGGGTCGCCCTCGCCCAGCGTGACGATGTACGCGCCGGCGATCGGCTGCGCAGCGGCGGGCGACGGCAGGGCGGCGACCAGGACGACGACGCCGGCGAGCACGGCGCGCAAGGGGGACGGCATGGTGGGACGGCGCTCCTCGGAGTGGCGGGACGCCGACCGTAGTGCTCAGGCGGCGGGCTGCGCCATCGCCCGTTCGTCCAGCGTCTGCCCGGGGGGCGGGAGGACTACGGATGGCAGGCCCGTCCGGAAGTCGTAGCGTCGGCCCATGGTGCGCCTCCTGGTCACGTCGGCAGCGGGGCTGGGGATCGTTGCCGCTGTCGCCGTCCCCGGCCTGGGAGGGGCGGCATCGCCGGCCGGTGGCCTGCTCGCCTTCACCCGGTCGAGCGGCGACGGCCCGGTCGTCCACGTGATGCGCGCCGACGGCTCCGGCGTCCGGCGCCTGGCCCGGGGGGCGGAGCCCGCCTGGGCGCCCGACGGCCGGCGGATCGTCTTCTCGCGGGCTGCGCAGCTGCGATCGAGCCTCTGGATCGTCGGCCTCGACGGCCGCGCGGCGCGCCGCCTCACCCGGGGCGGCGACGCCGACTGGGAGCCGTCGTGGTCGCCCGATGGCCGGACCATCGCCTTCGAGGCCTGGACCTCGCGGGGGTCGGCGATCGCCGTCGTCCCCGCGCGCGGGGGCGCGCGCCGCCTGCTGACCGACCCGCGCAAGGACGACCACATGCCGGCGTTCTCGCCCGACGGCCGGTGGATCGCCTTCACGCGCGGCGGCAACGCGGGGGCCGACATCCACGTCATGCGCGCCGACGGCACCGGCGAGCGTCGCGTCCGCCGCCACGCGGGCGAGGACCTCGATCCGGCCTGGTCGCCGGACGGCCGGTCCATCGCCTTCGGCAGCGGCAGGGGCGGGCGGTACAGCCTGTACGTGATGCGCGCCGACGGCACCCGGCTGCGGCGGCTGCGCACGCCGGGCGGCACGCCCGCCTGGTCCCCTGACGGGCGGTCGATCGCCTATGCGACCGGCCGCGACGGCGATCCCGAGATCCACGTCATGAGCGTCTCCGGCGCCGCCGACCGGCGCCTG
>DASPKC010000066.1:0-6838 GCA_035628295.1 Baekduia sp.
CCTCCAGGACGCGCGGCGCGTCGCCGGCGGCCAGCAGGGGGGCCACCGTCAGCAGCAGGTCGTCCAGCCCGTCCTGGGCGACGAGCTCGCGCAGCAGGTGCGGGCCGCCCTCGCAGAGGACCGTGCGCGCCCCGCGCTCGCGCCCGAGATGCTCGAGCACGCCGGGCAGCGTCAGGGGCTGCAGGCGTGCCGTCCGCACGTCGGCGCCCCGCGTGGGCGCCAGGCCGTCGGCCTCGGTGTAGACCTGCACGGGGACGTCCTCGGCGAACAGCGGGACGTCGAGCGGCAGCTCCAGCTTGCGCGACACCGTGGCGATCACCGGGTGCTCCGGCCGGCCGTCAGCGCGGCGCAGCTCGCGCTGGTCGTCGTCGAGGAGGTTCGCGTAGCGCTCAGCGGCCAGCGTGCGGGTGCCGACGAGGACGGCGTCGGCCGCGGTGCGCAACTCGCGCAGCAGCTGACGGTCGGCGGGGTGGCCGAGGCGCACCGACCGGCCCTCGACGGCCGCCCGGCCGTCGAGCGACGCGATCATCGCGGCGACGACCCGCGGCCGGCCGGGCCGGCCGCCCGCACCGAGGCGCAGGCCGGCAACGACGTCGCGGGCGCTGCGGGCTGCGCCGGGCGCCAGCGGGGTCAGCTCGGTGGACACGAGGGGCCGCAGCCTACGCGGCCCCCGGCCTCACTTGACGCGCACCCTCTTGCGGTAGACCGTGGCGTTGCCCGCCCGGTCGGTGGCGCTGACGCGGATCGACTTGCGGCCCTTGCGGGCGTAGCGGTGCGCCGCCTTGCGCCCGGCCGGGTTCGTGGTCGTGATCCCGTCGCCCCAGTCGATGCGCACGACGCCTACGCCCGACGCCCGCGCGCCCGGCGGGATGACGTCGTTGGCCTTGATCGTCACGCTGACGACGCGGCCCTTGCGCTTCGTGCGGACCGCCAGCACCGGCGGGGTCGCGTCCACGCGCAGGTTGCGCGTGCGTGACGCGGCGCTCTGGCCGCGGCGGTCGGTGGCCACCACGCGCCACGTGTGGATGCCGTCGCCGACGACGACCGGCACGGTCACCTTCGTATCGGTCGTCTCGACGATCGGCCGGCCGTCGATCTCGACGCGATAGGTCAGCGGGCCCCACAGGTCGAACGCGGGCTGCCAGGTCAGCGGCGGCTGGGCGAACCGCCGCCACTTCGACGTCGTGTAGCCGGTGAACGACCCCGGCTCGCGGTCGTAGGTGCCCACCATGAGCCGCCGGTCCCCCGGCCCGCCCTGCACGAACGCGACGAGCGCGTCGCCGGCGCGGTTGACGGCCACGTCGAAGCCCGCGCCCGGGTCGACCGCGCCGAAGGCCGCCTGCGAGAGCGTCGACGCGGGGCCGCCGAGCGGCTCGGTGCGCCGCGCGGGGTCGTCGTCGAAGAGCTGCGCGCGCACCGCGTCGCCCTCGATCCAGGCGACGACGCGGTCGAAGTTCTCGGCGATCCCGCCGGTCACCATGCTCTGGCCGCCGGCACCCGGGACCGGACGGGGCGGCGTCGGCTGGTTGTCCTTGATCAGCGCCGTGTACGCGCCGCCGGTCGTGGCCGTGGTGATGACGGCCTCGCCGCGACCACTCAGGTCCAGCCGCGAGCCGACGACCTCGAACGGCGTGCCGGCGGGAAGCCCTTCGGCGATGAACGGCGCCTCGAACTGCGATCCGACCAGCCGCCGGACGACGGCGCGGCGCTGCCCGGCGAAGGCCTGGCGGAAGACCGCGTAGCCGAAGCTCGAGTCGTCCTCGAGGTCGATCTCCGGCAGGTCGGCGGCGCCGCCCGGCCGGCCGTCGAGGTCGCCGAGCGTGAGGTCCTGCGGGGCGGCGGACACGCGCCCGTTGAAGACGCGCCGCCCGATGACGCGCATGCTGGTGCCGACGACTTCACCGAAGACCACGACGCCGGTGCCGTCGGCGCTGATGGCGATCCGCGAACGGCCCGCCCCCTGGCCGGCGATCCGCGAGGCGTCCAGGTCCGCCGCGTCGGGCAGGAGGGTGAACGTCGTCGCGCGGCGGTCCAGACGGGCGATGCGCACGTCGCCGCCGACGGTGAAGGAGACGTAGCCCTTGCCGTGGATCGACAGGTCGGTCGACGGGTCGCTGCCACCGGCGGCCAGCAGCTGCGGCCCGGTCCAGCCCTCGCCGGACGACGGGCGGACGGCCGCGTAGACCGAGCCGCCGCTGGTCCACGCGACGATGAGCCGCCCGGAGTCCGAGGCGGCGACCGCGGGCTGCGAGCCGGCGACGTCCAGGCCGGCGTCGAGGCGCTCGAGCGGCTGCAGCCGGCCCTCGACGACCCGCGAGACGAAGACATGGTCGGCCCCCCCGTCGGGCGTCGTGAAGGCGACCGCGCCGGAGCCGTCGCGGGCGACGTCGACATCCCCCACCGTGATCGCCGACGCCGGCCCGAAGACGGGATCGGCGGAGAAGAAGCCGGCGTGGACCGCGCCGGGCGCAGTGAGCGCGGCGGCGAGGACCAGCGACGGGGGCACGAGACGACGGCGCATGGGGTGCTCGGGGACTCCTGGAGGGCGGGCGGGACCGGAGGGAGGAACCCGCGCGGTGCGGCGAGGTTGCGGAGCCGGCAGGCTAGACGTCCGCGAGGACGGTGGACGGGGCGCCCTCTGCCCCGACGACGAGACCCTCGAGACGGGCCTCCTCGCGAAATGCCTGGACCTCGGCCTCGACGGCATCGTCGTCCCACCCGCGGTCGGCCGCCATGGCCTGCGCGACGCGCCGGGCGGCAGCGCCGTCGGGCGCGGTGAGCTCGCGGGCAGCGAGCAGGCCCAGCCGCGTGCGGCGCAGCAGGACGTCGCCGACGGTCCGCGCCTGCTCGTGGCGGGCCGCGTGCACCGCCTCGGCCAGCAGGTCGGGGCGACCATCCACGATGGGCTGCGCGAGCTCGCCGCGCTCGGCCGCGATGCCCAGCACGTCGTGGGCCGCGTGCGCGTAGCGTCCGGCCAGCATGGCGTAGGCGTCGTCGCGCACGCCCTCGACGCGCGGCAGCGTCTCCGGCTCCACGGCGTGGCCCAGCGGCAGCTCGTGGGTCCGGCACGGCGCGTCGCGCGCCTCGCGCTCGACCAGCCGGTCGACGGCCATCTTGGCCATCCGCCGCCAGGTCGTGAGCTTGCCGCCGGTGATCGTGATCATCCCGCTGGAGGTCTCGTAGAGCTCGGCCTTGCGCGAGATGTCCACGGACTTGCCGGTGTCACCAGTGGAGATCAGGGGGCGCACCCCGGCGAACGCGCCGGTGATGTCGCCGGCCCCGAGCGCCGAGCCGAAGAAGCCGTTGACGGCCTCCAGCAGGTAGGCGACGTCCTCGCCCGCCGGCGCCACGTGGTCGAGCTCGTCGGTGTCGAAGTCGTTGTCGGTGGTCCCGACGAGCGTCGAGCCCAGCCAGGGCAGGGCGAAGATCGTCCGCCCTCCGCCGGCCGGGACGATCGCCCCGACGTCGATCGGGAGGTCCTCGTAGCGGAAGGTCAGGTGGGTGCCGCGGCTCGGGCGGATGACGGGCACCTCGGCCTCGTCGTGGAGCTCCTCGGGGCGCAGGCGGTCGGCCCACACCCCGGTGGCGTTGATGACGTTGGCCGCGCGGATGGAGAAGGTCTCGCCGGTGGCCGCGTCGCGGGCCAGCACGCCGTCCGGCGTCAGCTCGGTGACCTCGACGCCGTTGGCGCAGACCGCGCCGAAGCGCTCGGCCTCGCCGAGCACGGTCAGCACGAGGCGGACGTCGTCGGTCTGGCAGTCGTAGAAGAGGTAGCCGGAGCTCGGGTTGCGTGCGGCGAGCGCCGGCAGCATCTCGGCGACCTCCTCGCCGCCGATGATCCGGTGGCGGTCCGGCGCCCAGGACTCCATCCCGCGCAGGCCCCCGTCCTCCTCCTCGCCGCGCCGGCGGCGGAACGGCCCCCGGATCTTGTCGACGCTCATGACGTCGTAGAGGTTCAGCCCCATGCCCATCAGCCGGTCGGGGCGTGCGCCGTCGAACGCGGCGACGATCAGGGGCAGCGGGCGGACGAGATGCGGTGCGAGCGCGACCATGAGCTGGCGCTCGAGCAGCGCCTCGCGCACGAGGCCGAGGTCGAAGTTCTGCAGGTAGCGCAGGCCGCCGTGCACGAGCTTGCTCGAGCGGCTCGAGGTGCCGGACGCGTAGTCGTGGCGCTCGACGAGGGCGACGGAGTAGCCGCGGCTGGCCGCGTCGAGGGCGCACCCGGCTCCCGTGATGCCCCCGCCGACGACCACGAGGTCGAACTCGTCCCGCGCGAGGGCGGCGAGGGCGTCGGCCCGGGCGATCATCAGCCGTCCAGTCTAGGACCGCGGGGTCAAGGACTGCCCCGCGGGGGCCGATGACGGGGCAGGTGCGGTCGCAGGGATCGCACCGGAAATGGAGCTGACACCGTGAACGCCAGGATCCGCCTCGTCGCCATCGGGACCGCCGCCGCACTGACCGCCGGCGCCCCGACCGCCCACGCCGGCCTGCTCGACAGCCTGCTGCCGAGCCTCGGCGGCACGGTCACGAACGTCGGGTCCACCGTGGGCAGCGTGCCCCTCGTGGGCGGCGTCGTCACCACCGTGACCGGCACTGTCGGCGGCGTCGTGACCGGGGTCGAGGACACGCTCACCGGCACGGTCGACGGGCTCGTCGGCGGCGTCCTCGACGGGGCGACCGGCAGCGGCTCCCTGCTGCCCACCGACGTCCTCGACCAGCTCCTGGGCACCGTCGGCGGCGCGCTCGCCCCCGGCGGCGCGACCGGTGCGACCGGCGCGCCGGGCGTCCCCGGCACGACCGGGTCGGGCGGCTTCGTCCTCATCAACGGCGTGCCGACGCCCACAGGAGTCGTGGACGCGGCGGCCCCGGACATGTCGGTCACGGTCGCCTCGACACTACGCCAGATCCACAAGACCGGCAGCCTGCGGCTGCGCGTCCGCTCCAGCGAGCCGGGCGTCGCCGCGATCGGCGGTGCGGTGCGCCCCGGCACCGCCTACCGCAAGCCGAAGAAGAAGAAGAAGACCGCCCGGACGTCGGCCGCCAGGCACTCCCGCAAGGTCATCAAGTTCCCGGCGGCGGTCCTGGCGTTCCGCAAGGCCGGCGAGCTGCAGGTGACCGTCAAGCTCGGCCGCGTCGCCCGCCGCAACCTCGGCGCGTCGCGCAACGCCCGCATCTCGGTGGCGACGGTCTCGGCCGACCGCTACCGCAACCAGGCGTCGGACACGATCCGCAGGACGATCAAGCGGTAGCGGCGGAGGCGGGGCGCCGCGCCCCCAGCCGCGTCGGCGCTGGCGGCGAGCGCCGTGGCGCGCCGGCCGCGCAGGCGCGCGGCGCGCGGCGCGCGGCGCATCGAGTGGCGGATTCACCCTGAGATAGCGCGGAAATCCGCCAGCAGATGGAATTCGGGGGCGAATCGCACCGGAGCGCGCCGCACGGCCGTCGCGCACGGCGGCCGGGCGCGGCGAGCACGCCGAACCCCACGCCGCGCATCGAGTGGCGGATCCACCCTGAGATACCGCGGAAATCCGCCAGCAGATGGAATTCGGGGGCGAGCCGCCCCGCTCGGCGGCGCCCGGCACCGCCGACCCGTCACGCAGCGGCCGCCTCCCTCGTCGCCGATGCCGGAACCCGCCCGGCCACCTGGGCGCCCGAGCGGGGCGCCGGAAGCCGCCCGGCCACCTGGGCGCCCGAGCGGGGCGCCGGGAGCGAGGCGCCTCCCGCGCCGCCGCCCCCGGAGCCGGAGCCGCCCCCCTACCCCTCGGCCGCCAGGTGGTCGGCGAGGCGCGTCGCCAGCGCCATGATCGTCAACTGCGGATTGACCTGTGGGGAGCTGGGGACGACCGAGCCGTCCGCCACGTGCAGGCCGCGCACGCCGTGCACCCCGAGGTCGGGGTCGCACACCGAGCGGCGCGGGTCGGCGCCGGCGCGCGCGGTGCCGAGCGGGTGGAAGGCCATCGCCTTGACGTCGCGCGGGCGGACCCTCGCGCGCTGCAGCGGCGAGACGTCGCCGTCGCGCAGGACGCCCACGCCGCTGAGCGGGATGAGCACCTCGCGCGCGCCGGCCGCGAAGAAGATCCGCGCCAGCAGCTCGAAGCCGCGGCGCAAGCGCTCGGCGTCGGTCGGGTGCAGGTCGTAGCGCACGAGCGGGCGCGCGGGCCGCGTCGGCAGCCGCAGCACCCGGCCCTCGCCGGTGTCGGCGACCATGACGCCGAACGACGCCGTGCGCGCGACGTCCAGCATGCGGTCCCGGTGCTCGGGGCCCTGGCCCGGCGTGGCCATCGCGGCCTGGTCCGGCGGGCCGGCGATGCCCTCCAGCAGGATGCCGTCGTCGGCCAGCTCGTCGACGAAGTAGGACTGCGGCACGCCGCGCCAGGGGTCGATGGGCTCGTCCAGCAGCGCGCGGGCCGCGCTGGCGGGGTGGATCGTCAGGTGGCGCCCGAGCGCACCCGACGCCGTCCCGATGCCGTTGGCGCGCAGCAGCAGCGGCGTCAGCAGCGCGCCGGCGGCCAGCACGACGTGGCGGGCCCGCACCGTGAGCCGCCCGCCGGCGGCGGTCCGCGCCTGCACGCCGCGCACCGCACCGCGCTCGAGCTCCAGGCGCTCGGCGCGGCAGCCCGTGTACGTGGTCGCGCCCGCGGCCCACGCTCGCGGTGCGAACACCGCGCCGGCGTGCTGCTTGGCGCCGCTCGGGCAGCCGAACGCACAGACCCCGGAGCCCACGCAGCCGCGCGCGTTGCGGAACAGATGCCGGCCCGAGACCCCGAGCGCCTGCGCCCCGCGCCGCACGACCGCGGCGTTCTCCCCCGCGAGCTCCGGCGTGACCTGCGCCACGCCGATG
>DASPKC010000067.1:0-17741 GCA_035628295.1 Baekduia sp.
GCTGTGTGACGGCGCGGCGCTGGCCCACCTCGGCCACCCCGACATGCGCGTGCCGATCGCCTACGCGCTGCACCATCCCGAGCGCGTCGACGTGCCCGTCCGCCCGCTGGACCTCGCCGAGGTCGGCGCGCTCACCTTCGAGCCCGTCGACACCGCCGCGTTCCCGTGCCTGCGCCTGGCCCGCGAGGCCGCGTTGGCGGGCGGCACGGCGCCGTGCGTCCTGAACGCCGCCAACGAGGTCGCGGTGCACGCGTTCCTCGGCGGCCGCCTGAGCTTCCTGGGCATCCCGGCGGTCATCGAGGACACGCTCGCCCGCCTCGGCTCCCAGCCGGTGCGGGCCTTCGAGTCGCTGTACGCCGCCGACCGCGAAGCGCGCGAGGTGGCCGGCGAGCTCGTGGGGGCACTGGCCTCGTGAACGCCCTCTACGCCTTCGTCGGCTTCGCGCTGCTGATCATCCTGCACGAGCTCGGCCACTTCGCGGCGGCGAAGGCGGTCGGCATGCGGGTCGAGCGCTTCTCGCTGTTCTTCCCGCCGCTGCTGGGCCGGGTGCGCCGGGGGGAGACCGAGTACGCGATCGGGGCGATCCCCCTCGGCGGCTACGTGAAGATCAGCGGGATGTCGCCCGACGAGGACCTCCCGCCGGAGGTGGTCCCGCGGGCCTACCTCAACCAGCCCGTCTGGAAGCGCGTCGTCGTCATCACCGCCGGGCCGGCCGTGAACCTCGTCATCGCCTTCGTGCTGATCTGGCTCCTGCTGGTCGCGCAGGGGCAGGTCGTCGGGCTGGGCCGCGAGGTCGGGCCGATCGACCGGGGCTCGCCGGCGGCCGCGGTCCTGCGGGAGGGCGACGAGATCGTCTCCGTCGACGGCGTCACCGAACAGGAGGACATGCCGCAGCAGATCGCGGCGCACATCTGCGCCGGCCAGCCCAAGGACGGCTGCCGGGCGGTGAGCCCCGCCACGCTCGTCGTCGAGCGCGACGGCCGGCGGCGGACGATCGAGGTGACGCCGGTCTACGACGCGCGGCTCGGCCGCACCCGGCTGGGCTTCTCGTTCAGCGGGCGCGAGTACGAGGCCATGGGCGCCGGCGAGGCGGTGGGCGAGAGCTTCGCGGTCATGTGGAACGTCACCGAGCTGACGGTGACGTCGATCGCCAAGCTGTTCTACGACGAGGAGGCCCGCAAGGAGGTCTCCGGCGTCGTGGGCTCCTACGAGGTGACCCGGCAGTCCTTCGACGCGGAGTTCGAGCTCGCCGTGCGCATCCTGGCGCTCATCTCGCTGTCCCTGGCGGTGATCAACCTCTTCCCGTTCCTGCCGCTGGACGGCGGGCACATCTTCTGGGCGGTGGCCGAGAAGGTCCGTGGCCGCCGGATCCCGTTCCACGTCATGGAGAAGGCCTCGGTGGTCGGGTTCGTCCTGGTCATCGCCCTGTTCGCCATCGGGTTCTCCAACGACCTCGGACGACTGACGGGCGAGGGCTTCGACGTCAGATAGGGTCGGCGCATGGAGAGCACGAGTGGCGCGGGCACCCTGCAGGTGACCGCGACGACCATCGCCGAGGCGTTCCGCCAGACGGCCGCGAAGTACCCGACCGACCTCGCCGTCCGCACGGGCGACGACAGCGTGCGGTGGACCTGGGAGGACCTGCGCGAGCGCGTCGACCGCCTCGCGTCGTCGCTGCACCGCCTCGGCCTGCGCCGGGGCGACACGATCGCGCTGCTGCTGGGCAACCGGCCCGAGTTCCACCTGGCGGATCTCGCGGCGGTGACGGTGGGCGCGACGCCGTTCTCCATCTACATGACGTACGCGCCCAACCAGATCGAGTACGTCGTCCAGGATGCCGGCGCGAAGATCCTCATCACCGAGCAGGCGCTCGTCGGCAACGTCCTCAAGGCGCGCGAGAACCTGCCGCAGCTCGAGCACGTGATCGTCGTCGACGGCGAGGCGCCCGAGGGCTGCCAGACGCTCGAGGAGGTCATGGCCGAGGGCGACGACGGCTTCGACGCCGAGGCCTCGTCGGCGCAGGCCCAGCCCGAGGACGTCCTGACGCTGATCTACACCTCGGGCACCACCGGCCCGCCCAAGGGCGTGCAGCTCGTGCACCGCAACCTCATCGCGGCGTGCGCGGCGGTCGAGGCCAACATCGACTTCCCCGACGACGAGCGCGCGCGGGTGATCTCGTGGCTGCCCAACGCGCACATCGCCGAGCGCGCCGCGCACCACTACCTGCCGGTCGTCTTCGGGTTCTCGATCACCTGCTGCCCCGACCCGCGCCAGATCGTGGCGTTCCTGCCGCAGGTCCGCCCGCACTGGTTCTTCGCAGTCCCGCGCATCTGGGAGAAGCTGAAGGCCGGCCTCGAGGCGATGGTCGCCGGGCAGCCCGACGAGCAGCGCGAGCAGGCGCAGGCGGCGCTGCAGGCCGCCGTCCAGAAGGTGCGTCTCGAGCAGCAGGGCCAGCCGGTGCCCGAGGAGCTCGCGGCGGCGGTCGCCAGGGCCGACGAGGCGATGTTCGCCAACCTGCGGGCCATGCTCGGGCTCGACCAGGCCCGCGCGATCAACGTCGGGGCGGCGCCGACGCCGGTCGAGGTGCTGGAGTTCTTCCACGCCATCGGGCTGCCGGTCGCGGAGCTGTGGGGCATGAGCGAGACGTGCGGCGCAGGCACCGTCAACCCGCCCGGCAAGATCAAGATCGGCACGGTCGGCCCGCCGTCGCCGGGGGTGACGATCAAGCTCGCCGAGGACGGCGAGGTGCTGGTCAAGGGCGACGTGGTGATGTCCGGCTACCGCAACATGCCCGACAAGACCGCCGAGGCCATCGACGAGGACGGGTGGCTGCACACCGGCGACATCGGCGAGATCGACGACGACGGCTACCTGAAGATCGTCGATCGCAAGAAGGAGCTCATCATCAACGCCGCCGGCAAGAACATGTCGCCGGCGAACATCGAGGCGACGGTGAAGTCGTCCTCACCGATCATCGGCCAGGCGTGCGTGATCGGCGACGCGCGGCCCTACAACACGGCGCTGATCGTCCTCGACGCCGATTTCGCGCCGATCGCGGCGCAGAAGCTGGGCATCGACGACACGTCGCTGGAGCACCTGGCCCAGGACGACCGGATCCGCGCCGCGGTCCAGGAGGGCATCGACGCCGCCAACGAGAAGCTCGCCCGCGTGGAGCAGATCAAGAAGTTCACGATCGTGCAGGGCGACTGGGCGCCGGGCGGCGACGAGCTGACGCCGACGATGAAGCTCAAGCGCAAGCCGATCGCCGAGAAGTACACCGCGGAGATCGAAGGGATGTACGCGGGCTGAGGCCCGCCGCCTGCACGCCCCAGCCAGGCTGGGGCGTGCAGGCTCAGCCCGGCCATGGCAGGCGGGCGCGCAGGACCACACCGCCGCGGGGGGCCGTGACGCGCAGGGCGTAGGCCCGCGCCTGGCCGCGGCGCAGCGTCGGCCGGCGGGCGAAGGTCGTGGCCCGCGGGCCGGCCGCGACCGCCTTCGCGGCGGTCAGCTCGCGACAGCGCCCGGTCAGGTCGCAGGGGGACAGGCGCGTGGCGAGGCGCGACGCGCGATCGCCGGCGCGCGCCTGCCAGAGCACCTGCGGACGCAGGACGTCCGGCGTGACGCCGGCGCCGTCGAGCACCAGCCGGACCGGCTCGACGCCCTCGACGGCCGTCAGCGCCGCGCCGAAGCGCTGACCGCCCAACGGGCCGCGCCAGGCGGTCCCGCGCAGCAGCAGCGCGCCGAGGTGGCGCGAGACGCCGTAGGGCGGCTGGGCGCGGGCCGACGTGGTGAGGCTGAGCTCGATGCGGTCGGTGCGCGGCGGCGGCTGGCGCAGCGTCGTCGCGCGCACGAACGTGGCGGCCGTGCGCGGCCGGATGCGCAGCGCGATGCGGCGGGCGGTCGGGCAGCCCGGCGTGCCCGTGGTCCCGCCGGTGCAGCGCCCGATCCGCAGGTGGACGGTGCGCGGGCGGGGCTGCAGGTTGACCAGGCCGACCATCGCCCGGACCCGCAGCCGCCCGTCGGCCCGGGCCACCTGCGCCTCCAAGCGGGAGGGCCGCAGGCCGTCGTGCTGATGGGCGCGCACGGACGTGTGCGGCCGGTGGGCGCTGTCGCGCCCGGCGCCGGCAGCCGCCGGCGCCGCCGCGAAGAGCCCGATGACGGAGAGGAGGACGGCGATCCGTCGCATGCCTCCTCAACGTGCCGCCCGCGGGCGGGGTGACGGCTCAGGTGCCGCCGACGCCCTTCATCACCGTGCCCGCGCCCTCGCACTCGGGGCACGGCCGGCCCTCGACCTCGCCCGCGCCGTCGCAGTTGGGGCAGATGTCGGGACCGGCGCCCTCCGTGCCGGGCGGCGCCTCGTCACCGGGGGCCATCTCGGGCCGCGTGGGGTCGTTCGGGAGGCTGCTCATGTGCACGCGCTACCCGGCCGTCGGGTAGGACAACGCCATGCACGACGACGACGACTGGGTCGGGACGCCGCCCGAGGGGCGCATCAGTCGCGACCGGGCCAAGCCGGAGCACTGGCAGCGGTCGTTCCCCGTCGCCGCCGCGTCGAGCGCGATCCTGGTGCTGCTGGTCGTCCTCGTGGTGGTCGTGGCGGTGGCCTGACGGCCACCGCGGTCAGCGCACGGCGCGCGTGCTCGTGATGCCCGCCTCCGTGCGGGCGCGCCACCGTGACGAGGACGACACCCGGAACGTCTTGTCGTAGAAGCCGCGCGCCGTCGTGCGCAGGGTCGCCACCCGCACCCAGTTCCCGCGCGACGCGCGCTCGATCCGCACCTCGGAGTCGGCCCCCGGCCGCACCTGGCCCCACACGCGCACGCTGCGCCGGTCGCGGCGCTCGGCCCAGAACGGCACGTCGAAGGTCGACAGCGCCGGCTTGGCGCGGCCGTCGCTGCGCCGCAGGCCCGACTGCCAGCCGGCCCCGCCGCGCGACAGCGGCTCGTCGCGCCAGACGTACTGCACCAGCATCCGGACCCGTGGGTGGCGCCACGCGACGTAGGAGCCCTGCTGCAGCCAGGTCGACTGCTGGGACAGCGAGACCCCGGCGAAGACGTCCGGCGGCCGCGTCTGGTAGCCGTACTCGGTCAGGTACAGCGGCATCCGCGACGCGCCACGCACGCGCAGGCCGCCCGCCCGCTGGATGCGGTCGACGGCGGTCGTGAGTCGGCCGAGGTCGCCCATCTGCGCGTCGTCGGGATGGCGGCTGCGGCCGGTGGGGGCGGCCAGCGTGCTGTGCGGGTGATGGGCGAGGCCCTCGGCCTCGACGGGCGAGAACCCGGCGCACAGGCCGCTGCGCACGCGGCGCCAGCGGCTGTCGACGCAGCCCATGGCCCGCAGGAACGCCAGGGGGCGCAGCTTGGCGTTCGAGCTGCGGGCGTTCTCGCCGCGCGGGGCCAGTGCGCCGGCCAGGACGTCGGCGCCCGGGTCCGCGGCGCGGATCGCGGGCGCGGCGGCGTTGAACAGGCGGCGGTAGAGGTGCGGCGCATAAGGGATGCAGCGGCCACGGCGGCACGTGGACTGCGGCTGCAGCCACAGCGGGAGATTCGGCTCGTTCCAGACGACGTACTGGTCGACGCGGGCGCCGAGGTGCCGGGCGACCGCCGTGGCGAACTCCGCGAAGCGCCGCGGCACGGGCTTGAGCCGAGGATTGTCCTTCGACGGGTCCTGCGTCGCCCACACCGGGCCGCTGCCGGTCACGCTCAGCACGACCCGCATGCCGCGGCTGCGGACCGCGTCGACCGCCCGGTCGAGGAACTGCCAGCGATAGCCGGTGCTCGTGGGGTCGGACGGATCGAAGCCCTCGGGCCGCGTGCGCGACTCGGGCTGCGGGACGTGCGAGCCCCAGCGCGCGACGATGCGCACGACGTCGATGCCCAGGCGCGCGAACTCGTCCGCCGCCTCGGCCACCTGGGCGTCGCTGCCCTGCAGCAGGACGCGGTCGTCGGCGATCCCGACGTCCAGCGACGACGCCGCGCGCGCGGGCGCGGCGCAGAGGAGCAGGACGGCGAGCGCCGCGAGCGCGGCCTTCAGGCAGGACGGCATGCACCCTCCAACGCGGGCAACCGGCCGAGGTTGCGGCGGGCGCCGCCGTACGCTGGTGCGGTGAGCGCGGTCGAGGTCCTGGCGGTGGTCGCCGCCGGGCTCGCGGCGGGCGCCATCAACGCGGTGGTCGGCAGCGGCACGCTCGTGACGTTCCCGGTGCTGCTCGCGGTGGGGCTCGCGCCCGTCACCGCCAATGTCTCCAACACCATCGGGCTGGTGCCCGGGTCGCTGGCCTCCGCCTGGGGCTTCCGGCGCGAACTGCGCGGGCAGCGCCGGCGCGCGCGCCGGCTGGGCGCCATGACCGCCGCGGGCGCCCTGCTGGGCTCGGTGGCGCTGCTCGTCGCGCCGGCGGCGGCGTTCCGGGCGATCGTGCCCGCGTTCATCGTCGTCGCCCTGGTCCTGGTGGTGGCGCAGCCCCGGATCGCGGCGGCGCTGGCGCACCGGCAGCGCGCCGGCCACGAGGGCCGCGCGGTGCGGGCCGGCGTCCTGGCCACCGGCGTCTACGGCGGCTACTTCGGCGCAGCCCAGGGGATCCTGCTCCTCGGCCTGCTGGGCAGCACGCTCCCCGAGCCGCTCGTCCGGGTCAACGCCCTCAAGAACGTCCTCGCGGGCCTGGCCAACGCCGTCGCCAGCCTCGTCTTCGTTGTGGCCGCCGACGTGGCGTGGGACGCCGCCGCCTGCGTGGCGGCCGGGGCGATCGCCGGCGGCGCGCTCGGGGCGCACGTCGGCCGGCGCCTGCCGCCGGCGGCGCTGCGCGGGCTGGTCGTCGTCGTGGGGGTGACGGCGATCGCCCAGCTGGTCACGTGAGACCGGGCCGGCCCGGTCCCACGTGCCATACAGCTCGGTCGGGGCTAGCCGGCCACCATCGGGCCCGCGCCGGACGGGTCGACGATGCCCTCCTCGACGAAGGTGAAGCGCCCGTCCAGGACGCCCTGCGCGATGCGGTAGGCGTCGGCGTCGTCGTTGTCGAACACCGACGAGAACAGCGCCTCGGCGCGGCGGCGGGCCTGGCGGGAGAACAGGTCCGCCAGCTCGACGGCCTGCTTGGCGCGGTCGGGGTGCTCGCGGCGCAGGGTCTGCGCGTACACGCAGGCCGAGGCGATCGCGAACAGCTCGGCCCCGATGTCGACGATCCGGCCGAGCACCGCCTGGCGCTGCTCCAGTCCGGCCTGGTGGCGGCCCATGGCGTAGAACGTCGAGCGGGCGAGCTTGCGCGACGCACGCTCGACGTAGCGCACGTGCTTGGCCAGCGGCCCGAAGTCGTCGAACGCCTTGGGGTTGGCACCCGGCCCGACGGTCAGCTGCGGCAGCCAGCGCCCGTAGAACTTCGCCGACGCCACGGCGGCCACGGCCTTCTCCTTGAGCGCCGTCTCGGGCTCGAGGATGTCGCCGGCCACCTGCAGGTGCTGGTCGACCGCCTCGCGGGCGATCAGCAGGTGCATGATCTCCGTCGAGCCCTCGAAGATGCGGTTGATCCGCATGTCGCGGAACGCCTGCTCCACCGGGACGGGCTTCTCGCCGCGGCGCTTGAGCGACTCGGCGGTCTCGTAGCCGCGGCCGCCGCGCACCTGCAGCAGCTCGTCGACGACCTGCCAGCCGATCTCCGAGGCGTAGAGCTTGGCGATCGCCGCCTCGATGCGGATGTCGGCGTTCTTGGCGTCGGCCAGGCGGCTGGAGACGTCGAGCATGGCCTCGAGGCCGAAGGCGCTGGCGGCGATGAACGCCACCTTCTGCGCGACGGCGTCGTGCTTGCCGACCGGCTGGCCCCACTGCACCCGGCTGGCCGACCACTCGCGTGCGACCTTCGTCGCCCACTTCGAGACGCCGACGCAGATCGCCGGCAGCGCCAGCCGGCCCGTGTTCAGCGTCGACAGCGCGATCTTCAGGCCGTCGCCCTCGCGGCCGATCAGGTTCTCCTCGGGCACGAAGACGTCCTCGAGCAGCGTCATCGAGTTCTCGATGCCGCGCAGACCCATGAACGAGTTGCGCGTCTCGACCGTGATGCCCTCGGAGTCGTAGGGCAGCACGAACGCGCTGATGCCGCCGCGGTGGCCCTCGCGCTTGGGGACCTTGGCCATGACCACGACGATGTCGGCGATGACGCCGTTGGTCGCCCACAGCTTGCGCCCGTTGAGCCGGTAGCCGCCGTCGACCGGGGTGGCGGTCGCGCCCAGGCGCGCCGGGTCTGAGCCCACGTCGGGCTCGGTGAGCAGGAACGCCGAGATGTGGTCCTTGGCCACGAGCGGCAGCCACTTGCGCTTCTGCTCCTCGGAGCCGAAGAGCTGCAGCGGCTCGGCTACGCCGATCGACTGGTGGGCGCTGAGCAGCGTCGACAGCGAGGAGTGGCACGACCCGGCGAGCGCCAGCGCGCGGTTGTAGTAGACCTGGCTGAGCCCGAGCCCGCCATAGGTCTCGGGCACCTTCATGCCCAGGGCGCCCAGGTCCTTGAAGCCCTGGACGACGTCGTCGGGGATCTTGTCCTCGCGCTCGATCCGCAGCGGGTCGACGCGCTCCTCGAGGAACGCGCGCAGCTGCGAGAGGAACTCCTCGCCCTTGCGCACCCCCTCCGGGTCGGGCTGGGGCTGGGGGTGGATGAGGTCGAGCCGCATCCGCCCCAGGAAGAGCTCCTTGCCGAAGCTCGGGAGCTTCCACTCCGCCTCGCGGGCGGCCTCTGCGACCTGCCGTGCCTCGCGTTCACTGACCTGTGTCGCCATGGGTTGCGCGTACCCCGCGCCGCCCCTGGTCAGACGGTTTTCACCGTCATGACGCGCTGGTAGTGTCGCTTTCGTGCCTACTGGGACAGTGAAGTGGTTCAACGACGAGAAGGGCTACGGCTTCATCTCGCCGGAAGATGGTGGCAAGGACCTGTTCGTCCACCACTCCGGGATCAACGCGCAGGGCTTCAAGACCCTCACCGAGGGTGCAAAGGTCTCGTATGACGCTGAGGCCGGGGACAAGGGCCCCAAGGCCGTCAACGTCACGCAGATCTAGTTCCGGCACGACACCCCGTCACCTCGCCGCGCCGAGCACCGCGCGGTCGGCGTTCGCGTTGCCGTAGCGGTCCGTCAGGCCGCCCCGCTCGACGACGATCGGCCCTGCGGCCGGGACGGTGATGCTGCGCGCTCCGCGGGCGTCGAGCACGAGCCGCCGCCCGCCGACGGAGAGCGTCACGCGCCCCAACGGGGCGCGCGACGGCCGGTGCGTGAGATCGACGTCGCGGACCGCCGCGGGGTAGGCGAGAGCGAGCCCCACGCGGCCGACGGGCGCCGGTGCCGGCACCAGCTCCAGGGCCCGGGACGGCGCCACCTCGAAGGGGTCGGAGACCAGGGTGTAGCGGTTGGCCTGCACGACGAGCCGATGCGTCCCGGCCCGCGCGTCGCGCGGCACCTCCCACAGGACGTCGTGCACGCCCGCGTCGTCGACGCGCCAGCGCATGGCCAGGCCGAGATCGTCGTCGACGGCGACCCAGCGCCCGTGCGTGCGCCGCTGCGCGACGACGAACGCCCGCTCCAGCGGCCGGTCGAGGCCGAGGCGCCCGCCCTGCCAGCGCAGCGCGGCGCGCTGCAGGCGCGCCACCCGCGGCGCCGGCTGGGCGAGCACCTGCCCGGTCGCCGCCCCCGGCTCGTACGGCGGGCCCTCGGGGGACACGCCGTTGGTGGGGTCGAACGCCACCGCGTCCGGGGCCGGTTCGCCGCGGACGAGCGTGCCGGCCAGCCGGGCGATCTCCGAGGTCACGAGCACCGACGACTGCCGGCCGAAGTGGGTGTTGCCCCCCTCGTAGTGCTGGCGGTCGTACTCCTCGGGCGTCGTGAGGTACAGGACGAACTCGTTGGCCAGCCCGGAGACGACGACCCGCGCGATCCCCGCCCCCGCGACGGCCGAGCCCACGGCCGCCCGCAGGCGCGCGCCGACCTCCTTGGTGCCCTCGGCCGGCAGCGACACCACGAGGCGGTCGCCCACCCGGACCGCCAGCAGCGGCACGACGTTCGGGATGTTGCCCGCCGGGATGGCGATCTTCGCGCCGTGCGGGCCCGCGCCCACGGGGTTGCGCGTGTCCTCGTAGTGCTGTCCGGTGACCTCGAACAGCGGGCCGCGCTCCTCCTCGGAGCCCGTGAGGAACGGCAGGCCCACCTGCGAGCGGTCGGCCACCGGGCCGCCCTCGGTCTGCTGTCCGCAGAAGCACATGCGCGTCCACCGCAGGTCCAGCACGGGCCGACGCGTCATGCGGCCCCCTGCCTGCTGCCAGGCGCGCAGCATCGCCCGCGCCTCCGCGCGCCCGACGTAGTCCGATGCGGCCGGCCCGTGGCGGTCCAGGCCGGCGGACATGTCGCCCTCGTTGGAGTTGCCGTAGACGTTGAGGACCTCCTGGCCGGCCGGCACCCGGCCGCGCCGCCGGACTGCGGCCTCGAAGACGCGCATGGCGGACGCGTGGTGGTCGCCGTTGTAGAACTCGAACGTCGACTTGGTGACGGTGCCGTGGTCGGCGAACGTCGACCAGCCGCCCACCGGCACGCGCACGATCCGGCGCCGGCCGCGGCGGTCGCGGCGCGCGACGAGCTTGTCGACGCGCAGCACGTCGACGTCGGGGTCGATCGTGTGCACCGCGCCGAGCGGGTCGTCGCTGTCACGCCCGGCGCCGCGCGCCTTGACGATCCCGTGGTTGTGGAGGTGAGCCTCGAGGCTGCGATTGCGCGTCAGGCCGGTCAGCTGCGTGCGTCCCCAGCCCAGCTGCGCGGCGCCGCGGTCCTCGTCGGCACGGCGGATGGCCGTCGCGATCTGCCGCACGAGGAACGCGTAGAGCTGACGGTCGGCCGGCTCGGGATCGAGCAGGCGCGCGAAGGAGAAGGGGTCGGTGACCGTCTCCAACGAGGGCGAGGCCGTGTTCAGCGACGGGAAGTTGCCGTAGCCGCCCGGGCCCGAGTGCGTGTGCGAGGCCGAGATCAGGACGTTGCGCTCGCTGAACCCGCGGTCGGCCAGCGCATCGCCGACGTGCTTGACGAGCCCGCCGCCGACCATGAACAGGTCCACGGACACCAGCGCGACCTTGCGCTCCCCGCGCTGGAGCACCAGCGCGCGGGCGTGCAGCCGGGTGTGCTGGCCCTGCGCCGTGCGGTCCGCGCGCGTCCAGCCTCCGAGGTAATAGCCCAGGCGGGGCGTGATGTCGGCCTTGCCGACGCCGGCGCGCAGCGTGCCGTTCTGCGCTGCGGCCGCCGGGGCGGCGAGCGCGACGGCGACGACGGCGGCGAGCGGCGCGACCGCGCGGCGCGTCACGCGGCCACCGTCGCCGGCAGCCCGGGCTGGACCCGGGCGACCGGCAGCCCCAGGTCCGCGCCCTGCGCCACCAGGTGCTCGGCGCAGCGTTCCGCGACGGCCGCGATCGTCAGCGACGGATTGACCCCCAGTGACGTGGGCACGATCGACCCGTCGATGCAGAACAACCCCTCGTGGCCGCGCAGCGCCCCGTGCTCGTCGGTCGCGCTGAGGTCCGGGTCGTCGCCCATGCGACAGCCGCCCAGCGGGTGTGCGGCGTAGGCGCCGTCGGTCTGGGTCAGCCCGAGGAACCGGCCGATGCCCGTGCGGCGCACGATGTCGCGCACCGCGCCATCGGCGGCCTCGCGGACGCGGATCGACTGGTCCGACAGCGCGTAGCTGAAGGTCCCGACCGCGACGGCGCCGTCGTTGGGCTCCAGGGCCGAGCCGCGCGGCGACGGCAGCAGGAACTCCCCGTCGTGCGTGTCCTCGACCATGGCGAGCAGCTCGAAGCGGTCGCGCCAGTGCGCGATGGCGTCCTTCTTCTGGCGCCCGAACCAGGACGCGCCGCCGGCGGGCTCGCGGCCGTCGTCGTAGAGGAAGTTCGTCAAGGTCGACAGGAAGATCTCCTGCAGCGTGAAGCGCGTCCCGTCGTGCGCCGCGCCGGGCCGGCCGGCGAAGAAGTCGTAGGTCATGGTCGTGATCGGCCGGCCCAGGTGGAAGCCCGGGTAGCCCGGGAGGCCGAGCTTCTCGCGCACCTTGCGCTGGTCGACCTCGACGGCCATCACGTGGTCGCCGTTGACGCCCAGGTGGCGCCCGACCTGCTCGGGCAGCGACGGCAGGAACGGCCGCGAGCGCAGCAGCACGGGCGCGGTCCCCATCGCGCCGGCCGCGAGCACCAGGACCTTGCACTCGATCTCGCTGCCGTCGCGCAACCGCACGACGTAGCGCCACGGCCGCGCCGACGTCTGGCGCACGAGCTCCACGGGCGCCGAGGCCCGCAGCCGCACCCCGGCGGCCATGGCGGCGCCCAGGTAGGTGGCGCCGACCGTGTTCTTCGCCCCGAAGACGCAGCCGGTGTGGCACCACTTCACGTTGCGGCAGCGGCGGCGGCTGATCGCCAGCGGGACGGTGTCGCAGGAATGCCCCGCGCGGTGCAGCGTCCGGGCCCACACCCCGCCGGAGTACGAGACGTCGCGCCAGCGCGTCGGCACCACGCGCAGAGCGCGCTCGGCCCGGCGGTAGTACGGGTCGAGCGTCGCGCGGCTGATCGCCGCCGGCCACAGCCGCCGCGGCGGCCCGTCGCCCGGGCGCCGGTCGCGGCGCTCGAACGTCTCGGTCGGCGCACGCAGCGAGGCGGCCAGGTAGACGAGCGAGCCGCCGCCCACCGCGCGGCCGGTCACCATCTGCGCGCCCTGGCCCTGGATGAGCTGGTAGATGCGCGACAGGTGCTCGATGTGCATGGACTGCTCGAGGTCGCCGGTGCGCAGGTGCTCGCCGCGCTCGAGCACGAGCACCCGGCCGGGGTCCGCGCCCGCCGCGCGGTAGAGCTCGGCCAGGCGCCAGGCCGTGACCGAGCCGCCGAAGCCCGAGCCGACGATGCAGACGTCCACGCGCTCCGGGCTCACGGCAGCGACCCCCGTCCGCCGGTGCGCCCGCGCGCCAGGCGCCGGCCGTACGAGTAGCGCGCGTAGCCGTCGGGTGCCGCGCCCGGGTGGCCCAGCAGCCGCAGGCCGCTCGAGGCCTGCGCCGTCTGTGCCGGCGCCAGGCCGCCGGCGATGGCGGCGTAGGCGACCGCCGCAGCCGCCTCCCAGACCACGCGCAGGGGGTTGGCGTCCGCCAGCCCGTCGATGCAGGTCGCCTCCCGCGCGGCCGCGCCCAGCAGCAGGAACGGCCCGCCGTGCGCGGCGGCATGCAGCTCGACGTCGGCCAGGAAGGCGGGCGCGAGGGCGTCGAAGCCGACGAGCGGGTGGGCGCAGAGCGCCAGCGCGTCGGCCTGCACCGCGCCGGGCCGGTCGTCGGCGCCGCTGATGGCGCGCGGGTGGATCGGCAGGCCCAGGTCGGTGCGCGCGACGCGCCGGCCGGGCACGATCGCGTCGAAGAACGCCTGCAGCGTGGCGTCGGCCAGGGAGGGGTCGGCGGGCGCGGCGACGGCCGGCCGGCTGCGCACGAGCGGCAGCGCGGCCGCGACGGCGGCCGCGGCCAGCAGGCCCCTGCGCGTCAACTGCTCCTCCATCCCGGCGCGAACGCTAGCGTTCAAGGACATGAGCGTGCGCAGGGTGGCGGCGGTCGCCGCGACGGTGGCGGGGCTCGCGGCCCCTGGCGCGGCGTCCGCCGGCGACCGGCCCACCGGCTACGGCGGCTGGAACCCGTTCCGCTGCACCCTGCAACAGGCAGGGTTCGGCACGGCCGTGCCCGACCCGGGGGCCGACCCCTACTGCGTCGAGTTCGACAAGCGCCGCCAGAACGTCACGCAGCTGGGGATCATCGACTTCCTGGCCAAGGAGCCCGCCCGCGTGGCGGCGGCGTCGAGCAGGTGCTTCTACTTCCAGCGCGACCATTGGCGCGCCTCCGTCGTCCAGGACGACGGGCGCACCGTCCTGTACGAGTGGGACGGCTCCTACTTCATCGACCGTGCGACGGGCGACGGCGGCGCCTACGTGGAGGGCTTCGCCGTCAACGGGCGCAGCTTCCCGCTGCACGCGATCCCGGGGATCCCGCGCGAGTACGCGCGCTACATGGGGCAGGGCACCGGCGGCATGCGCACGCGCAACGCGGTCCCGGTCGACCCCCGCTGCGTCACGCGCGCCCGGGCGGGTGGCGTGTACGCGCCGGGCGGGCAGGAGGGCCGGCCGGCGCGCCAGCGCGACGCGCGAGACGGGCGTGGCGCGCCGCCCGCACCCCGCAGCGCGCGCCGCGCGCATCGAGTGGCGGATCGACCCTGACATAGCGCGGATCCGCGCCACTCGATGGGGCCGGGCGGGGCGGGGCGCGCTAGGCGGTCGTCGCCACGGGCTGCTCGGCGGGCGCCGACGGCGGGATCTCGTCGGGCAGGTCGCCGCCCGGCCAGGTCTGCCACGAGTGCTTGCGCAGCAGCTTCATGGCCTCGTAGCGGGTCCGACCGTGCCAGTTCATGGCGTGCCACGCGGCCCGCGTGCTGACGGTCATCGACGAGATCCACCAGTCGGTGCCGACCGGGTCGAGAGGGGCGGGCGGCGCGAGGCCGACCTCGGCGGCGATGTGCCCCTCGCCGTCCTCGTAGGTCAGACGCGCGAGGATGGAGCCGTCGCGCTCGACGATCTGCGTCTCGCCGATCATCGACGTCGCCCACGGCAGACCCGGCGCCATCGGGGTGGCGAACCGCACGTCCCCGACGTGCGACGCGTGCACGACCGGCGCGCCGAGCAGCCGCGCCACCTGCCGGGGCAGCTCCCGGGCGAACTGGCGCTGGCGACGGTGCTCGCGCTGGGCCCAGGCGTTGAGCGGGCCGGGCCAGTTGTTCGGATACGACGGCCAGCACATCCCCGCCAGCAGCAGCTGCGCGCGCCCGCGCAGGCGGTTGACGGTGCGGTGGCGGATCAGCTCCCAGCCGGAGCTCAGCCCGATGTCGGCGTCGAGGGCCGCGCAGCGCACGAGGCCGTCGTCGTCGCCGCCGCGGTAGAAGTTCTGCTCCCACATGGTGGGGATGTCCTTGTCGTGCAGGTGCGCGCGGCCGTCGGGCTCGGCCAGCACGAACGTCCCGTAGACGTCGCTGCCGCGCCGGGCGACGAAGCCGCCGCCGACGACGCAGTCCAGCTCGCGCGCCAGGCCGCGCAGCAGCTGCATCGGCGCACCGTCCACCGGCCGTGCGACGGTGTGCAGCGACTTGTCGAAGACGTTGGGGGAGGTGATCGCCTCGGGTACGAGGATGACCTCGGGCGCGTGCTCGCGATGCGCGTCGCGGATCAGGTCCTCGACGCGGCGCAGGTTCTCCTCGACGGCGCCCAGGCGCAGGGCGGGCTGGATGGCGGCGATCTTCACGCTCCGCGGGGTCATGGGCCCCAGCCTCCCACGCCGGGCGCTAGTGTGCAAGGTGATTCAAAGATGAACGCAGTTCCAGGAACCCGCCACGACCGCCGGCGCGCCCGCACGCGCGCCGCGATCCTGGATGCCGCCGAGCGGCTCTTCGTCAGCGAGGGGTACGGCGGGGCCCGGATCGAGGCGATCGCCGAGGCGGCCGACGTCGCGGTCGGCTCGATCTACGCGCACTTCGGCAGCAAGGACGGTCTGTGGTCGGCCCTGGCCGAGCGCGCGCTCGAGCACTTCGACCGCTACATGGAGCAGGCCTACCAGGGCGAGTGGTCGCCGCTGGAGCAGGTCATCGCCGGGGGCGACGCCTACCTGCGCTTCCACGCCGAGCACCCCGGGTCGTTCCGGTTCCTGGCCTTCGATGGCGAGCAGGCCCGCCTCCCGGTCGGCGACCCCGAGCTCGCCGCCCGCGTGATCGAGCGGATGGCGGGGACGCTGGCGCGCTTCCAGGCGAAGATCGCCGAGGCGATGGCGGCCGGTGAGGCCATCGACGGCGACGCCCGGCTGCACGCCCGCTTCCTGTGGGCGGCGTGGAACGCGACCGTCGCCCTCAGCGTGCGCGGCGACGAGCTCGCGCTCACCGACGCCGAGGTCGAGGCGTGCCTGCAGCAGGCTCGGGGGCTGGTGCTCGAAGGCCTGTCGGCGCCCGCCTTCCGCGGCCCGGACGGCCGGTCGCGCGGGCGCCTGGTGCGCGTCTCCTCGCCGCCGGAGGACTAACCGGCGACGGCCGCCGCCGGCTCCGGCGCGGCGGCGGGCCGGGCCCGGGGCGGCTCGGGCGGATGGGGCTCGGGGTGGTCGGAGCCGGGCAGCAGCCGCGAGGAGCGGAACGCGTCGCGGCGCAGCTCGGCGCGGACGCGCAACTGGACCCCGAGGTCCTCGACGGCGTCGCGCACGACCGCGGTCGCCGGGCCGTCGCGGTGGCGCAGCGCCCGGCCGAACGCGCGCACCAGCCGCGTGACGGGAAGGACCTCCGGCATCGTGCGGGTGCGCCCGAACAGGTCGCCGATGTCGGGGTCGGGCGTGCGCGCGGCCTCGCGGAAGACCTCCACCAGGACCGCGGGCACGGGGCGGGTGACCGTCTCGATGTTGGCGAAGTGCCAGGCGTGCAGGCACTCGGCGTCGCGCGAGGCCTCCCAGCAGCGCAGCGCGAGATCCAGCGCGCCCGGGTCGTCGAGGCGGTCCGCCGCGGCCTCGGCCACCGTGCGGCCGGTCCACAACGCGTCGCGCTGGCCCTGGGCGATGACCGGGTCCTTGAAGTGGCCGGCGTCGCCGATCAACGCCCACCCGGGCCCGCTGGAGGCGCGGAAGAACGCCGTCGTGTCGCCCGTCGTGCGCAGCTTGGTCATGTTGGTCGCGCCCTCGAGGCGGGCGGCGAGGCCGGGGTGCTGGGCGAGCTTGCGCGCCCAGTGGCCCTCCGGATCCTTGCGCGCCTCGGACGCCTCGCCCGCCGGGCCCATGAAGAGCGCCAGCATGCGCCCGCGCGGCGCCGACGGGAACGCCATGCCCAGCGAGTCGCCGTCGCGGAACTGGAAGATGACCTGCCCTTCCGGCGTGTCGTAGCGCGGGTCGTCGAGGTAGCGGAACACCAGCCCGCGCCCGTTGCGCGACGCGCGGTAGGGGCGGAATGCCCCGACGAAGCCGGCGATGGACGAGCGGCGGCCGTCGGCCCCGACGACGAGCTTGGCCCGCAGCTCGTGGTCGGTGCCGTCGGCATCGACGTAGCGCACGCCGGCGGCGCGCCCGCCGCGCCAGATGACGCCGGTGACGTCGCAGCGCTCGCGCACGTCGGCGCCCGCGGCGCGGGCGGCCTTGACCAGCTCGAGGTCCTGCAGCGGCCGGGGGATGCAGAGGCAGTAGTCGATGTCGCCGACCGGCCGCCAGCGCTCCAGGACCTTCGTGCCGTCGGGCGCGGTGAGCTGCAGCCAGGGCGACTTCGTCGGGTCGAGCGCGAGGATCCCGTCCAGCGCGCCCATCCGCCGCCACTCGTCGATGCCCGAGGGGAACATCAGATGGGTCGACAGCTGGTCGGAGGGGAAGCGCGACCGGTCCAGCACGACGGTCCGGCGGCCCAGGCGGGCGAAGTGCGCAGCGGCGCACGCTCCGGCCAGGCGGCCTCCGACCACGACGACGTCACAACGCTCCACAGCCCACACCTCTCCTCGTTCGGCGACGCGGCGAGGATGGCAGGTCCGACATGATGATGCAACCGGATTCAATAATGAACGCGGTTACAGGGTGGCCGGTCAGGTGATGCCGAGCAGGAGCGTCAGGAGCAGGAGGACGAGGCACAGCACCATGCCGGCGCCCAGCACACGAGCCACCCACTGGTCCACGGGGGAGGGCGGCCGGCGCGCCACCGCCGTCTCTGGGATCACGTG
>DASPKC010000068.1:0-2458 GCA_035628295.1 Baekduia sp.
GCGCGATGGTCGCGGCCAGGGTCTCGCGGCCCTTAGCGGTGCCGCGCTCGATCGCCTTGGCCTCCTCGGCCTCACGCTGCTCGCCGGCGATCTTGCGCCCTTCCTCCTGCCGAGCGAGGAGCGGGTCCTTGTGGATGTCGATCAGCGCCTGGTCGTAGGCCTGGCGCCGGTTGGTGCGCATCCCGAAGTGCTTGCCGAAGATGTTGGTGGCGACGGAGCGGGCGACCTGGCCGTCGGTCATGTCGGCGCCGTTGGCCGCGACCTCGGTGGCCGCGGCGGCGAACGGCACGCCGACCCGCGCGGCGGCGGCGGCGGTATTCACCGCTGCGCGGGCGCGCGCACCGCGGCCGTAGCGGCCGTAGATGGCGGTGACGCCGGCGGCGGCGTCCTCGGGCGAGGCGACGCCCCCTGCGGCCATCGCCTCGGCGGCGGCGACCGCCTCCTCGCCACCGACCGCCAGCAGCCGGCGGCGGGCCTCGGCGTGGCGCAGCGCGGCGTTCGCGAGCTGGTCGCTGGTCTCGCGCGCCTTGCGCATCGCCGCGGCCAGCTCGAGGGTGTGCACCGCGGCCCCCTCGGCGTCCTGGCCCATCTTCGTCGCCACGGCGCCGAACAGCTTCATGCCCACGGCCGCGGTGCCGGCGAGCGCCGCCACCGTCGCCATGCCGCCGCTCAGGCCCGTGCCGCCGAGGACCTGGCCGATCAGGCCGCCGCCCGGGCCGCCGATCTTCGCGAGCGCCTCGCCGGTCTGCTTGGCGTTCTTGCCGACGTCGGTGAGGCCCTTGTTCATCACCCGATGGAAGTCGGAGCCGGCGCGGTTGGCGGCCTTGGTCGCGTCCTCGACCTTCTTGACGCCCTTGGCGGTCTCGGTCAGGCCTTTGCTGGCGCCCGAGTAGTCGGTCGTGATCCGGCCGTGCAGGTCGCTGCTCATTGGACGATCCTCAGGCGACGGGGGCGAGGGCCGGTGATCAGGCGCGCGACGCGCGGGCCGACCAGGTCGGCGTAGAGCTCGAGGATGGCGCGCGCGTCGCGCCCGCCGCCGCGCGAGAGGTCGGTGAACTGCCGGCGGTAGGTGTCCTTGACCCGGTTGAGGATCTTGGCGCCCGGCAGCGTCCACGCGGTCTGGGCGATGCGCGCGCCCTTCGCGGGCTTCAGGCTGTAGGCGCCCGGCCGGCGCAGGATCTCGCTCATGTGCGCCTGGCGGCCGTTGATCTCGTCGAGGGCACGGATGATCGCCATCGGGTTGCGCTGGCCGATCGCCGTGGCCAGCTTGGCGAAGTTGCGCCGGCGCGGGCTGTGGTAGGGGCGCTCCTCGCCGAGGATCCGCCGCTGGCGCTTGCGGTAGGCCTCGCTGCGCGGCGTGAAGTCGTAGGTGAAGAACGCGCCGGGCTTCAGGCGGTCGAAGATGTTCGGCGACATCCGGCCGGTGAGGTACGACCGCACCGCCTGCGCCTGGGCGCCCTGGATCTCGCTGGCGATCATGGCGTCGCGGCGCGCGGCCGGAACGAGCGCGGTCTGGAAGTAGCCCGAGGCCGACCACTCGATCTTCATGGGCCGGTCACCTCGGGCGGCGGGTCGCGGTCGAAGCCGGCGCGCACCACGTTGATCACCGTGCGCTCGCTGAGCCAGCCGGTGGCGTAGATCAGGTCGGGGTCGACGTAGTGCCCCACCGCCAGCAGGCCGATCGCCAGCTGCTCGTAGGCGCGGTTGCTGGCCTCGACGTCGTCGCCGGGACGGTGCCCGAGGGCGATCGCCATCAGCGGCTCCATCAGCGGTGCCAGGTCGGGCGAGGGCACGCGCTGGCCGTCCGGCCCGAGCAGACGGTCGATGGCGGCGATGTAGCCCGCGGCCTCGGCCGCTTCCGCCTGCGCGGGGCTGTGGTCCTCGCGCGGCGGCACGGCGCGGGTCAGCAGCACCGGCACGTGCCAGGCGTGTTCGAGCTCGGCGCCGGGGACGATCTTCCAGCGCAGCACGCGCGGGTGGCGCTCGAGGCGGACCGTGGTCTGCGGCTTGTGCCCGTCGAGGTGCAGCCACCAGCCGGCGCCGGTGCGGATCCACTGCCCGCCAGCCGGCGGCGGCCCGCCCCAGCAGACGCCCCACTCGCGGCCCTCGGCCTCGCGCGGGTCGGCCGGCGCGTCCGGGCCCTTGGCCGGGTGCAGCTGCACGGCGGCGCCGTGCGGGCAGCAGCGCGGGCGCGGCACGCCCGGCGGGCAGTAGATCAGCGGGTACGGGGTCACGACGCGACGACGCTCAGCGGGCGGGTCGCGCCGTCCCAGGTCGGGCGGATGATCAGCCGGCGGCGGCCAGGCTTGCCCTGGACCTCCTCCTCGCGGATCAGCGCGTTGCTGAGCGTCACGGTGACGGTGTCGGTGCCGACGCCGATGTCGTTGTGGGCGAGCTTCTTGAAGATCGCCACGCACGATCCGCTGGTGGTCACCGCGCCGGTCAGGTCGCCGATGTC
>DASPKC010000069.1:0-15711 GCA_035628295.1 Baekduia sp.
GCGCGCACCGAGCCCTCCGGGCCCGCCGCCGCGCATCGAGTGGCGTGTTCACCCCGAGATGCCGAGGAAACGCGCCACTCGATGCGGCTGGCCGCTCAGCGGACCTTGTCGAGCGCCGACGCCTTGATCCAGGCGTGGCGGTGGATGCGCTCCACGAACCCGTAGGCCCACTTGCCCGAGGGCGAGAGGCGCTTGACCCGGACGACGTCGTCCTCGAAGACGGTGCCGTCGAAGATCTTGCCGGGCTGCTTGTAGACGTAGATGTCCTCGACGGTGACGGTGTGCTTGCCCTTGCCGGTCGCCTTGGCACCGGCGATCGAGGGGGCGGCGCCGCCGGCGGCGATGGTGGCCGCGACGGCGAGGGAGGTGAGCTTGGTGGCGTTCATGGCCTCAGAACGGGCGCGTGCGAGCCGCGTTCCGGCGGGCTGCACCCGAACGCCGGGTGCGGCTGCCCGCACGTAGGATGCGCGGCCGACCTTCGAACCCGAGAGCCTCAGGAGAAGACATGGGAGTCCTGGACGGGAAGGTGGCCGTCGTCACCGGATCCGCGCGCGGCATCGGCCGCGCCACCGCCGAACTGCTCAGCGAGCACGGCGCCAGCGTCGTCATCAACGACCTGGACACGGACGTCGCGCAGCAGACGGCGTCGGAGATCGGCGGCGACACCGCGGTGTTCGCCGGCGACCTCACCAAGGGCGATGCGCCGGAGCAGCTCATCAAGACCGCCGTCGACAGCTTCGGCAAGCTCGACATCCTGGTCAACAACGCCGGCTACACCCTCGACGCGCCGATCCACAAGATGAGCGACGAGTGGTGGGAGCGGATGATCGACATCCACCTCACCGTCCCGTTCAAGGTCATCCGCGCCGCCGCGCCGCACCTGCGCGAGCCGGCGAAGGCCGAGAAGGAGCGCGGCGAGGAGGTCTTCCGCAAGATCGTCAACGTCTCGTCGACCTCGGCGTACGGCAACGCCGGGCAGGCCAACTACTCCTCGGGCAAGGCCGGGATCATCGGGCTGACCAAGACGCTGGCCAAGGAATGGGGCCAGTTCAAGGTCAACGTCAACGCCGTCGCGTTCGGCTTCGTCGACACCCGCCTGACGCAGGCCAAGGACACCGAGAACGTCATGGAGGTCGACGGCGAGAAGGTGCAGCTCGGCATCCCCGAGCAGATGCGCCAGATGGCGTCCATGCTCATCCCGCTCGGCCGTCCCGCCCAGCCCCAGGAGGCCGCCGGCGGCGTGTTCTTCCTGTGCTCACCGTGGTCGAACTACGTCCACGGCCAGGTGTTGAACGTCTCCGGTGGCGTGTTCACCGGCATGAGCTCCTGAACGTCGAGCTCGTCGGGGAGGAGGACCTCGAGGTCCTCCTCCCCCTCGTGCGCGCCTACTGCGACTGGTACGGTGCGGCACCCTCCGACGCGGCGCTCGAGGCGCTCTCGCGCGCCCTGCTCGCCGACCCCGGGCGCGAGGGCTTCCAGCTGCTGGCCCGCGACCTGCGGGGCCGGGCGGTCGGGTTCGCGACGGTCTTCTGGACCTGGTCGACGCTGCGCGCGGCGCGCGTCGGCACGCTCAACGACCTCTACGTCGCCGAGCACGCCCGCGGCTCCGCAGCGGCCGAGCGGCTGGTCCGCGAGGCGCTGGCCCGGGTGCGCGACCGGGGCGCCGTGGCGCTCGAGTGGCAAACCGCCCCGGACAACGCGCGGGCGCAGCGCTTCTACGAGCGGCTCGGCGCCGAACGCTCCTCCTGGCTGGACTACAGTCTGCCCGCATGAAGGTCATCCGGCCCGGCGCGGAGCACCCGGCGCCGCGCGGGGTCGTCGCCGGGACGGAGATCTCGCGGGCCACGACGGGCGTCGCGTCCAACCTCTTCATGGGCGTCTTCCGGCTGCCGCCCGGCGCCCGGTCGCGGCCGCACTTCCACGAGCACTGCGAGAGCGGCTGCTACATGCTGCGCGGCGCGATGCGCATCCGCTGGGGCGAGCGCCTCGAGCACGAGGTCGCGCTGGAGGCCGGCGACATGCTGTGGGTGCCGCCGCACGAGACGCACGTCCTGGAGAACCTGTCCGCCGTCGACGACGCCGAGTACGTGGTCGCGCGCAACTGGCCGACCGAGGACGCCGTCGAGGTGCCGTGGGCGACCTGACGCTGCTCGACGGCGCGTGGGCGGTGTGCCGGCTCGCGCCCGACGCGCCGGTGCCCGCCCTGCCCGACGGTGCGGCGTTCGCCTGCGTCGCCCGGACGGCCGACGAGCTCTCGGTGGTGGTGCCCGAGAGCCAGGCGCCCCCGGGCGCCCGCGTGGAAGGCGGCTGGCGCGTCCTGCAGGTGGCGGGCCCGCTCGATCTCACCGCCACCGGCGTGCTCGCGGCGCTTGCCGATCCGCTCGCCCGGGCGGGGGTGCCCGTGTTCCCGATCGCCACGTTCGACACCGACTGGCTGCTGGTCCCGGGCGCGCGGCTCGGCCAGGCCGTCGGCGCGCTGCGCGCCGCCGGCCACCGCGTCACGCGGCCGGCCGCCGCCTGACCCCGGCAGCGGCCGGGCGCAACCTCGGCGCGGCCGGGGGTGTTGACCTCCACGATGCCCCATCGCCTGCTCGTCCTCCTGGCGTTCGCCGCCGCCGCCGCCCTCGCGCTGCTGGCCCCTGCCCTGGCCGACGCGCGCGTGGTCCTGGTGGCCACGGGGGACGGCGCCGCGACCCTCGTCGGCGTGTCCAGCGGCAAGGTCGAGACGCGGATCCCGGCGGGCGGGCGCACCCGCGGCGCGGCGGTGGCGCCGGACGGCCGGCGCGGCTTCGTGGCCGCCGGCAACGGCATCACCGCCGTCGACCTCGACGAGCGGCGCGTCGCCGGCCGGCTCGCGCTGCCCGGCACCGTGACGGCGCTGGCGCTGGCCGACAACGGCATGCGGCTCGTGGCGGTGCGCCGCGGCGCCCTGGACGTCGTCGACCCGGCCACGCTGGCCGTCGTGCGCTCCGTGCCGCTCGGGCGGTCGGCGCCGCGCGCCGTGGCGGTGTCCGCCGACGCCGCGAAGGCGGTCGTCGTGCTCGACCGGCGGCGCATCGCGGTGGTCGACGTGCTGGGCGGCGGCGTCGCGCGCCGGCGGCTCAGCGGCGCCACCGGCGTCGCCTTCGGCCCCTCGGGCCTGGTCGCGCAGGTCGCGTCCGTCACCCGCGCGGGCGCCCGGCTCGTGGCAGTCGACGCCGCCACGGCGCGGCTCGGCAGGACCATCAGGATGACGCGCGGGCCGGGCGGCGGCGTCGCGATCACCGCCGACGGGCGGCGCGCGGTCGTGGGCGCGGCCCAGGGCACGCGCGTGACCGCCGTCGTCGACCTCGGGGCGCGCCGGACGCTGGCCCGCGTCGCCGCCGGCCGTGGACCCGGTCACCCCGCCGTCTCGGGCGACGGGACGCGCATCTACGTGGCCGACGAGGGCGGCGCCTCCCTGTCGGTGCTGTCCGGCCTGTCGTACAAGCGCCTGGCGGCCCGCCGCCTGCCGAAGCGGTCGCGCCCGACGGCCGCGGCGGTCCAGCGCGGGCTGGCGCTGCAGCGCGGCACCGAGGGGCCCGACGTCCTGCGCGGCACGCGAGGGCCGGACCTGCTGGAGGGCCTCGGCGGCGACGATGCGCTGTCCGGCGGGCGCGACAACGACGTCCTGCGCGGCGGCGCCGGCAACGACCTGCTCAACGCCAGCACCGGCAACGACGTGCTGGACGGCGGCGACGGGGACGACCGGATGATCGGCGACGCCGGCGACGACCGGCTGGACGGGGGCCTGGGCAACGACAGCGGCCACGGCGGCACGGGCAACGACCGCCTCGACGGCGGCGACGGCAACGACCGGCTCGACGGCGGCGACGGCGACGACACGATCGTCGCGGGGCCGGGCGACGACCGGATCGTGGAGGCGGGCCTGGGCAACGACAAGCTCCTCGACGGCGGGCCCGGCGACGACGTCATCGACGGCAACCGCGGCTCGGACCGGCGGATCGTCGGCGGCGAGGGCAACGACACGCTCTTCGGCGGGCCGGGCAGCGAGCTGCTCGACGCCGGCACCGGCAACGACGTGGTGGACGGTGGAACCGCCGGAGACAGGGTCTACGGCCGCGACGGCGACGACAGCATCCGTGGCGACGCGGGCCGCGACAGCCTCTACGGCGCGGACGGTGCGGACACGATCGACGCCGGCTCGGGCGACGACTACGTCACCGGGGGTGACCACGGCGACTCGATCGTGGCGGGCCCCGGCGCCGACGAGGTGCTCGGCGGCTCCGGGCGCGACGAGATCCGGGTCGCCGACGGCGACCGCGACATCGTCGACTGCGGCAGCGGCCGCGACACCGCGTACGTCGAGCAGGACGCCCCGACGCGCGACGAGCTGCGCAACTGCGAGCTCGTCATCCCGATCCCGCCCGAGCCGTCCACCGACGCGCCGTCGCGCTCGAACAACATCTTCGGCACGTCGGGCAACGACACGCTCGTCGGCACCGACGGCGTCGACTCGCTGTTCGGCAGCGACGGCGACGACGAGCTCTTCGGCAACGGCGGCGACGACTACGTCGACGGCGAGAACGGCCGCGACGTCCTGCACGGCGGGCTGGGCAACGACGAGCTGCACGGCCGCAACGACGACGACGTGGTGCTCGGCAACGAGGGCGACGACGACCTCACGGGCGACCGCGGACGCGACACGCTCAACGGCGGCCCGGGCAACGACACGCTCAACGGCAACCTCGACGACGACGTCGTCGACGGGGCCGACGGCGACGACCGCATCCAGGCCGTGGGCGGCGGCATCGACCGCATCAGCTGCGGCCCGGGCGCCGACACCGTCTTCGCCGACGTGGCGGACGTCGTGGCGGCCGACTGCGAGGACGTGCGGCGGTAGGCGGGCCGGCGCACCAGAGGGCCAGGCCCCATGGTGCGCCGGAGCGCCCGGCGCCGCCGTGCACGGCGAAGCCAGGCCGGACCGTGCAGGGCCTGCGCCGGACCTGCGGCGCCGGGGCGCCTACGCCGTGGCCGCGCGCCGCTTGGCCCGGACGCGCGCGCGGACGCCCTCGCGCCCGAGGTCGTCGAGCTGGGCGTAGAGGCCCCGGATCTCCGAGAAGATCTCGTTGGCCACGGCCTGCTGCTGCTCGCGCGTCGGCCCGTCGATCTGCTCGTAGCGGAACGGCTCGCCGTACTGGACGGTGACCTTCGGGAACTCCAGGCGCTTCCAGTTGCGCACCCGCGAGGAGCCGTGGATGGCCACCGGGACGATCGTGGCGCCCGACTCGAGCGCGAGGCGGCCGATGCCCGGCTTGGCCTCGTCGGAGAGCTTGCCGGTGCGCGAGCGGCCACCCTCGCAGTACATGCAGATCAGGCCGCCGCGGGCCAGGATGCCGTTGGCCGTGATGAACGCGTCCTCGTCGCGGAAGCCGCGGCGGACCGGGAACACCCCGCCGTGCGTGTAGATCCACTGCATCGGCTTGGCGAAGAGCTGCGACTTGGCCATGAACCGCACCTTGCGCCGGGTGAACGCGCCGGCGAAGAAGTGGTCCATGAACGAGAAGTGGTTCGGCGCCAGGATCACGGGCCCGGACGTCGGCACGTTGTCGGAGTCGATGCAGCGCGCGCGGAAGATCGTGAACGCGTACATCGTCGTGAGCATCCGGACCAGCTCGTAGACCCAGTCCGGCTCCCGGGTGCGCGACCGCTCGTGGAAGCGGGCGAAGTACTCCACCGGGCGCGGGTCCTTGTAGACCTGCTCCTTCATCGACGACAGCTTCTCGGGCACGCTGGCGCCGATGCTACCCGGACATGGTGCGCGCCAGCGCGCCGCGCCAGCCCTCCAGGAGCGCGTCGCGCTCGGCGCCGTCCATGGCCGGCTCGTAGCGCGTGCGCTCGCGCCAGACGTCGCCGATCTGGGCCTGCGTCCACACCCCCGCGCCGACCCCGGCCAGGAACGCCGCGCCCATGGCCGTCGTCTCCGCCACCTCCGGCACCACGACCGGCGCGTCGAGCACGTCGGCCTGGAACTGCATGAGCCAGCCGTTGGCCGTCGCGCCGCCGTCGGCGCGCAGCTCGCGCAGCGGCGTCCCGCTCGCCGCCTCCATCGCCCGGATGGCGTCGTGGGTCTGGTAGGCGATCGCCTCGAGCGTCGCGCGCGCCAGGTGGGCCCGGCCAGTGCCGCGCGTGAGGCCCACGATCGTCCCGCGTGCGTGCGCGTCCCAGTGCGGCGAGCCCAGGCCGGTCAGCGCCGGCACGAAGTACACGCCGTCGTTGGCGTCCAGCGAGGCGGCGAGCACCTCGGTCTCGGCGGCCGACTCGATGATCCGGAGACCGTCGCGCAGCCACTGCACCGCTGCGCCGGTCACGAAGATCGACGCCTCCAGCGCGTAGTGCAGCCGCTGCCCGATCCCCCAGGCGACCGTCGTCAGGAGCCCGGGCGGCGTCGGCGGCAGCTTGTCGCCGCTGTTGAGCAGGACGAACGACCCGGTGCCGTAGGTGTTCTTGCCCTGGCCCGGGTCCAGGCAGGCCTGACCGTAGAGCGCCGCCTGCTGATCGCCGGCGATCCCGCACACCGGCACCGCGTGGCCGTGCAGCGCCTCGGGGCGCGTGCGGCCGAACTCGCCGATCGACGGCCGCACCTCCGGCAGCGAGCGGACCGGCACGCCGAACAGCGCGCACAGCTCCTCGTCCCAGCAGCCGGCGCCGATGTCGTACAGCAGCGTCCGCGAGGCGTTCGTCGGGTCGGTGACGTGCTCGCCGCAGAGGTTGAAGACGAGCCACGAGTCCATCGTCCCGAACACCGCGCGGCCGTCGCGGGCGCGCTCGGCCAGGCCGTCGACCTCGCGCAGCAGCCACTCGATCTTCGTCCCCGAGAAGTACGGGTCGAGGACGAGCCCGGTGCGGGTCCGCACCATCGCCTCGTGGCCCGAGCGGCGCAGCGCGTCGCAGCGGTCGGCGGTGCGCCGGTCCTGCCACACCAGCGCGCGGTGCAGCGGCTCGCCGGTTGCGGGATCCCACACGCAGACCGTCTCGCGCTGGTTGGTGATCCCGACGGCCGCCAGCTCGCCGTCGGCGACGCCCGCGTCCTCGAGCGCCTCGCCGGCCACCGCCTGGGTCGTCTCCCAGATCTCCGCCGCGTCGTGCTCGACCCAGCCCGGCCGCGGGAAGTGCTGACCGAACTCGCGGTAGGCCCGGCCGGCGAGCTCGCCGGCGGGATCGAAGACCAGGGCGGTGACGCCGGTGGTCCCCTCGTCGAGCGCCAGGATCATGGGCGCGCAGCCTACGGGCCGGGCTGGCGGCGGTGCCTATCATCAGAACGTGGCCTCGTCGCTCGTCCCCCGGCGCGACGTCCGCGCGTCGGACCTGGACCGCGATCGCGCAGCCGCCGCGCTGCGCCGGCACTTCGCGGCCGGCCGCCTGGACCACGACGAGCTCGAGGAGCGCCTGGAGCTCGCCTGCGCGGCACGCTGGCGCGGCGAGCTGCGCCGGGCGCTGGCCGGCCTGCCGTCGGACGGCCCGCAGCGGATGGCGCGCGGTGCGCGCCGGGTCGACGCCTTCGCCGTGCGGGCCCACGTCACCGCGTTCACCGCCGCCAACGGCACAGTCGTCGCGGCATGGGCGGCGCTGGGCGCCGACGGGTTCTTCTGGCCCGCCATCGTGCTCCTGCCCACCGGCGCGCTGCTCACGACGCACCTGGCCGCGCGCCGGGCGCTGCGCCGCGCCCTGCGCCGCCGGCACCGGTAGACGGGACGAGGAGGCGCCGGGGCCACCCCGCCGCGGGCTGTCCCGTCCCGCGGCGAGGGCCCTCAGCCCCGGCTCCTTCCTCGTCCCTGGCCGCCGCGCCGGAGGGTCAGCCCGGCACGGCGTGGCGCCCGGAAGGCCCCGCAGCAGGTCGTCGCAGGAGGAGGACGGATGCGGCTGCTGGTGCGGTCCGGGTCACGTAGGCGCATCCTGGAGCCCACGGCGCCCCCGCTGCACCGCCACGCGGTCCGAACATCGGGCCGGCCGATCCTCCCGCCGGTCGAACCCCCTGGTCAGCGGCGGGCGCGCGCCGCCGCGCGGATGTCGCGCAGCTGCTTGAAGCGGTGCAGGAAGCCGCGCAGCGTGCGACCCGTGGCGCGATGCTCGAGCTCGAGCGGCACCTCGGCGACCCGGAAGCCGGCGCGGTGCGCGTCGATCGTCATGCCGGTCTCCATCCCGAAGCGGGGGGCGAAGGGCAGCACGTGCTCCAGCACGCCGGCGCGCATCGCGCGCTGACCGCTGATCGGCGCCCGGAGGTCGAGCCCGGTCGCATCGAGGATGGCCTCGTGCGCTGCGCCCACCGCGATGCCCAAGCCGCCGCCGACCTTGCGCGCGAACACCGCGATGGCCAGGTCGGCGTGGCCGCGCTGCACCGTGTCCACCAGGCCCCGGAGCTCTTTGGCGCTCGCGCCGAGATCCCCGTCGCACAGCAGGAGCACCTCGTCGCCGCGCAGGCCGTCCTGCACCTTGCGTGCGCCGAGCGTGGCCGCGCCGCCCTTGCCGAGGTTGCGCTCGGTGCGGACCACCTCCGCGCCGGCGGCGGCCGCCACGTCCGCGGTCCCGTCGGTCGAGGCGTCGTCGGCGACGACCACGCGCGCGCCGGGGAACGCCTGGCCGAGCGCGGCCAGCGTGGCAGGGAGGCGGTCGGCCTCCTCATGGGCGGTGACGAGCACGACCACGTCCATCCGGCGGGGTACTGTGCCAGCCCACACGACTTCAGGAGGTGCAGGTGGCGGAGATCAAGGCCCACATCACCGGAACGGTGTGGAAGATCGAGTGCGAGGTGGGCGACGCGGTGGCCGAAGGCGACACGGTCGTGATCCTCGAGTCGATGAAGATGGAGATGCCCGTCGAGGCCGAGGACGCGGGCACGGTCGCGGAGATCCTCTGCGAGGAGGGCCAGGCCGTCAACGAGGGCGACGCCCTCGTCGTCCTCGAGTAGTGGCCGGCGAGCTCCTCGTCGACGAGCCGGCCGAAGGCGTCCTGCGGCTGCGGATCTCCAACCCGTCCAAGCGCGGGGCGCTCGACCACGACATCCTCGACGGGCTGGCCCACGCCCTCGACGGGATCGGGTCGCGCGCGAGGGTGGTGCTGCTCACCGGCACGGCCGGCCAGTTCTCCAGCGGCTACGACATCGGCGACATCCCCGAGGAGGTCTTCGAGATCGAGGCCGAGCGGCTCGTCGCCCACCCGTTCGCCGACGCGCTGCACGCCCTCGAGGACGCCGACGTCCCCATCGTCGCGGCGCTCACCGGCCACACGATCGGCGGCGGGCTGGAGCTGGCGGTGACCTGCGACTTCCGCGTCGCCGCGCGCGGGATCAAGCTCGGCATGCCGCCCGCCAAGCTCGGGCTGGTGTACTCGCACACCGGGCTGCGGCGCTTCGTCGACACGATCGGCGTCCCGCGCACGCGCGAGCTGTTCCTGCGCGGGCGCTACGTCGACGCCGACGAGGCCTTCGCGTGGGGGATGGTGACCGAGGTCGCCGACGACGCCGAGACCGCCGGCCTCGCGCTCGCCGAGGAACTCGTGGGCAACGCCCCCCTGTCGCTGGCCGGCAACAAGAAGGCACTGCGCCAGATCCTCGCCGCGCGCGCCGCCCTGCCCGGCGACGTCGAGGCCGAGCTCGTCTCGCTGCGCCGGGCGTGCTTTCGCTCGGAGGACTTCAAGGAGGGCGTGCGCGCGTTCGGCGAGCGGCGGCCCGCCCGCTGGCAGGGCCGCTAGGCGATCGCCTCGGGCTCGCGCTCCTCGGCGGCCTCCACGGCTGCCGGCGCCACGGCCGGCCCGAGGAGGTCCGGCAGGCCCTTGGGCGGGACCTGGGCCATCGCGTGCTCGGCCAGCGCGGTGATCGTCAGGCTCGGGTTGACGCCCGGGTTGGCGGGAACCGCCGACCCGTCGCACACCAGCAGGCGCTCGTAGCCGAAGACGCGGTGGTCGCGGTCCACGACGCCGTCCTGCGGCGTCGCGCCGATCACCGCGCCGCCGAGGATGTGCGCCGTCGAGGGGACCGCGATCGTCGCCTCGAAGATCGAGCTCTGCGCGACGCCGCCGGTCTGCTCTGCCAGCCACTGCGCGGCCTCGTTGGCCACGGGGATGAACGTGGGGTTCGGGTTGTCCGGGTCCTGCTCGGTCTGCAGGCGCACGCCGCCCGAGCGCGTGCGGCAGGCGCGCAGCGCGATCGCGTTGTCGAGCGTCTGCATGACCAGCACGATGATGGTGCGCTGCGACCAGCGCCGGGCGGTGACCAGCCGCAGCGCGCGGCCGGGGTGGCGGGCCAGTGCGCGCAGCCACTTCAGCGGCCGCGTCACGCGCGTGCCGTCACCGACCAGCAGCGTGAACAGGCCGCGCATGGCGCCGCCCGCCTCGCCGTAGACGACCGTCTCGATGTGCGTGGTGGCGTCCGGGTAGATCGACGACGTGATGGCCACGCGCTCGGTCAGGCGCTCGGAGGCGTCCTCGGGCAGCGTCACCGCGAGGATCGCCTCGCTGTTGGTGCGCACGAGCTCGCCGAGGCGGTCGGACACGTTGGGCAGCGACCCGCCGAGCTTGCAGCGGGCCAGGAGCTTGTTGGTCCCCAGCGCGCCGGCCGCCAGGACCACGCCGCGGGCGCGGATGCGGCGCTCGCGCCGCCGGCCCCAGCCCGGGCGGCGGCTGACGATCTCGTAGCCGCCGGAGCCGTCGGCGGCCCCGAGCGGCCGGATGTCCACGACCTCGCTGTCGGGGCGCACGGTGACGCCGAGGCGCTCGGCCAGCCACAGGTAGTTCTTGACGAGCGTGTTCTTCGCGCCGACGGGGCAGCCGACCATGCAGCGGCCGCAGGAGGTGCAGCCCGTGCGCTCGGGTCCCGCCCCGCCGAAGAACGGGTCGGCCACCGTCTCGCCGGGGGCGCCGAGGAACACGCCGACGCGCGTCTTGCCGTAGGTGTCGGCGACGCCGAGGTGCTCACCGAGGCGGCGCAGGAGATCGTCGGCCGGGTCCTCCCCCGCCCAGTCGGTCACGCCGAGCATGCGCTCGGCCTCGGCGTAGTGCGGGGCGAGCTCGGCCTGCCAGTCGCCGAGGTCGCGCCACTGCGCGTCCTGGAAGAACGGCGCCGGCGGGACGTAGAGCGTGTTGGCGTAGCCGAGGCTGCCGCCCCCGACGCCGGCGCCGCTGCCGATCGCGACGTCCTTGAAGACCGAGAGCCGGAAGATGCCGCGCAGCCCGAGGCGGGGCGCGTAGAAGTAGCGGCGCAGGTCCCACGTGGACTTCGGCAGCTCGTGGTCGGCGAAGCGCCGGCCGGTCTCGAGGACCTCGACGCGGTAGCCCTTCTCGGCCAGGCGCAGGGCGCTCACGCTGCCCCCGAAGCCCGAGCCCACCACGACCCAGTCGACGTCGAACCGCGCCCCGCTCTCGCTCATGCCGGCCAGCATAGCGAAAGATGACGACCCCGTCACCTTCTTGCCGTGTGCCGCCCTGGGCGGCGGGTAGCGTGCGCCGTGGTGCCGCCCCCGCCCGAGCCGCTGCTGCGCCCCCTGGCCCGGAACAGCCTCGAGTTCATGCTCGTGGCGGCGGCCGCCGTGGTCATCACCATCGCCCTCTGGCGGGTCCGGCTCGTCGTCCTGCCGGTCTTCCTGGCACTGCTCGGGACGACGTTCCTGCTGCCGCTGGTGCGGCGGCTGCGAGCCGCCGGCGTCCCCTCGCCCGCGGCGGCGTTCCTGGCGGTCCTCAGCGCGGTCGTCGTCCTCGTGCTGGTCCTCATCGCGATCGTCCCCGCGGTCGTCGACGAGGTCGGCGACGTCGGCACGAGCGCGCGCGACGGCCTGGACGAGGTGACGCGCTGGCTGGCCGACGGGCCGCTGCACCTCAACCAGCGCGAGATCGACGAAGGCGTCGACGAGGCGCTGGACGCGGCGCGCGACAACATCGGCGGCATCGGCCGGGGCGTCGTGAGCGGCGCGACGATCGCGCTGGAGGTGGTGGCGGGGCTGCTCGTCGCGCTGGTGCTCACCTTCTTCTTCTTGCACGACGGCGAGCGCATCTGGGCCTGGCTGCTGTCGCTGGTGCCCCAGCGCCACCGCCGCCACGTCGACGCCTTCGGCCACGACGCGTTCGCGGCGCTCGGCGGCTACCTGCGCGGCGTCGCCTTCGTGGCCACCGTGGACGCGGTGCTCATCGGCGCGGGCCTGGCCGTCCTGGGCGTGCCCCTCGTCATGCCGCTCGCGGTGCTGACGTTCCTCGCCGCCTTCATCCCGCTGGTCGGCGCGGTCACCGCCGGCGCGGTGGCGGCGCTCGTGGCGCTCGTGACGGAGGGGGCGTTCGACGCGGCACTCGTGGTCGTCCTGGTGACCGTCGTGCAGCAGCTCGAGGGCGACCTCCTCTACCCGGTGGTCGTGGGCCGCTCGATCGACCTGCATCCGGTCGCCACGCTGCTGGCCGTGATCTCCGGCGGCATCCTCGGCGGCATCATCGGGGCGGCGATCGCCGCGCCGGTGACGGCCGTGCTGTGGGCGGGCGTGCGCCGCTGGCGCGACGAGTCGGAGTTCGTGCCGGTGTCCGCGCGCGGCCCCTAGAGGGACGGCAGGACCGTCGCGAGCCGGCGGATCCCCTCGTGGATGGCGGCGGGGCTCAGGGCGCCGTAGCCGAGGACGAGCGCGCTGGTCTCCGGCGGCGGGTCGGCGTAGGAGAACGACAGCGGGTACACGCCCACGCCGGCGGCCCGTGCCGCCAGGGCGACGGGGCGGGCAGGCACCGCGCGGGGCAGGCGGACGACGGCGTGCAGCCCGGCCGCGATGCCGGTGACCTCCGCCTCGGGCAGGTGCTGGGCGACCGCCCGCACGAGCGCCGCGCGGCGGGCGCCGTGGCGCCGGCGCGCGCCCCGCAGGTGACGCTCGAGCGCGCCGGAGGCCAGCAGCCGGGCGAGCGCCGCCTGCTCGAGGACGGGCGACCCGCCGTCCGCGAACCGCTTGGCGGCCACCACCGCGTCGAGCCGGCCGGCCGGGACGACGAGCCACGCGAGCCGCAGGGCGGGCGCCAGGACCTTGGAGGCCGATCCGAGGTAGGCGACCGCGTCGGGCGCGAGCGCCTGCAGGGCGCTGGGCGCACTGCGGTCGTAGCGGAACTCGGCGTCGTAGTCGTCGTCGACGAGCAGCGTCCCGGCTTCGCGCGCCCAGGTCGCCAGCGCGGCGCGCCGCCCCGCGGCGAGCGCCACGCCGGTCGGCATCTGGTGGGCGGGCGTGAGCAGCGCGGCGGCGGCGCCCGCGCGGCGGACCGCCTGGTCGCGGACGCCGAGCTCGTCGACGGGGACCGGGACGACGTCGGCGCCCTGGGCGGCCAGCACGCGCCGGTGCTCCGGCAGGCACGGGTCCTCGACGGCGATGCGCGCCCCGGGGCCCAGCGCCCGGGCGACGAGGCCGAGCGCCTGGACGGCGCCCTGGCAGACCACGATGCGCCCGGGGTCGGCGACGACGCCGCGCGAGCGGGCGAGGAAGGCGGCCAGCTCGGTGCGCAGCTCGGCGAGGCCGCGGCCGTCGCCGTAGCCCAGGGCGGCGTCGGGCAACGTCGTGAGCGCGTCGCGCACGGCGCGAGCCCAAGCGGCGCGGGGGAAGCCGCCGAGGTCCGGATGGCCGGCGAAGAAGTCGTACGGGACGTCCGGCACGCCGGGACGGGCCGCCGCGGGCGGAGCGGGAGCGCCGTCGGCGGGCGGTGCGTCGCGGCCGGCGGGCAGCGTCCGGCGCACGAACGTGCCGGCGCCGACGCGCGCCTCGAGCCAGCCTTCGGAGGCGAGCTGCTCGAAGGCGCCCACCACGAGCCGGCGCGAGACGCCCAGGTCGCGCGCCAGTGTGCGCGACGGCGGCAGCCGCGCGCCCGGGGCCAGCCGCCCGTCGCGGACCGCGTCGCGCAGGGCGGCCTCGACCTGCGCGGCGAGCGGGCGGCCGCTGCCGCGGCGGACGCGCAGGAGCAGGTCGGGGCCGCCGTCCGCGTCGCTCATGAGTCGCTGAGCTGCGAGGTGATCTCGCTGAGCGAGATCATCTCGCAGCTCGGTGGATTGGACCACGAAACCTGCACGGGATTGGACCCTAGCCGGGGACCGCTTCGGCGTCTACGGTCCGCGCCATGGCACGTTCCCCGCTGCAGATCGGGCTCGTGGTCCTCGGCGTCGTCCAGCTGGCACAGGGCGCGTGGATGGTGCTCGACCCTGGCTCGTTCTTCGACGCGGTCGGGCCGTTCGGGACCCGCAACGACCACTACGTCCGCGACATGGCCACGCCGACGCTGGCGCTCGGCGTGACGGCGCTGCTCGCCGCGCCGCGGCCGTCCTGGCGCCTGCCCGTACTGACGTTCAGCGCGCTGTTCCTCGGCCTGCACGGCGTCAACCACCTGGCCGACATCGGCGAGGCCGATCCCGAAGCGGTGGGCGTCACCGACTTCGTGACGCTCGCGCTCGGCGCCGCTGCGCTCGCGTGGCTCGCCGTGCTGGCCCGGCGCGACGAAGGGGCCGTCCGATGAGGGTCCTCGTCGCCGGCGCCACGGGCGCGATCGGCCGGCCGCTCGTCGCCCGGCTGCAGGAGGCCGGCCACGAGGTCAGCGCCATCGCCCGCTCGCAGGAGAAGGCCGCGCGGCTGCGCTCGCGAGGGGTAGAGCCGCACGTGGCCGACGTCTTCGACCGCGATGCCGTCGTCCGCGCCTGCGTGGCCGCGCGGCCCGAGGTCGTGGTGCACCAGCTCACGGCGCTGCCGAAGGCGCTCGACCCCCGCCGGTACGCCGCGGCGCTCGAGCCCACCAACCGCCTGCGGGCCGAGACCATCCCGCACTTCCTGGAGGGCGCCCGGCAGGCCGGCGCCCGCAAGGTCATCGCGCAGTCGGTGTCGTTCATCACCGCGCCGGTCGGTCCCTGGGTGCACGACGAGGACGCCCCGGTGGACGAGCAGCTGAGCCCGGCCGCAGCGCCGACCATGGCGATGGAGCGCGCGGTGCTGGGCGCGCACGACCTCGAGGGCCTGGTCCTGCGCTACGGGTTCTTCTACGGCCCGGGCACGTACTACGCGCCGGACGGCTCGACCGTCGGCGACGTGCGCCGTCGGCGGCTGCCGATCATCGGCAAGGGGACGGGCATCTCCTCGTTCATCCATGTCGAGGACGCGGCAGACGCGACCGTCCTGGCGCTCGACCGCGGCGCGGGCGTGCTCAACGTGACCGACGACGACCCGGCGCCCCAGCACACCTGGCTGCCCGAGCTCGCGCAGATCCTGGGCGCCAAGGCCCCGCGGCGGGCCCCCGCGTGGCTGGTCCGCCTCGTCGCGGGCCACTACGGCGTGCACTTCGGGACCACCCTCCGGGGGAACTCCAACGCCCGTGCCAAGGAGCAGCTCGGCTGGGCGCCGGCGCGCGCGTCATGGCGCCAGGGGTTCCGCGAGGTGCTCGCGTAGGCGCGCCTCGCGCGCCCTGCACGCCTCCATCGGCGCGGGCTGCGAGGATGCCCGGCATGCCGCCGCTCATCACCCGTGAGGAGGCGCTGCGCCTCGGGGAGCTCGAGGACCACGCCGACATCCTGGCCCTGGTGGACCGGGCCTGGGACGCGCGTCAGGAACACCACGGAGACTCGACCGACCTCTGCTCGCTGGTCAACGCGAAGTCAGGCGGCTGCGCGGAGGACTGCGGGTTCTGCGCGCAGTCGCGCTTTGCGGAGGCCGAGACGCCGCTGCACGCGATGATGGAGCCGGAGCAGAT
>DASPKC010000070.1:0-19643 GCA_035628295.1 Baekduia sp.
CACTAGCGCGGGGTCGCCTGGTTCGGCGGCTCCTCCGACAGCTGCCCGACCGCCTGGACGTCCTCCGGGAAGTCCTCGAGCTCGGCGATCTGCCGGATCTCGATCACGTTGCCGTCGTCCATCGGGCAGCGCTTCGCCCACTCGACGGCCTCCTCCTTGGACTTCGCCTGGATGATCCAGTAGCCGCCGATCAGCTCCTTGGCCTCGGTGAACGGGCCGTCGGTGACGGTCGTCGTGCCGCCCTCGAAGCGCACGCGCGCGCCGTTGGACGTGGGGTGCAGGCCCTCGCCGGCCAGCATGACGCCGGCCTTCACGAGCTCCTCGTTGTACTGCGTCATCCGCTCGAGCTCCTCCGTGCTCGGCATCTGGCCGGCCTCGGACTCGGCGTTGGCGGGGACGATCACCATGAACCTGGGCATTGCTCTCTCTCCTGTCGGGTGGTGGGTGGGTTCTACCGGCGCGTCGGGCGGGCGGCGCGCAGATCGACACGACCTGGCGAGCCTGTCCGCGTGCGGACGGCCGCGGCGCGTGCCCGCCCCGCGCTTGATGCCCGGCCCCGAGGGTGGGAGAGTGGCGCGCAGGGAGCTGAGGAATGACCGCGGGCACGCTCAGCGCAGCGGGGCGCGATCGGTCCGGCCACGGGCCGGTGATCACGGTCGCGCTGCTGGCGGTCGCCGCGACGGGCTGGTGGTGGTCGGCACGGATGGCCGACGACATGGCACCCGCCGGCGAGATGCCGTCCAGCGGGATGGGCGGCATGGGCGGCATGGAGATGGGCTCGTCGCTGTCGCTGGGGGCGTTCGTCGTGGCGTGGGTGGCGATGATGGCGGCCATGATGCTGCCCGCCGTCCTGCCGGTGGTGCGGCTGTACGCGCGCGCCGCCGAACGCGGCCGCGCGGCGCCTGTGCCGTTCTTCGTCGCCGGCTATCTCGGCGTGTGGAGCGCCGCCGGGCTGCCGGCGTACCTCGCCTGGCGGGCGCTCGACGAGCCGCTGGCGGCCGGCGAGGCGTGGACCGGCCGGGTAGCCGCGGCGGCCCTCGCGGCGGCCGCGGTGTGGCAGCTCACGCCGGTCAAGCACGCCTGCCTGCGCCACTGCCGCTCGCCGCTCGGGTTCTTCCTGCGCGCGCGATGGGCGCTGCGCGGCCGCCTCGGCGCGCTGCGCGCCGGGGCGACCCACGGGCTGCTCTGCATGGGCTGCTGCTGGGCGCTCTTCGCCGTCCTCGTTGCGCTCGGGACGATGAACCTCGCCTGGATGGCCGTCGTCACCGTCTTCGTCGTCCTCGAGAAGCACGCGCCCGGCGGGCGCCGGATCGCGACGGCCGGCGGCGTCGCCTGCGCCGGGCTCGCGGCCGTGCTGCTCGCCGACCCGTCCACCATCGCCCACATCACCTAGGAGGCACCATGGCCACCACCGAGCAGGCCACCAGGACCAGCTGGCAGCTGAAGGGCATCGGCTACGAGTTCTGCAACTGCCAGCCGGGATGCACCTGCAACTTCTCCGGCTTCCCCACCTCGCCGGACGGCAGCTGCAAGGCCGCCGTCGGCACACGGATCACCAGCGGCAGGTGCGGCGACGTCGACCTCGGCGGCATCGATGCCGTCGCCATCCTCAACTGGCCGAAGGCCATCCACGACGGCGGGGGCAAGGCCATCTTCGTCGTCCCGCCCGCGGTGACCGACGAGCAGCTCGGCGCGATGGCGCAGATCTTCACCGGCCAGCTCGGCGGCATGCCCTGGGAGATCCTCGGCACGACCTACGAGGTCGCCGGCGTGGTGCGGGCCGACATCGACATCACCGACGACGGGATCGAGAGCGGCTTCTCCATCCCCGGGGTCGGCCAGGCGAAGGGCACCACGCTGCGCAACCCGGTGACCAACGAGCCCCACGGCGTCTCCATCGTCCTCGACGAGGGCTTCATCTGGAAGCAGGGCCAGTGCGGTCAGGGCGACTTCCAGGTCGAGGCGGAGGGCGTCAGCCTCTCGTTCGAGGCCACCAACTGGATCCGCTACGAGTTCGACTGGAGCAACGCGGCGTAGCGCCGGCGCGCCGGCGCGGGATACCCGGCCTCGGGCCGGCCGACTTGGGGCCCGGGCGCACAACAGGACGTGCTCATTTGTGGACTGGCGCCATGCGAAAGCGGGCACATACGCGATGGGCTTATTGGCGCACGCAAACTCGGAGGCAGTCATGGGCTTGATGACGGGCAACTTCCCGCCGGTCGATCCGGCGACCTTCACCCAGATGCCCTATCGGGAGCGCCTGAAGGTGCTCTCCCAGCACTGGGTGGACTACGGCTTCGGCGCGCCGAAGATCACGATGCTGATCTACATCGCCAAGGTCCTGGTGCTCTACATGGGCGGCGGGATCCTGGCCGCCACGCTGACCTCGGACCTCGACCCGTTCCACCCGGCCGCCTGGTGGGACGAGCCGATCTTCTACCAGAAGGTGGTCCTGTGGACGGTCCTCATGGAGTGCCTGAACCTGGCGGGCTCCTGGGGCCCGCTGGCGGGCAAGTTCAAGCCGTGGACCGGCGGCCCGCGCTACTACGCGCGGCTGAACACCCTCCGCGTCCCGCCGTGGCCCGGCAAGGTGCCCTTCACCGCCGGCGATGCTCGCACCCCGGTCGACGTCGGGCTGTACCTGGCGGCGCTCGCGAGCCTGGCGCTGGGGATCGGGCTCTCCGGCCGCGACGACACCGGCCTCACCGAGGCCGTCGGTGCGAACAAGGGCCTGGTGGAACCCGCGCCGGTCATCGCCGCGATGGTCTTCCTCACCCTGGCGGGGCTGCGCGACAAGGTGCTCTTCCTGGCGGCGCGCAGCGAGCAGTGGTTCCCCGTGATGATCTTCTTCGCCTTCTTCCCGTTCGTGGACATGATCGTGGCGGCGAAGCTGGTGATCGTGATGATCTGGTTCGGGGCAGGCATCTCGAAGCTCAACCGGCACTTCGAGTGCGTGATCCCGCCGATGGTCAGCAACACGCCGTGGAACCCGGTCAAGCGCTTCAAGCGGCTGCACTACCGCAAGTTCCCGGACGACCTGCGCCCGTCGAAGTTCGCGAAGTTCATGGCCCACGGGCCGGGCGCCTTCGGCGAGCTCGTCCCGCCGTTGATCCTGCTGTTCTCGCACAACGAGACGCTGTCGACGGCCACGGCCGTGTTCATGGTCTGCTACCACGTCTTCATCATCTCCACGTTCCCGCTGGCCATCCCGCTGGAGTGGAACGTGGCGTACGCCTTCAGCGCCGCCTTCCTGTTCATCGGGTTCGCCAACCACGAGGGCTACGGGCTCGGCGACATGGATCCGGCGCTCCTGGTGCTGGTGGTGGCCTCGATGCTGGTGCTCCCGATCCTGGGGGAGCGGCGGCCAGACCTTGTGTCGTTCCTGCCGGCGTTCCGGCAGTACTCGGGCAACTGGGCGACAGCCATGTGGGCGTTCGCGCCGGGCCGCGAGGAGAAGCTCGACCAGTGCATCGTCAAGGCCGGACCGACGCAGACGACGCAGCTGGCCGACATCTACGGGCGTGACGAGGCGGAGGTCATGCTGCACCAGCTCCTGGCGTTCCGGTCGCTGCACAGCCAGGCCCGCGGGCTGAACTCGGTGATGATGAACCAGCTCGGCGACGACATCGACGTCTACACGCTGCGCGAGGCGGAGTTCATCTGCAACAACATCATCGGCTTCAACTTCGGTGACGGCCACTTCCACAACCAGGTGATGCTCGAGGGCATCCAGCGGCGCTGCCAGTACAAGCCCGGCGAGTTCATCGTCGTGTGGGTGGAGTCCGAGCCGATCGGGAACGGGCGCCAGGAGTACTGGGTCTGGGACTGCGCCGAGGGCATCGTCGAGCGCGGGAGCTGGTCGGTGAAGGAGGCCGTCGAGGAGCTCAACTGGCTGCCCAACGGCCCGATGAACTACGAGGTCACCTGGCGCAAGCCCGGCTACCAGCGCGTCAGCTACGCGCAGGACGCCCAGCGCGACTCGCGCGTCACGGCGCCCACGAGCCCGTCGCCCGTCGCGGGCTGAGGAAGCGAGGGCTCCGTCCGCCCGGTGCCGTGGCGCCGGGCGGACGGCCTGCGCGCTACGCCACGACGGCGTGGACGCGCCAGGGCTCCGGGACACCGCGCAGGCGGTGCTCGCCACGGTCGGCGAAGCGCAGCTCCGAGCCCACGACGCGCTCCTTGACGGTCCCCGAGACCAGGACCTCGCCGGCGGTGGCGAGGGCCGCGATACGGGCCGCGACGTGGACGGCGACGCCGGCCAGGTCGTCGCCGACGAGCTCGCACTCCCCGGTGTGCACGCCGGCTCGCACCTGCACGCCCAGCCCGTCGCACGCGTCGATGATCGCCCGCGCCGCCCGGACGGCGCGCGCCGGCCCGTCGAACGCGGCCATGAACCCGTCGCCGAGCGTCTTGACCTCGCGGCCCCGCCACCGTTCCAGCTCGGTCCGCACCACCGCGTTGTGGCGATCGAGCAGGTCGCGCCACGAGCGGTCCCCCAGTCGCGTCGCGTGGTCCGTGGAGCCCACGATGTCGGTGAACAGCACCGTCGCCAGCACGCGGTCGGCCAGCAGCGAGCCGCTGCGGCCCGTCAGGAAGAGCTCGGTCTGCTCGCACACGGGGCTGTCGGGGTCGGCGAGCGCGTAGAGGTCCCCGCTGCCCGGGAGCTCGACGAGCCGGGCGCCGGGGATCAGGGCGGCGACCTCGCGCCCGACCTCGACGGGCAGCAGCGGGTTGTCCGTGCGGTGCAGCACGAGTGCCGGCACCCGCACGCTCGGCAGCACGCCCCGCAGGTCGGTGCGCATGAACAGGTCCCTGAGCGCCCGCGCCATCGACGGGCTCGCGCAGTTGCGTTCGAAGCGCGCCCACCACGCGGCGAACCGCGGGTCCTGCGCCCGGCTGGGGGCGAACAGGTCGAGGAACCGCCCCTCGCCCCAGTGGTTCTCGATGATGTCCAGGAACTCCTGGCGGCGGGCCTCCGTGAGCGCCTGGCTCCCGGCCGCGGCCACGTTGACCAGGACGAGGGCGGTGACCCGGTCGGGGTACGTGGCGGCGAACAGCGCCGCGCAACCGGCCTCGGCGGCGCCGAGCAGCGCGGCCCGCCGGAGTCCCGCGGCGTCCATCACGGCGCGCAGGTCGTCCATCTGCTGCTCGAGCGTGGGAGGTCCGTCCGACGGGTCCGACAGGCCCGTCCCGCGGCGGTCGAAGCGCACGACGCGCGCGAAGCTCGCGTAGCGCTCGAACGTGCGCGCCGTCGCGGGCTCGTCCCACTGCAGGTCCAGGTGCGAGGCGGGCCCGCCCACCATCACCAGATCGACGGGCCCCTCGCCGAACACCTGGTACGCGACCCGCGTGGCGCCGCTGCGGGCGAACCTCGTCGCAGGTGGCGAGGACATCCGCCTGTCAGCCTACTCCGCGCGGTCGCGCTCCCCGGCTGCCTGCCACACGCGCCTCAGGCCAGCACCGTCCCGGCCGCCAGACGCGCCGCGGACTCCGGGTCGTGGCTGGGCAGGTACACCGTCGGGTGCTCGCGTGCGTGCGCGAAGACCGCCTCGAACGTGGCCCGCGCAAGGCGCGGGACGCCCACCGCGTCCGGGCGCCGGTCGTGCAGCTGCTCGAGCGTGTCGGTGAGGTCCCCGGCCAGGAGGACGTGGCGGCCCTCGTCGTCGATGCAGACGACCGACAGGTGGCCCGGCGTGTGCCCCGGGGTCGCCACGGCGACGATCCGCCCGTCGCCGGTGATGGGCGCGCTGCACTCGAACCCGCCGAAGCGCCCGGCGTCGAGGCGCAGGGGCTGCACGTCGAGCTCCGCCGGCACCGGCTGGCGGAACACGCGGGCCAGGACGCGGGTGGAGATCTTGCCGGAGAACGTCAGCTCGCGGTCGTGCACCAGGACGGGGCGGGGGACGTGCACCGCACCATGCATGTGGTCGCCGTGCAGATGGGTGAGGACCACCCGGTCGACGTCGTCGACCGCCAGTCCCGCCGCCGCCAGGGCGCGCGGCAGCTCGTCCTGCGGCCCCACCTCGAAGCGCGCGAACGGGATGTCGCGCGCCGAGGCGAGCTCGCCCGTGTCGACGAGCAGCAGCCGGCCGTCGTGCTCGACGGCCCAGCAGTGGATCGGCAGCGGATCCGACCACGGGCCGGGCAGGAAGAGGTCCACCTGCCGCCGCACACCGGTGCTCGCGTGCAGGAAGGCGTGCTTGACCCGCACGCGGCCGGTGGTCAACGCGTGGATCCGCATGGCGAGGCGACACTACGGGAGGGCCGCCCGGACCCGCCGGCGCCTTCGCCGCGCAGCGGCGCCAGGGAGCGCTCGCCGCGGCGCGCGTTCTGCGGCGGGTCCGGGCCCCGCGCCGCGGCCGGACCGTCCCCTGGGAGGAAGTCGTCCGCGTCGGCGGCGGCGCGGGTGGTGGTCTCGATGACGATCGGCGTGGTCACGGTGGGCTCCTTGGCGTCTGGTGCGAGGACCGCCTGTCGAGGCGTCGCTCATCGGGTGGATGTCAGGAAGACGCCAGGAGGTGCGCCGGTCTTACGGTGCGCCGCCTGCAAGCCGTCGTCCCGCTCGGAAGCCGCCCAGCGGGTATGACTCGCCGGGCATGGACTTCGCCAGCCTCTACGCGCACGGGTTCGCGCGCGTCGCCGCCTGCACCGGGCACATCGAGATCGCCGATCCCGCCGTGAACGCCGCGTCCATCCTGCGCCAGGCGCAGGTGTGCTCGGACGAGGGCGCGGCCGTCGCCGTGTTCACCGAGCTCGGGCTGACCGGGTACTCGATCGAGGACCTCCTGCTGCAGGACACGGTGCTCGAGGCGGTGGAGGAGGCGCTCGCGACGATCGTGGCGGGCTCGGAGCGCCTGCTGCCGATGCTCGTCGTGGGTGCGCCGCTGCGCCACCGCAACGGGATCTACAACTGCGCCGTCGTCGTGCACCGCGGCCGCGTCCTCGGTGTCACGCCGAAGTCCTACCTGCCGACCTACCGCGAGTTCTACGAGGGACGGCAGATCACGCCGGGCGACGCCGAGCGCGGCGGGACGCTGCGCCTGCTGGGCGAGGAGGTGCCGTTCGGCCCCGACCTGCTGTTCGCCGCCCGGGACGTCCCGGGCCTCGTGGTCCACGTGGAGATCTGCGAGGACCTGTGGGTGCCCGTCCCGCCCAGCGCCGAGGCGGCCTTGGCGGGCGCGACGGTCCTGCTGAACCTCTCGGGCAGCCCGATCACCGTCGGCCGCTCGCGCGACCGCCACCTGCTGTGCCAGGCGTCGTCGTCGCGCTGCCTGGCGGCGTACGTCTACGCGGCCGCCGGCGAGGGGGAGTCGACCACGGACCTCTCCTGGGACGGCCAGACGATGATCTACGAGAACGGCGTCCTGCTGGACTGCACCGAGCGCTTCCCCGAGGGCGACCGGCGCGCGGTGGCCGACGTCGACCTCGACCGCCTGCGCCAGGAGCGCCTGCGCATGGGCACGTTCGACGACAACCGCCGCACGCACGCGGCGCGCACCGGGGCGTTCCGGACGGTGGGCTTCACGCTCGCGCCGCCGGGCGACGACCTCGGCCTGCGCCGGCCCCTCGAGCGGTTCCCGTTCGTGCCCGCCGATCGCGAGCGCCTCGAGCAGGACTGCTACGAGGCCTACAACATCCAGGTCGCCGGGCTCGAGCAGCGGCTGAAGGCGATCGGCGACCCGAAGGTCGTCATCGGCGTCTCGGGCGGGCTGGACTCCACCCACGCGCTCATCGTCGCGGCCAAGGCGATGGACCGCTGCGGCCGGCCGCGCAGCGACATCCTCGGCTTCACCATGCCGGGCTTCGCCACGAGCGCCGGGACGAAGACCAACGCGCACCGGCTCATGGAGGCGCTGGGGATCACCGCGCAGGAGCTCGACATCACCACGACGGCGGAGCTGATGCTCGAGAACCTCGACCACCCGTACGCCCGCGGGGAAGCGGTGTACGACGTGACGTTCGAGAACGTCCAGGCGGGGCTGCGCACGGACTACCTGTTCCGGATCGCCAACCAGCGCGGCGGCATCGTGCTCGGCACCGGCGACCTGTCCGAGCTCGCGCTCGGCTGGGCGACGTACGGCGTCGGCGACCAGATGAGCCACTACAACGTCAACGCCGGCGTCCCGAAGACCTTCATCCAGCACCTGATCCGCTGGGTCATCGCCAGCGGACAGTTCGAGGGCGACGTCAACGACACGCTCGGCGCGATCCTCGACACCGAGATCAGCCCCGAGCTGGTGCCCGGCGACGAGCTGCAGTCGACCGAGTCGAAGATCGGCCCCTACGCGCTGCACGACTTCACGCTCTTCTACGTGCTGCGCTTCGGCCTGCGGCCGACGAAGATCGCGTTCCTGGCCTGGCACGCCTGGCGCGACGCGGACGCCGGCGACTGGCCGCCGCACTTCCCCGACGCCAAGCGGGTGGCCTACGACCTGCCGGAGATCCGGCAGTGGCTCGAGGTCTTCTGCCGGCGCTTCTTCGCCTTCGCGCAGTTCAAGCGCTCCGCGCTGCCCAACGGCCCCAAGGTCTCGGCGGGCGGCTCGCTGTCGCCGCGCGGCGACTGGCGCGCGCCGTCGGACGCCACGGCGGCGGCGTGGCTGGCGGACCTGGAGCGCTGGGAGCTGCCCGAGCGCGCACCCTAGGCCGCACGGACGGCGGCCGCGTCGACCACCGCCCGGGCGAGGTCCGGCACGTCGGTCACCAGGCCGTCGACGCCGAGCGCCACGAGCCGCTCGAGATCAGGGCGCGCGTTGGCCGTCCAGCAGCGCACGGCCAGCCCGCGGGCATGCGCATGGAGGATCAGCGCGGCGTCGGCCTCGTGGTGAGCGACGCCGATCCCGGCGGCCCACCGGCCCGCGCGCGCCACCGCGTCCCGCCGCACGCGGGCGGGCAGGCCGGGGCGCAGGAGCGGCGCCACGGCGAAGGCCGGGGCGGCCACGCGCACCCGCCGCAAGGCGGCGTGCTCGAACGACTGCACGGTGCACCGCCCCGCGAGCCGGTGGCGGGCGATCGCCTCCAGCACGCCCGCGACGAGCCCCGGCTCGGCATCCTTGAGCTCGAGCAGCCAGGCCGTCGCATCGCCGTAGCGCCCGAAGACGTCGTCGAGCAGCAGCGGCCCCGTGCCGCGCGGCAGCGCCCACGACGGCGTGTCGGCGATCGCCGCGACGAGGCCCGTGGTCCGCTCGAGCGTGGCGTCATGGAGGACGACGGGGCGCCCGTCGGCGGTCAGGCGGACGTCGAGCTCGAGGACGTCGGCGCCCTGCTCGAGCGCCAGGTCGAAGGCGGCGAACGTGTGCTCCGGCGCCTGGGCCGAGGCTCCGCGGTGGGCGATGACCTGCGCGGTGGCTCCCATGCGCGAAGCGCACCGTGTGGGGGCGCCCGGCAGGTTGCCAGACCGTTGTCAGGCTGCGACCAAGCGGTGAACCGCCGGCCGCGCGGCCCGGGCCGCCTCCGGGTGCACTTCCGCACCGTGGTGGTGCGCAAGTGCACCCGCGCGCCCGGGCCCCACGCTCCTACTGGGCGTGGTCGTGCTCCTCCTCCATGGCGCGCAGCCGGCGGTACTCGTCGGCCGTCAGCGGCCGGCCGCCCACGGTGGACAGCGCAGGGTCGCCCGCGAGGTAGGCGTCCTCGTTCTTGCGCCAGACCTTCACGTACTTGTAGAAGGGCACGACCGGGTGCAGGTGGTGCACCAGGTGGTAGTTCTGGTACAGCAGCACGGGGCTCACCAGGCGCTCGCGGCCGACGCGGTTGCGCGTGCTCTTGAGCTTGTCCTCGGTGGGCTTGTGGTGCAGCCCGGAATGCGGCAGGTAGTCGAACGCCCAGGCGAGCCAGAGGATGTTGAGCCGGCCCGGGATCAGGGCGATCACGGCCAGCGCCCAGAGGCCCGCGGTCGCGATGACCGCGCCGAACGCGATGGTCATCAGGGCCAGGGCGAGGAGCTCCTCGCGGTGCTCCCTGCGCGGCCGCTGCTTCCAGTGGCGCAGGTAGAAGACGAGGTAGAAGAGGTCGATCGTCACCCAGCGCAGCGGCAGCTGCCAGCGCGGCCCCTCCTGCGTGTAGTGATCGGGGTCCTTGTCCGTGTGGTGGTTGGTGAACCGGTGGTGCTGCATGTGGATGAAGCGCCACACGGGGTAGGCGGCGTGGGGGGCGAAGAACGGGGTCGACAGCCGCCCCATCCACGTGTTGAGCGTCGAGTTCGCCGACGCGGAGTGGTGGGCGGTGTCGTGGGCCACCGTGAACAGCAGGTAGCCGGCGATGGCGTTCGTGGCGACCGTCGCCCACCACGGCCACGCGTCGGCCAGATAGGCGGCGCTCGAGCCGAGGAACAGCGTCAGACCCGCGACGAGCAGGCCGACCACCGGCCAGGACACCGCCGGGACGGGCTCATCGGGATCGGGAATGCGCGTGATGCGATCGGCGACCGTTGCCGACATGGCGTCAGGATGCCCCAGGAACCGGTCCACCACTACGGGCAGGTCGCACGGGTCGGTGTGCAGAGCGCACACCCGGGCCGTAGGGTCGTGGCATGAAGGCCAGCGAGGAGGTCCGTGCGCTCGCGGAGACGTGGAGCACCCAGGTGCCGGCCCTCGCGCAGGAGATGTACGACGCGCTCGCCGCGCGGATCCCGGTCGTGCAGTCCGATCCCGAGCTGGCGGCGCTCACGCTGGGGTCGTGCTCGTCGAACATCGAGGCGATCCTGTCGATGCTGCTCAGCGGCATCCCCGCGTCGGCGACCGAAGCGCCGGTGACGGCCCTCGAGCACGCCCGGGCCATGGCCAAGCGCGGCACCGAGGTCAACGACACGCTGCGCTTCTACCGGCTGGGGCACGGCTATTTCCTGAGTCGGCTCGCCGACGAGCTCAGCGCGACCGTCGGCGACCCCGAGAAGCGGTTGCAGGCGGTCCGCGAGGCGACGGACTTCACCGTGGAGTACATCGACATCGTCTCGGGGCGCGTCAGCGCAGAGCACCTCGCCGAGCGCGAGCGGCGCCAACGCCGCGCGGCCGTGCTGCGGGCCGATCTCGTCCGCTCGCTGCTGGAGGCCGACCCGGAGGACGTCCCGGGTGCCGAGCGGCTGCTCGGCCATCGCCTGGACCGCGCGCAGCTGTCGTTCGTGTGCTGGAGCGCCGCCCCGTCGGCGCAGCTCGAGCGCGCGGCCGTCGCGGTCGCCGAGGCCCTGGGCTCGGCGCGGCCGCTGCTCGTGCCCGACGGGCCGGACGCCGTCGCGGCCTGGATCCGCCCCGGGGCGCGCACCCCGCCGCCGAAGGAGGCTGCTGCCGCGGCGCTGCGTCCGGTCGGCACGGAGGTGCGCGTCGCGCTCGGCACGGTCGGGGTCGGGCTCGCCGGCTTTCGCACCAGCCGCGAGGAGGCCGAGCGCGCGCGGCGCGTCGCCCACCTGGCCGGCCCGGAGCCGCAGGTCGTCGCCTTCGACGACGTCGCGCTCCTCGACCTGCTCGCGCGCGACCTCCCCGCCGCCCGCAGGTTCGTGCATCGGCAGCTCGGCGAGCTCGCCGACGCCGACCCGGCGATCGCGTCGATCCGCGACACCGTCCGCGCGGTGCTCGCCCCCCGGGGCGGCGTCGCGCACGCCGCGCGCGAGCAGGACCTGCACCGCAACACGGTGCTGCAGCGCCTGCGCCGCGCCGAGGCCCTGCGAGGCCGGCCGCTCGACGACCAGCCCGACGAGCTGTACGCGGCGCTGGTGCTGGCCCGCGCGTTGGGCGGCGCGACGCTCGCCTAGCGCCGGGCGCTCCTAGTCGTCGTAGAGCGCGAAGCGGATGGCCTCGCGCTGCCAGCCGAGCTCGGACAGCAGCGCGACCGCCTCCGGATCGTCCTCGTCGGCGTCGGCGCGGATCACCTCGGCACCGTGCTCGCGCAGCCAGCCGACCGCGGCAGCGAGGAGCTCGGGCAGCAGCTCGCGCGGCCCCGTGAGCTCCTCGATGCGCCCGTAGCGCCCGGGCAGGAGGCCGTCGTCGTGCAGTTCGGCCAGGACGAAGCCGTGCAGCTCGTCGTCGCCCTCGGCCACGAAGCACGCCGCGTGGGGGCTGGCGGCCGAGAGCGTCAGCATCGCCGCGATGTTCGCGCGGCCGCGGGGCTGCAACGGCCCGCCGTCGGGGGTCTCGCGCGACGCCCGGTCCCAGAGGGCGGTGACCCGCTCCGCGTCGCGCTGCTCGATGCGCCGGATCTGCATGGCGCGAACGCTACGACGCGCGCCGGGTAGGCGCGACGCGATGCCTGCCGTGCGGATCACCGAGTACACCGACCCCGGCTGCCCCTGGGCCTACAGCGCCGAGCCGCACCGGCGGCGCCTGCAGTGGCTCTACGGCGGCGATCTCGAGTGGCGCGTGCGCATGGTTGTCCTGGCCGATGCGCCCGAGGACTATGTCGAGCGCGGCTTCACGACCGACAAGCAGGCCGCCTCCTACAAGAGCATTGCCCGCGAGCACGGGATGCCGATCGACACCGCCGAGCGCCCGCGCATGGCGGCCACGCGCCCGGCGTGCAGGGCGGTCGTCGCGGCGCGGTTGCATGAGCCTGAGGCGGCGCAGGCGCTGCTGCGCTGCCTGCGCGTCCACAACTTCGCGGGCGACGCGCTGCTCGACGAGCCCGCCATGCTGGCGATGGCGGCGACCAGCGCCGGCATCGGGCCGGGCACGCTGGCGCGCTGGATGGACGACGAGCGCGTGGACGCCGCCCTCACCGAGGACATGGCCGCCGCCCGCAGGCCCATGGACGCGGCGCGCGTTCTCGACCACAAGCTCGCCAACTGGTCCGGGGGCCGGCGCTACACCTGCCCGTCTTACGAGATCACGCGCCTCGCCGACGGCGTGACCATCTCCGTCCCGGGCTTCCAGCCGTTCGCGGTCTACGACGTCGTGCTCGCGAACCTCGTGCCGGGAACCGACCGCCGGCCGCCCGCCGAGGACGTCACGGACGTCCTGCGCCGGGTCGGCTCGCCGCTGGCGACGCGCGAGGTCGCCCTGCTGGCCGACCTCGAGCAGCCCGACGCCCGCGAGCGACTCGGGCGGGTGGCGACCGAGCGGCACGTCGGTTCCGACGGCTTCTGGACGCTCATCTAGCGACCGCGGCGACGAGCGGCCGCAGCACGTCGGCCAGCACGCGCTCGACGGCGGCGCGGTCGAGGTCGCCGTCGGCGGTCCAGCGGTCGATGAGCCGCTCGGCGAGCGCGAGGTAGCCGTCCAGCGCGGCGAGCGCCGCCGGCGGAGGATCGTCCACGCCGAGGTGGTTGCGGGCGATCGCGCGGGTGAGCGCCTCGCGCGCCGCGGCGGCCGCGGCCGCCACCTGCGGATCGGACGAGCGCCCGGCGCGGACGACGAGCAGCATCGCCGGGTCGCGCTCTTCGACCGCGTCCAGCCACCTGGCGACGTTGCGCGGCAGCTTCTCGTCGAGAGCTCGCCCGGGGTCGGTGTCCATGCGCGGGGCCAGGCGCGCCATGGCCTCGACGACCGCCGCGTGGTGCAGGTCGCCGCGGGAGGCGAAGTAGCGGTAGAGCAGGTTGCGCGTCACGCCTGCGGCGGCGGCGAGGTCCTCGAGCCCGACCTCGTCCTCTTCGCGCTCGGCGAACACCTCGATGGCGGCAGCGATCAGCTGCATGCGGCGGGCGGCCGGCGGGAGGCGGCGGGCGGTGGCCACGGCCAGGCACCCTACCTTTGTTGTACTCCGAGTACAACAGTCTGCTACCGTCGCGGCGTGCTCCGCCATGCCGTCGCCGGCGCCCTCGCCGCCGGCCTCCTCGCCGCGTCCGCGCCGGCCGCCTCCGCCGCGCCCACCTGCCTGACCCCCGTCGCGCCGCACGAGCCGCCGTGCAACCCGCACCTGGCGGACTCCGGCTGGGGTGCGAGCCACCGCGGCTCGTACGCCTCGGGCGCCTCGCCCTTTCCGGCGCCGCGGTCGGGGGACCCCGTCCGCTGGCAGCACGTCCGTCTGCCCGGCTCCCAGACGCAGGTCCCGATCGTCATCGACTTCTCCTCGCCCTACCCCGGCGGCGGGCGCGCCGCGTTCATGTCCGTCGTCTCGTCGCCGGACGTCGCGGGCGTGCACAAGGTCGACGTGGCGACCGGCGAGGTCATCTCCTCGATCACGCGCCCGACCAGCACGGCCGGCGCCAGCATCACCGGCGCCTACAACCTGCTCGACCGCGACGACCACCTCTTCGTCGGGCGCGAGCGCTCGCTCGACGTCTTCGGCGACCTCCGCCCGCGCGAGCTGCGCTCGCCGATCGCCAAGCTGAAGGCCCTGCAACTGCCCGATCGGGCGCTCTGCGGGCCCGGCGACAAGCTCGTCGGCATCACGATGACCTACGACGGCATGGTGGCGTTCGCCACCGAGCGCGGCGCCGTCGGCGTGGTGCCGCGGGCCCTCGACCGGCTTGCGCCCGGCGAGGTGCGGGCGCTGCAGCTCAACGACGGCCGCTGCGACGCGCCGGACGGCAACCTGGAGATCGTCTCCAACTCGATCGCCGCCGACGAGGACGGCGGCATCTACGTCGTGACCTCCAAGCGGATGCACCGCATCCAGTGGGACGGCCGGGAGCTGTCGCGGGCCTGGAGCGCCGCGTACGAGACCGGCGTGGGCGGGGGCGTGCGGCTCGGCGACGGCTCGGGCTCGACGCCGGACGTGATGGGCACCGGGCGCGACCGGGACCGGTTCGTGGTGATCACCGACGGCCAGCCGCTCATGCACCTCGTGCTGCTCTGGCGCGGCGACATCCCCAAAGACTGGCAGCCGATCGCGCCCGGCAAGGACCGCCGCATCGCGTGCGAGGTGCCGGTGCGCTTCGGCGACCCGTCGGCGACCACGTCGGCCAGCGAGCAGTCGGTGCTCACGTCGGGCTACGCGAGCATCGTGGTCAACAACACGCTGCGCAACGAGCGCGCGCTCGCGCTGCTGCCGCCCGAGCAGCGGCGGATCGTCGCGGCGCTCGCCGGCCAGGACCCGGTCAACGCGCCCTACGGCCTCGAGCGCATCGACTGGGACCCGGACAGCCGCACCTGCCGGAGCATCTGGGCCAACCGCGACATCTCGATCCCCAATGCCATCCCCACGCTCAGCACGGCCTCCGGCCTGGTCTACGGGCAGGGCCAGCGCGGCGGGCTGTGGGGTCTCGAGGGCCTCGACCTCGAGACCGGCGCGTCGAAGCTGCGGGTCGCCGCCTCGCCGGGGCCGGACTCGAACTCGATCTACGCCGCCACGGAGGTCGGGCCGGACGGCGCGATCTGGCAGGGCGTCGGCGGGGGCATCGACATCTATCGCGGGCCGCAGCGGCCCGGGCCGGAGCTGCGCTGCTACGACCTCGAGCCGCCGCTGCTCGGGCGCCGCGTCCGCGTGCGCGGGCGCGTCGTCTCCGGCACTGCGCGCGACACCGCCTGCGGTGAGCGCGCCCCCGTCCAGGTGCGGGTGCGCCTCGCGGGCGCACGGGCGAGGACTGTAAAGGCGGACGGCCGCGGGCGCTGGCGCGTGCGCCTGCGGGGCCGCCGCGCCGCAACCGTGGCCGTACAGGCCGTCGACGCTGCGGGGCAGACGTCGGCGGTGCGCCGGCGCGCGGTGCGGTGAGCCGGCCGGCTCAGCCGGCCGCGCCGCCCAGCAGATCCGCGAGCACGGCGCCGACATCGTCCAGCGGCCGCGTGGAGCGCTGCGCGCGGCAGAGCACGACCGCCCCTTCGACGGCGGCGACGGTCATGGTCGCCAGCCGCCGCGCCTCGGCGGCATCCACGCCCCGCCGGCGCAGCATGCCGGCCAGCGCGTCCTGCCAGGCCGCGAACGCGGCGGCCGCGGCCTCGGCGAGCTGCGGGTGTTCATCCTGCGCCTCCACGGCCACCGCGACCACGGGACAGCCGGCCCGGAACTCGCCCTCCTGCAACGTGTCGCGCCAGGTCGCCAGGAAGAGGCGCAGCGCTTCGAGCGGATCGTCCCCGGCCTGCGCGATGAGCCGCTCGACGTAGCGCCCGGCGAAGCGCACGGCTTCCTCGACGAGCTGCGCCTTGCCGCCGGGGAAGTGGTGGTAGATCGACCCGCGCGGCGCGCCGCTGTGCTCGATGACGTCGCCGAAGCTGGTGCCCGTGAGGCCCTGCTCGCGCAGCAGCAGGGCGGCGCTGGCGATCATCCGGTCACGGCTGTCGGTGCTGCGGCTCACCACGTCATCCTTGCATCTATGACGGTCATCATAGTACCGTCGCCGCATGCCGATCATGGATCTGACGTATCCGCAGGGGGCGCTGGGCGACGAGGCGCGCGACGCGCTCGTCGACGACCTGACGACGATCCTCCTGCGTGCAGAGCGCGCGCCGGACACCGACTTCTTCCGGCAGGTGACCTGGGTCTACCTCCACGAGCTTCCCGCCGGCGCCGTGCGCGCCGCCGGCCGCCCGGTGCCGGCGCCGACGTTCCGCCTCGACGTCACGACGCCCGAGGGCGCACTGTCGGACCGGCGCCGCAAGGAACTGGTCGACGCGGCGACGCGTGCGATCCGCGAGCACGCCGGCATCCCCGAGGACGAGGCGTTGCGCGTGTGGGTGCTCTGCCGCGAGATCGCGGAGGGCAGCTGGGGCGCCGGCGGCCAGGTCGTCGAGTTCCAGGCGCTGCGGGCCGCCGCAGCCGCGCAGCGCGAGCAGGCCGAGGCGGCGCAGCCGGCATGAGCGCCGCGCCCTGGCAGCCGACCGCCTGCATCCTCTGCGCCTGCAACTGCGGGGTCGAGGTGGAGGTCGACGGCCGGCACCTCGTGCGCGTGCGCGGGGACCGGCGCCACCCGGCATCCCAGGGCTACGCGTGCGAGAAGGCGCAGCGCCTGCCGTACTACCAGGGGGCGCAGCGGCTCACCGCGCCGCTGCGCCGGCGCCCCGACGGCACGTACGAGGAGATCGACTGGGAGACGGCGATCCGCGAGGTGGCCGCGGGCTTCGCCGCGGTGCGCGACGCCCACGGGGGCGCTTCGATCATGTACTACGGCGGCGGGGGGCAGGGCAACCACCTCGGCGGCGCCTACTCGCGCGCGACGCGCGCGGCGCTCGGCATGCGCTTCGCGTCCAACGCGCTGGCGCAGGAGAAGACCGGCGAGTTCTGGGTCGACGCGCAGCTCTTCGGCGAGATCCGCCACACCGCGCCGGACTTCGAGCGCGCGGAGGTCGCGGTGTTCCTCGGCAAGAACCCGTGGCAGGCCCACGGCTTGCCCCGCGCCCGCGCGGTGCTCAAGGAGATCGCCGCCGACCCCGCTCGCGCGCTGATCGTCGTCGACCCGCGGCGCACCGAGACGGCGCAGCTCGCCGACCTGCACCTCCAGGTCCGTCCGGGCGGCGATGCGCACCTGCTGGCCGCGATGCTCGCCGTCCTCGTGGCCGAGGACCTGGTGGACCACGCCTTCCTGGAGGAGCACGCCACCGGGCACGAGGCGGTGCTGGCCGCGGTGCGCGACGTGGACGTGGCGGCGTCGTGCGCGCGTGCCGGCGTGGAGGAGGAGCTGGTGCGCGCGGCGGCCCGGCGCATCGGCACCGCGGCGAGCGTCTCGATCCTCGAGGACCTCGGCGTGCAGCAGGCCCCGCACTCGACGCTGAACTCCTACCTGGAGAAGCTCCTGTGGGCCCTGACCGGCAACTTCGCGCGGCCCGGGACCACGAACCTGCACTCGAGCTTCGCGCCCGGCGCGCTCATGGGCCGCCAGGCGAGCTCGCGCCGCGTCACCCCGGGGACCGGCGAGCGCGTCATCGGCGGCTTGATCCCGGCGGCCGCCATCCCCGACGCGGTGCTCGGCGACCACCCGGATCGCTTCCGCGCGATGCTCGTCGAGAGCTCCAACCCGGTGCACTCGCTGCCGGGCTCGGGCCGGATGCGCGAGGCCTTCGCGGCGCTGGACTTCTCCGTCGTGATCGACGTGGCGCTGACGGAGACCGGGCGCTGCGCTGACTACGTGCTGCCCGCGCTCTCGCAGTACGAGAAGTGGGAGTGCACCTTCTTCAACTTGGAGTTCCCCGAGAACGTGTTCCACCTGCGCGCGCCGGTGGTCGAGGCGCCGGACGGCCCGCTCGGTGAGCCGGAGATCCACCGCCCGCTCGTCCGCGAGCTCGGCGCCCTCACCGACGAGGACGTCGACGGGCTGCACGAGGCGGCCGCGGCGCGCCGCGACGCGTTCGCCGCCGCCTTCGGCGCGCGCGTCGCCGAGCGGCCGCACCTCGGGCCGCTCGCGCCGGTCGTCCTCTTCGAGACGCTCGGGCCGACGCTGCCGGACGGCGCCCAGCCGGCCGCCGTCCTCTGGGGCGCGGCGCACCTGTGCGCCGCGGAGTTCCCGGAGTCGGTGCGCCGGGCGGGGTTCGCCTCCGGCGACGAGCTGTTCGACGCGGTCCTGCGCGAGCGCTCGGGCCTCGTCTTCACCGTGGACCCGCACGAGGAGAGCTGGGCGCGGGTCACGCATCCGGGGCGCCGCCTGGCGCTCGAGATCCCGGAGCTGCTCGACGAGCTCGGCCGGCTCGCCGACCCTGCCCCGGCCGACCCGGCGTTCCCCTTCGTGCTGGCCGCCGGCGAGCGGCGCACGAGCACCGCGAACACGATCCTGCGCGATCCGGCCTGGCGCAAGCGCGACGCGGCCGGCGCATTGCGCATCAGCGTGGCCGACGCGGCGCGGCTCGGCGTGCAGGACGGCGCGACCGTCCGCATCACCACCGCTGCCGGTGCGGCCACCGCGCCCGTGGAGATCACCGACACGCTGCGGGCCGGGCACATCACGCTGCCCAACGGCTTCGGCCTCGGTGAGACCCCGGTCGGGGTGGCGCCCAACGAGCTCACCGTCCCCGAGCGCCGGGACCCGCTGGCGGGCACACCGTGGCACAAGCACGTGCCGGCGCGCGTGGAGGTGGTCTGACCCCCGGACGCAGCGCGCGTGGAACCCCGCCGCGCGGGGGAAACGATCCCCAGCGACCGGCGGAGGAGGAGAAGCGATGCGGCAGCTGACCAGCCTCGACGCGCAGTTCCTGGCGGTGGAGTCCCCCCGCGCCTACGGGCACGTCTCCTCGCTGGCGATCTTCGATCCCTCGACGGCGCCTGGAGGACGGGTCTGCCGCGACGACCTCTGCCGGCTCGTGGGCGAGCGGCTGCACCTGGTCCCGCCGTTTCGCTGGAAGCTCGCCCAGGTGCCGCTCGGGCTCGACCACCCCTACTGGATCGACGACCCGGACTTCGACCTCGACTTCCACATCCGCGAGACGGCCGTTCCGCCTCCGGGCGGGCCCCGGCAGCTCGCCGAACAGGTGGCGCGCATCGTGGCCCGACCGCTGGACCGCTCGCGGCCGCTGTGGGAGCTCTTCCTCGTCCACGGCCTCGACGGCGGCCGGATCGCGCTGCTGACCAAGGTCCACCACGCCGCGGTCGACGGGATGTCGGGGGCCGAGATCCTGGGCATCCTCTTCGACCCCTCGTGCGAGGGCCGCGACGTCCCGCCGCCGCAGGACGCCGAGCCGCCGCGCGTGCCGGGGCGCGCCGAGCTGCTGGCCCGCGGCCTTGCGGGCGTCCCGGCCCAGCCGCTGCGCGCGGCGCGCCGGCTGCCCGCCGCGTTGCCGGCGCTCGACGAGGTGCCGGGCATCCAGGGCGTCCCGGGCGCGCGCCTGGTCTCGGGCGCCGCCCGCCGGGCCCGGCGCCTG